>DATIYI010000274.1:0-23899 GCA_035517695.1 Streptosporangiaceae bacterium
GTCTCGATGCTCGAAATCATCTGGTCAATCATCGCTGGCCTGGTAATCGGCGTCATCGCGAAGTTGATCGTGCCGGGACGGCAGGATATCCCGCTTTGGCTGACGATCCTGCTGGGGATCGCTGGCGCCCTCATCGGTAACTTCATTTCGGTTGGCCTGGGGGTCCGCCACACCGGCGGCATTGACTGGATCCGTCATATCCTGCAGATCGGGGTCGCCGCCTTGCTCATCGCCCTGGTGAGCCCGATGTGGATGCGGCGGAGCCGCGCGAGAAAAGCCCGGCCGCCTGCCGGGGTGTGACCATTCGGCGTCCCCTGCACGCTCCGGCGCCATTCATGAATCGAAAGGATTGAGCAGCGCGACCCGCTGCGGGCGACGTCGCCAGTGTTCTTGGTGCCGAGGGTCCAGCCGCGAACCTTGGCCGGCGCCGCGATCAGGCCGTCGATGACGGGAATCGGGCCAGGGACAGCGGGTCGGGCCGGACGGTCGGCTGAGCACGCTGATGGCGTCATCTCAGCGAGCGCTGGGTGGGCAGATGGTTACCCGGCCGGTTGAGCCTCGCCGAATGCGTTGTCGATGGTCTGAAGCAGGTCGCGCATCCCGATGGGCTTGGTGAGGTAGGCGGTTGCCCCGGCGGCCAGCAGATGGTCTATCTGGCGCCGCGTGGCGTCGGCGCTGAGGATCACGACGGGGATAGCACTGGTGACGGGGTTGGCGCGCAGGCGGCGGATGACTTCGTCGCCGGTCATGTCGGGAAGATGGACGTCAAGGAGGATCAGGTCGGGGTGATGCTGCCCGGCGAGATCGAGGGCGGTCGCGGCGAGCGGCGCGGGGATGAGGGTGACGGAGGGGCGCTTTTTGAGGATCTCTTCGACGAGCCGCACGTTTTCGATAACATCTTCCACGTACAACATGGTCTTGGCAGCGGTGTACGCGCGGCTGTCGGCCAGGGTGTCGTGCTCCACGGCATGCTCGGCCGCGGCGGCTTCCGCTGCGGGCAATTCGACCCAGAACGTGCTTCCCTGGCCCTTGACGCTGCTGACACCGATGACGCCGCCCATGGCCTGGACGAGGCTGCGGGACAGGGCCAGGCCCAGACCGCTGCCCTCGATGCCGGCTACCGCGGCGTCCAGCCGCTCGAACGGCATGAACAGCTTGCCCAGTTCCTGCTGACTGATGCCCTGGCCGGTGTCGGTGACGTTGATGCGCAGTCGCCCGCCGGGACGGGCCTGGATGGCCGTGGTGACCGTGCCGGCCGGTTGGTTGTATTTGACGGCATTGGACAGCAGGTTGAGCAGGACCTGGTGCAGCCGTTGGCGGTCGGCCAGCACGTGCTGGCTCGTTCCCGGCGCCGCCGCCGGGTCCAGGCGCACCTCGCCGGACACGGCAAGCGGGCGGACCAGTTCCAGCGCGTCGGCGATCACCTCCAGGGCAGCCACGGGCTCGACGGACAGCGACAGCTGCCCGGCCTCGATGCGGGAGATGTCGAGCACATCATCCAGCAGGGCAAGCAGATGCCGGGCGGCTCCGAGGATCATCGTGACCCAGTCGCGGTGCTCGGCAGTGATGTCGCCGAGACTGAGCAGCTCACCGAAACCCAGCACCGCGTTCAGTGGCGTGCGCAGTTCGTGACTGACCCGCGACAGGAACTCGTTCTTGGCGTCGTCGGCCGCCCGCAGCGCTTGGTTCGCATCCTCCAGCTCACGCGACCGGGCCAAGATCTCTGCCTCCATCTGCTGGGTGCGCTGATGAAGCCGGGATGTCAGCTCGAGCTGATCGCTCTCCTGCTCCTTGAGGCGCACGTATTCGGTGACGTCCCGCACCAGGTTGATGATGTAGGCCAGCCGACCGTCAGGGCCGGGCACCGGCGAGTTGATCGGGCTCCAATAGCGGACCTCGAACCCGCCGCCCGCCGACTCCGGCCGCCTGATGTCCCACTTCAACACGGCCATCGTGTCGGGAACCAGGTGGCGGCGGACCCTGTCCAGGGACGCGCTCAGGCTCGCGGGCCCGGAGGACGCGTTCGGATCGCCAGGGTCTTCGGGAAATACCTCGCAAACGAGACGGCCGATGAGTTGCTCCCTGACGGTCATCGTGTCACGCAGATACCTGTCGCTGACCGCGACGATCACCCCGTCCGGGTCAAGCACCAGGAAGGAAACGGGCGCTGACTCGAACAGTACCTGGAAATCCGGCCCGCAATCCCCTTGCGTCACGGCATGAGTCCTATCAGTCACGTAAGATCACAACCGGATTCTCCGCGGCCATCCGCCGGCTTCACCCGGCATCCGGCGCCGCCCGGTCGGCGCGCAGCGCGGCCGCGAGCACGTCGCACAAGTCCGCAGCCGCATAAGGCTTGGTCAGCACCTCCCGGCAACCGGCCGCGATCGCTTCGTGGGCCTGCCCGGGCCCCGTCCCACCGGTGACGGCCACCACCGCGGGTGGTCGCCCGTCGGGAGTATTCCTCAGCTCAGCGGCCAGCTCCAGGCCGTTGCCGTCTGGCAGCCCCATATCCAGCAGCACCACATCGACCGGCGGACCCGTGAGAGCTGTCCTCGCCTGCGCGAGATCACCAGCCTCGACAATGCAGGCGCCCCGCAATTCGGGATCGGCTGACCGGGCCAGCACAGCCCGCACCAAAGCGCGGTTCGCCCCGTCATCCTCAACCAGCAGAATCCGCACACCAGCCTGCGGCGCGGCTGCGGTCATCGCCCAGCTCTGTTCTTCCGGGGTCCCCGCCGGCAGCACCCACGACATCGTCGGCCCATAACAAGGCTCTCGCCATCAAATCAGTCCAGGCCCCCAACCAAGCCAGCAAATCCGGCAAACCATGTCACCCTACGCCACAAAATATATACCCAATGTGATCGCAGGAACCAGGAGACGTTTTGAAACACCCACCCCCGCGCGTGTGGCCGCTACCCGTCGAGGCCGCCCGCGCGGATGAGTTGCCTGTACCAGTGCGCGCTGTCCTTGGGCGTCCGCTTCTGTGTCGGATAGTCGACGTGGACGAGACCGAACCGCCGCTCCAGCCCGAACGCCCATTCGAAGTTGTCGAGCAACGACCAGACGAAGTACCCGCGAAGGTCCAACCCGGCGCTGAGCGCCCTATGGGCGGCGCGTACGTGCGATTCGAGGTAGGCGATCCGCTCGCCGTCGTGGACGGCGCCGTCCGGCGACGGACGGTCATCGGACGCCATCCCGTTCTCGGTGATGTACAGCGGCGGGACCTGATGTTCCCTGGCTACCCAGGTGAGCAGCTCCTGCAGCCCGTCCGGATCGATCTCCCAGCCCATCTGAGTCTTGGCACGCCCGCGGTCGACAATCTGGACCTCATCGCATCCGACCCAGGGAGACGGCCGCCCGCGGGCGGCGGCGATCTCCCCCGGCGTCCTGGCCCTGGAGTAGAACCGCCGGTAGTAGTTGATGCCGAGGAAGTCGAGGGGTGCGGCGATGTGCCGCAGGTCGCCGTCGCGGATGTGGTCGGCGAGCCCCAGGCCGGCGACCTCACCTAGCAGGCGGTCCGGGTAGCCGCTCGCGAAGAGCGGGCCCATGAAGAAACCGTTCTTCCTGGCGTCCAGCTTGGCCGCCGTCTCACGGTCGGCCTCGCTGCAGGTGGCCGGCAGCATCTGCGACAGGTTGAGGGTGATGCCGAGCTTGCTGCCTGGCCGGGCAGCCCGCATCCGCTCCACCGCGAGCCCGTGGCCGAGCAGCAGATGATGGCCGGCCGCGAGGGCCGCGGCGGGCTCGGTGCGGCCGGGGGCGTGTACCCCCTGGGCGTAGCCGGAGAAAGCCGAGCAGAACGGCTCATTGAGGGTCGTCCACCAGTCGACACGAGAGCCGAATTCCTGGTGGACCAGGGCAGCGAAGTCGGCGAACCGGTCGGCCGTGTCCCGTACCGGCCAGCCGCCCGCGTCCTCGAGCACCTGCGGAAGATCCCAGTGGTAGATCGTCACCCACGGCCGCACGCCCGCCGAGGCGAGTTCGTCGAGAAGCCGGTGGTAGAAGGCGACGCCCGGCTGGTGCAGCGGTCCGCTGCCGGCCGGCTGAAGACGCGGCCAGGCCAGTGAGAACCGGTAGTACTGGGCGCCCAGCCAGCCCATGATGGCCACGTCCTCCGGGTAGCGGTGGTAGTGGTCACACGCCTCGTCCCCGGTGTCGCCATGCAGGATCCTGCCGGGCTGGTGGCTGAAGGTGTCCCAGATCGAGGGCTGGCGCCCGTCCTCGCTGACCGCTCCCTCGATCTGATAGGAGGCTGTCGCCGTACCCCAGGCGAAGCCCTCAGGAAAAGTGACCACTGCGGCTCCCGTCCGATGCTCGCGTTCCCCCCGAGTTCCAGCTCTGCGCACGCTAAGTCAAACGGGCAGGCCGCCCCTGGCGATCAGCTGCCGGGCGATGACGCCTCGCTGGATTTCGTTGGTCCCCTCACCGACGATCATCAGCGGAGCGTCCCTGAAATACCGCTCAACGTCGAAGTCGGTTGAATAGCCGTATCCGCCGTGGATCCGTATCGCGTCCAAGGTGATCTCCATGGCGCTCTCGGAAGCGAACAGCTTGGCCATCCCTGCCTCCATGTCGGCGCGGTAGCCCGCGTCGATCCTGCGAGCGGCGAACATGACCAACTGCCGCGCCGCAGTCAGTTTGGTCGCCATGTCCGCCAGGTAGTTGCCGATCGACTGGTGCTTCCAGATCGGCTTGCCGAACGTCTCGCGCTCCTGCGCGTACCGCAGCGAGTCCTCGAAGGCAGCCCTCGCGACGCCAAGCGCACGGGCGGCGACCTGGATCCTGCCGACCTCAAGCCCGGCCATCATCTGCGCAAACCCCCTGCCCTCGGTGTCACCAAGCAGGGAAGAAGCAGGCGTACGGTAGCCGTCGAAGCTGAGCTCGCACGACTCCACCCCCTTGTAACCGATCTTGGGCAGATCCCGTGACACATCCATCCCGGGCCCGTGCTCGGCCAGCAGCAGGCTGATGCCGTGGTGCGGCGGGTCGGCTGCCGGATCGGTCTTGCACAGCAGGGCGATGACCTGCGCCCGCCGGGCGTTGGAGATCCACGTCTTGGCGCCGTCCACCACGTAGCCGTCGCCGTCCCTCTTGGCGGTGGTCCGGATGGCCTGGAGGTCGGAGCCGCCGCCGGGCTCGGTGAGCGCCATCGCCGCACGGATCTCGCCGGTAGCCATCCGGGGCAGGTACCTGTCCTTCTGTTCCTGGGTCCCGAACCTGACGATGAGCTTGGACACCACGGTATGACCGCCCATCGCGCCCGCTAGGCTCATCCAGCCCCGTGCCAGCTCTTCTGTCACCTGCACGTAGCACGCGGTGGACACCTGGACGTCACCGTAGGGCTCGGGAATCGCGAGACCGAAGATGCCCAGGTTCTTCATCCGCTCGATGAGCTCGGCCGGGTAGGCGTTCGCATGCTCGAGATCGCGCGCCACCGGACGCACATCGCGATCCACAAAATCACGGACCGTTTCAATAATCGCGCGCTCTTCGTCGTTCAGCTCGTCCACGAGTGACTCCTCAGGAAACAGTGCGCGAGCGACACCTATCGTGTGGCCACCGTAGACGAGGCGCTGACACGGTCACCATGGCACCGGCGGCTTGCTCGCGTGGCACGAGAGATGTCCGCGGTGCCGCCGTAGTGTGGGTGGGGCTCCCGTAACCGGCCGTGGCGCCCAAAGCCCGGCCACGAACCGGGAGCTCGACCGTCGGCTTGGACACCGAGAGCCGACAGGAAGGGCCGTCATGAGCCCATACGTCGCAGTGATCGGCGAGAACGTGGCTGACGCAGTTGTCCAGGCGCGGTGCGCCGCGGAAGGTAGCACGGTGCTGACCGTGCATGCCGGCGGCGGGCCCGCCAACACGGCCGTGGCGCTGGCTCAACTCGGCACGCCGGCACGGTTCGTGAGCCGCCTGGCTGGCGGAGCCCTGGGCCGGCTGCTCCATGATCGGCTCATTCGGTCCGGGGTCGACCTCACCAACAGCGTTCCCGCCGACGAGCCGGCCACCCTTGCCATCGCTTCCGTGGACGACAGCGGCCGCACGGCCTATGAGTTCTACGCCACCGGCACCGCCGACTGGCAATGGCGGCCGGGCGAGCTGGATCCCCGGCAATTGTCTGAAGCTCGGTGCATCCACGCGGGATCACTCGCCCTCATTATGGAACCTGGCGGCCACGTCATCGAGGACACGCTTCGAGCAGCTCGCGGGCATGCCACTATCTCGATCGATCCCAACGTTCGCACCTCGCTAATCGCCCCCGATCGTTACCGCGACCGGCTCGGCGCCTGGTGCGAGATGGCAGATATCCTCCGCCTAAGTGACGAGGATCTAGCACACCTGTACCCGGACCGGCCAGTTGAGCACGTGTTTGCACAATGGCACGATATTGGCGTCCGCCTCGTGGTTCTCACAGCAGGCAAACAAGGTGCCCAAGCATCGCTGGACGGCGAACGAATCTCCGTACCGGCTGTACCTGTGAAGATCATAGACACTGTCGGCGCGGGCGACGCGTTCTCCGCCGCACTGCTTCACTGGCTGTGGCGGCACGAACAGCTTGGCGGTCGGCTTACCAAACTCACGCCGGACGACGCATGGCGAGCGCTCCGGTTCGCCACCTACCTTGCGGCCCTCACATGCACTGTGGCCGGCGCTAACGCTCCCTGGGCAGACCATCTCGACAGCGCAGCGGCCAGCCTGCTCGCTGGTTAGGAGCGGTCACGCTCTGGCGGGGCAAACAGCTCGAGGGCGATGTTGTCGGGGCCACGGAACGAAAGGCCAGGGCCGTAGCCCGCGTCGACGACGTCGCCGTGAGCGACGCCGGACGGCTCAGGTACCACGATCACGTGGCTCGCGCCGCCGCCTCCACGCGTCGTTTGCTACGTTTTTGACCCTTCGCGCGCGATCGACTCCTCTACCCACTTGCGCAGGGCGGGCGCTGGTGCCGCCCCCGCCTGGCGTGCGATCACCTGCCCGCGGTTCAACAGCAGGAGGGTCGGCACGGCGTGCACCGCGAACCGCTCGCTGAGCTTGGGTGCGCCGTCGACATCGACCTTGACCAGCTTGACCCGGCCCGCCATCTCCGTGGCGACCTGCTCAAGCGCAGGACTAACCATCCGGCAAGGCGCGCACCAGGTCGCCCACAGGTCGATGACGACGGGAATGGCGGCACTCTCCGCGATGGCAGCGAAGTCGTCGTCGGTCGCGTCGGCGATCCAGGGAAGCGGCGCGCCGCAGTTGCCACAGTGCGGGTTGCCATCGGCGGCCGCAGGCACCCGGTTCTTACGGCCGCACCGCGCACATACAACTATGTTCGATGCGGTCATCAGCGGTACGCTCCCGATTGCTGTTCGGCGGCTCGCTGCTGCGCGGCGTCTTGGGGATTCTCGTATGTGACGACGATCTCGCCCTCGTGCACGCCTATGCGGATCACGGCTCCATCGCGAACGTCACCCGCGAGCAGCGCACGCCCAATGCGGGTTTCCACCTCCCGGGCGATGAACCGTCGCAGCGGGCGGGCGCCGTAGACCGGGTCGAAACCCTGCCGCGCGACGAACCGCCGCGCGTCCTCGGTCAACTCGAGCGTCATCCGGCGGTCCGCCAGCCGCGTCCGCAGGTCGTTGAACATCAGGTCGACGATGCGCTCGATCTCGGGCTGGGTGAGGGGCTTGAACAGGACGACCTCGTCGACCCGGTTGAGGAACTCGGGCCGGAAGCGCTCGCGAAGCTCAGCTAGGACGCGATCGCGCCCCTCGGGCTTTAGTTCCCCGTCCGGGGTCACCCCGTCGAGCAAGTACTCCGACCCCACGTTCGAGGTCATGATGATCACGGTATTGCGGAAGTCCACCGTACGGCCCTGCGCGTCGGTGAGCCGCCCGTCGTCGAGAACCTGGAGCAGCGTGTTGAACACGTCCGGGTGCGCCTTCTCGATCTCGTCGAAGAGCACGACCGAGTACGGTTTGCGCCGGACGGCCTCGGTGAGCTGACCGCCCTCCTCATAGCCCACGTAGCCCGGCGGCGCGCCGACCAGGCGGCTGACGGTGTGGCGTTCCTGGTACTCGCTCATGTCGATGCGGACCATGTTGTCCTCGGTGTCGAACAGCGCCGAGGCGAGGGTCTTAGCAAGTTCTGTCTTGCCGACCCCGGTGGGCCCGAGAAAGATGAACGATCCGATCGGGCGGCGCGGATCCTTGATCCCTGATCGGGCGCGGATGATGGCGTCGGCCACCAGCCGTACCGCCTCATCCTGGCCGACGACGCGCTCATGCAGGATCTCGTCGAGGCGCAGCAGCTTCTCTCGCTCGCCTTCCTTCAGCCGGCTCACCGGGATCCCCGTCCAGCGGGACACGATCGACGCGATCTCCTCCTCGGTGACGACCTCACGAAGCAGCCGACTTTTGCCCTGCTTCGCGGCGAGCTGCTCCTCCTCGGCCTGCAGCCGCCGCTGAAGCTCGGGCAGCTTGCCGTGACGCAGCTCCGCAGCCCGGTTCAGGTCGTAGTCGCGCTCCGCGAGCTCGGCCTCCTGCCGCACCTGCTCCATCTCCCGCCGCAATGCCTGCACCCGGCGCAGCGCGGCGCGTTCGGCCTCCCACTGAGCCCGCATCGCGTCGGCC
This sequence comes from Streptosporangiaceae bacterium, assembly GCA_035517695.1. Lineage (GTDB taxonomy): Bacteria > Actinomycetota > Actinomycetes > Streptosporangiales > Streptosporangiaceae > DATFVJ01. Next base: position 8,616 of record DATIYI010000274.1, read on the forward strand.
TCTGCGCGCAGATCCGCCAGTTCCTTGCGCAGGTTCTCCAGGCGTTCCTTGCTAACCGGGTCGTCCTCCTTCGCGAGGGCCGCCTCCTCGATCTCCAGGCGCATCACCCGCCGGGTGAGCTCGTCAAGTTCCGCGGGCATGGAATCGATCTCGGTGCGCAGCATCGCGCACGCCTCATCAACCAGGTCGATCGCCTTGTCGGGAAGAAATCGGTCCGAGATGTACCTGTGGCTTAGCACCACGGCCGCGACGAGGGCACTGTCCTGGATCTTGACCCCGTGGAACACCTCGAGCCGCTCACGCAGGCCGCGCAGGATCGAGATGGCGTCCTCGACGGACGGCTCGTCCACCAGCACCGGCTGGAACCTCCGCTCGAGCGCGGCATCCTTCTCGATGTGCTTGCGGTACTCGTCGAGTGTGGTCGCTCCGATCATGTGGAGCTCACCGCGGGCGAGCATCGGCTTGAGCATGTTGCCCGCGTCCATGGCGCCTTCTGCGGCGCCGGCACCCACGACCGTGTGCAGCTCGTCCACGAACAGCAAGGTCCGTCCCTCGGCGGACCGAACCTCGTTGAGCACGGCCTTGAGCCGTTCTTCGAACTCGCCCCGGTACTTCGCGCCGGCCACCAGCGCGCCCATGTCAAGTGCGAAGACCTTCTTGTCCCGCAGGCCCTCCGGCACGTCGCCGCGGGTAATGCGCTGGGCAAGCCCCTCGACGATCGCTGTTTTACCTACGCCGGGATCGCCGATGAGGACAGGGTTGTTCTTGGATTTGCGCGACAGGATCTGGATGACGCGGCGGATCTCGCTGTCGCGCCCGATGACCGGATCGAGTCGGCCGGCCTCCGCGTCGGCCACCAGGTCCGTGCCGTACTTCTCCAGTGCCTCATAGGTGACCTCGGGCATGGCGGAGGTGACGCGCTGATTGCCCCTGACCGCCGTGAGCGCCTGCAGGAACTGGTCTCTCGTCAGCCCTTCCGAATGCAGCAGCCGCCGGGCCGCCGTCTGGCTGCCCTCATCGAGCAGCGCAATGAGGAGGTGCTCGACCGAGACGTACTCGTCCTTGAGCCGCCTGGCCTCACGCTCCGCCGCGGCGAGGAGGTTGTTGAGGCGCTGCGTCACGAAGATCTGTCCCGGTGCCGAGCCGGGTCCGCTGACTCTCGGCCGACGGCCGAGCTCGGCCTCCAGCTGGCTGTGCAGGCGATCAGCGTCGGCGCCCGCCTGTGTGAGCAGACGTGGGGCCAGGCCGTCGGGCTGGTCGAGCAGTGCGAGCAGCAGATGTTCTCCGTCGACCTCGGTGTGCCCGAACCGCAGCGCCTTGGTCTGCGCGTCGTGCAGGGCTTCTTGTGACTTTTGGGTCAGGCGGTTCATGTCCACAGCTGGCCTCCGTTGGATCGGGACGTTGCCCGCTCTGCTTGCCCAAGCCCGTCTGCTTGCCCCGGCGCGTCCGCTTGCCCCGGCGCGTCCGCTTGCCCCGGCGCGTCGGCTTGCCCCGGCGCGTCCGCTTGCCCCGGCGCGTCCGCTTGCCTCAGCGCGGACTCCAGGTCCGCGATGCGGTCGAGCAGGTGGATGACGAGGCCGAGGGAGGCGTAGTTGATGCTGAATCCGGCGCGCAGCCGCTGGATACGTGCCACGGCGGCGATCTGTGCGGGCTGGAACCACAGCGTGCCGGTCGTGTCCTGGTACGGCTCGAGCAAGCCCAGTGCCACGAGGCGGCGCACCGTGCTCGGGTGCATGCCGGCGGCGTGGGCGAACGACTCGAGGTCGAGCCGCCTGCGCCGAGGCGCGACCAGGACAATGGCGGTCGTCACGACTGCCTCCGCGGGTCGAACTTGGAGGTCGCGGCGAGCTGCTCGAACAGCTGCTGTTCCTCCTTGGTGGGCTTGGCGGGGACCATGATCCGCACTTCGGCGATCAGGTCGCCCGGCTTGCCCTTGGGATTCGGCAACCCGCGGCCCCGCAGCCGCAACCGCCGCCCGCTCGATGTTCCGCGCGGGACCTTCACCTTTGCCTCACCAGCCGGCGTGTCAACGGAGATGGTGACGCCAAGTGCCGCTTCCCACGGGGCGAGGGGCAGATCGATGTGGATGTCACGCCTGTCGACCCGGTACCGGGGATGCGGGGCCATCCGCACCACCAGATAGAGGTCACCGGGCGGGGCGCCGTCGCTGCCACGGCCGCCCTGGCCGGACAGCCTTATCCGCTGGCCCGCCGTGACCCCGGCCGGAATGGTCACGGTAATGTTCCGCGATCCGTCCGGTCCTGAGATGGTGACGCTGCGACGGCCGCCACGGTAGGCCTCATCCACCGTAAGCTCGACTTCGGCCTCCTGATCGGCGCCGGGAACGGGACCGCCCCACCCCCTTCGTCCCCGGCGGGAGAACAGGCCACCCAGCAGATCGTCGAAGTCGAAGTCGTCACCGGTGCCCGAGCTGTACCAGACGCGCTCGCCGTCCGCGCCTGTCGGTGCGCCGCGCGTCCCACCGGCGCGGGCTCCGCCGCGGCCGGCGCCAGCACCAGCGCGTGCTCGCGCCCACGTCTGCTCATCGACCCCCTCGGGAACCCGGCGGAAATCGGGCCCGAAGCTGTCGTACCTTCTGCGGGTGTCAGGATCGGACAGGACGTCGTAGGCTTCGGCGATCTCCTTGAACCGTTCCTCCGCCGCTGGGTCCTTGTTGACGTCGGGGTGGTGTGCACGAGCGAGCTTGCGGTAAGCCCGCTGGATTTCGTCCTGGCTGGCCGACCTCGATACCCCCAGGAGCTCGTAGAAGTCACGCGTCGCGGCCATCAGTCCGATTCCATAGGTGGCGCTGATGGTGCCGCGACCACTACGGCGGCCGGGCGTAGCTGTCGGTCGTCATCGCCATATCCCGGCCGCAGGACGCGGACAACGGTCCCGGCCGGGACATTCGGGGCCGGCACGCTGGCGACCGCTTCGTGGTGCGCAGGATCGAACTTCGTGCCCATGTCGTCGCGGCGCGGGAAACCGAGCCGGGCGAGCACGGCGACGGCCTGGTCGCGGACCGCCCGGATCCCTTCGACGATGGCGCCGTCGGCTTGGCCGGCATGCTCGAGGGCAAGCTCCAGGTTGTCGAGAACGGGCAGCCACTCTGCCGCCACCCGAGCCCGTTCGTCCGCCCGCTGTTGGCCGGCCTGCCTGGCTGCGCGTTTGCGGAGGTTGTCGAGGTCGGCGAGTGCCCGCCGCCACGCATCCTCGAGCTGGGCGACCTGACCGCGCAATTCGGCCACCGTCGCCATGGAGTCCGTATCCCCGGTAACGGCGGAACCTGGCGATTGCGAGCCCCGGGACTGCGGGCCAGACGGGCCAGACGGGCCAGACGGGCCAGACGGGCCCGGCGGGCCCGGCGGGGGCTGGGACGGCGCGCGCGGCACGCGGGGTGGCAGAGACTGTGCGCGAGGTTCCGCTTTCCCGTGCTCTGCCGGGTCCGACTGGCGCGCGCCCGGTGGTGCGCGCCGTGCTACCTGCGGACCATAACCCGGTGTCCCCGTGGAACTCGGCCAGGGAGGACGCTGATCTGCCATGCCGCCCTCAATCGGTGGTGAACTCGGCGTCGATGACGTCGTCGTCTCCCGCGTCGCCGCCGCTGCCCGGCCTGCCCTGACCGTTACCGCCGCCCGCACCGCCGCCGGGCGCTCCGCCGCCGGCCGACCCGGCAGCTGGCGCGTTCAGGCTGTGGTAGATCTGCCGCAAGTCGGAGGTGAGGGACCGAAGGCGGGTGAGTGGCGCTTCCTCCTTGATCGCCTGACGCGCCTCGGACACCAGCATCTCCCCTCGTGCCTTCTCGTTCACCGGCGCGGCGTCGCCGAGCTCGCCAAGACGCCGTTCCACCTGGTAGGCGGCCGTATCGAGTTCGTTGCGGGCATCGATCATCTCCCGCAGCCGCTGGTCTTCGCTCCGGTGTTGTTCGGCGTCCCTGACCATCCGGTCCACCTCGGAGGAGTCGAGGTTGGAACTCTCGCTGATGGTGATCCGCTGCTCGGCGCCGGTGTCGGTGTCACGGGCAGAAACGTTCAGGATCCCGTTGGCGTCGGTGTCGAAGGTGACCTCGACCTGCGGCACGCCGCGCGGCGCCGGCCTGATGTTCTCCAGCCGGAACCGGCCGAGGACCCTGTTGTCAGCCGCGCGCTCGCGCTCGCCCTGCAGGACCACGACGTCGACGGCGGATTGGTTGTCTTCCGCGGTGCTGAACGTTTCCGAGCGCCGCGCGGGAATCGTTGTGTTGCGCTCGATGACCTTGGTCATCACGCCGCCGAGCGTCTCCACCCCGAGCGAGAGCGGGGTCACGTCGAGCAGCAGCACGTCTTTGACCTCACCCTTGAGGACGGCCGCCTGGATCGCGGCGCCGAGGGCGACGACCTCGTCAGGGTTGACGGTCATGTTCGGGTCCTTGCCGCCCGTCAGCCGGCGAACCAGCTGCTGTACCGCCGGGATACGGGTCGAACCGCCGACGAGGATCACCTCGTCGATATCGTTCGCGGTGATCTTGGCGTCCTTCATCACCTGCTCCACCGGCCCCAGGCACCGCTCGATCAGATCGCCCGTGAGCTGCTCGAACTTGGATCGCATCAGGGCGGTGTTCAGGTGCTTGGGCCCATTCGTGTCCGCCGTGACGAAGGGCAGGTTGATCTGCGTCTGGGTGACGGAGGAGAGCTCTGCCTTGGCTTTTTCGGCCGCCTCGAAAAGGCGTTGCAGAGCCTGCGGGTCACGGCGCAGGTCGATGCCTTCCTGCCGCTGGAACTCGTCGGCCAGGTAGTCGACGATGCGCCGGTCGAAGTCGTCACCGCCCAGGTGCGTGTCGCCCGCGGTCGCACGCACCTCGACCACCCCATCCCCGACGTCAAGCAGGCTGACGTCGAACGTCCCGCCGCCCAGATCGAACACGAGCACGGTCTCGTTGTTCTTCTTGTCCAGGCCGTAGGCGAGCGCCGCAGCGGTCGGCTCGTTGATGATGCGCAGCACCTCGAGGCCGGCGATCTTGCCCGCGTCCTTGGTCGCCTGGCGCTGCGCGTCATTGAAGTAGGCAGGCACGGTGATGACCGCCTCGGTGACGCGCTCACCCAGGTACTTCGAGGCGTCCTCCGCGAGCTTGCGCAGCACAAGCGCCGAAATCTCTTCAGGCGCGTAAAGCTTTTCCCTGATCTTGAACCGGGCCATGCCATCCGGGCCCGCGACGACGTCGAACGAGACCGCGTTGATTTCGCTCTGGACCTCCTCGAAACGCCGGCCGATGAATCGCTTGGCTGAGTAGATCGTCCCCTTGGGATTCAAGATGGCCTGGCGCCGGGCAAGCTGGCCCACCAGGCGCTCGCCCTGCTCGGTGAACGCGACCACCGACGGCGTTGTGCGCGATCCCTCGGCGTTGGGGATGACCGCCGGCTGGCCCCCCTCCACCGCCGCGATCACCGAGTTCGTGGTGCCGAGATCGATGCCGACTGCCTTCGCCATCAGTTCCTCCTGTTTTCAACTGCCAAGCTCAGCGGGCGGGGCGAAACGCGCCCGGCCACGGGCCGGTTCAAAACCTCACGCGACACCGGGCTGACGAGACGCGGCTACCCTGCAATCAAACCCGACGCGGCATGTCATTGACCACGCTTGACCGCCCGGGTCTTCTTGATCTTTTATGATCAGCTTAATCTCTTATGATCAGCTCCGAGCGTGCGGTCAGCGTTCGGACCTTACCTCACGTTACCAGCCAATTGCCTTAAGCTACTGCGCAGCACCGCACAGCCGACAGTCGCTGATCTCCTGTGCTCCCACATCCCCAGATTGGGTAGTTTTTCTGGGCGACGCGCACGGATCGCTATCGCAGCCGGATCATGCGGGCTGGCCGCCGCACCTGCGGGAGCTCACCGACGATTCCGGCAGCGCGGAATTGGGGCCAGGCCATGACCTCACCCCGGCGGTCCGGGTGTCGCTTCAGGCTTACCGGGGCCGCTACGGGGGAGGGGCTACGGGAGATCAACTAGTCACCCTGTCATCTCGATGTGCCTGGGCTTGACTGCCGCTGATTTCGGCACCGCGACAGTCAGGACCCCATCGGGCAGGACCCCATCGGACAGCTGAGCGTTCACCCCCTCGGGGTTCATGTCGGCGGACAGGATCGTCCGGTACTCGAAGCGCCCGACGCGACGGCCCGGTGGCGTCGGCGCCGGCCGTTGCGCTCATGTTCGGTCACCTCACCACTGCCCGTGCGCGCCGAATGCCTGGAGTTGTCGATGAGGCATTGGCACGGCGTGGGCAAGCACAGTGTCTGGGGTGGCCTTATCGAGGGGGAACGAAGCGAGCTGCGCCGCGGGTGGCTGGACGGTGTCGCAGTCGCGACCCCTGCTGCCGCCGGCCCTAAGCCAGCACAGATGCCAGGAACCCGACCGTTGCCTCGGTCATGAACGGCTACGCTCTGGCCGACCCGACAGGGGCTTGGCCCGCCGCGGTACTGCGCCGGACCGGATGCCGTTTCCGGGCCAGGCGGGCCGCCCTGGTGCTGCGTGAATCCAGGTGCTACAGGTTTCGCGGCATCCACGGCGCGCCCAGGGAAGAACGGAAATGACGGAAGTAATCGCGGATCCGATGCGCCGCGGCCCGGGCAGGACGAGGATGCGCGGCCCCCGGCTGGAGCCGGATCAATGGCCGGATGGCCTGCGCGATGTGACGGGCCCCGCCGGCACCTGCCGCACGGTATCCGGCAGATCTCCGGTGATGGCAGGTCACCGGATCAGCGACCGTGCTCAATCCGGCAGGGCTCCTGTCATGGCGGGTCACCGGATAAGCGACCGTGCTCAGCGTGCGGATACCTGCGAGCGGACCTGGGCGCCGAAGGAACCGGACGTGAACTGCCTCGCGTCCGCGTAATCGCATGTGCCGTCCCGCTTGAACTGGAGCGCGGCGCGGACCACCTCAGCGCCGAGTGCACGCAGCTGGCTCGCCACCGACTCGTCCGTGAGGCGGCCGTCCGCGTCGAACGCATGCCAGGACTGCGCCACCGGCATCACCAGCGGCACCGCCCAGCCGCGGAGCGCGCGGACAATGAAGTCCATCGCGTTAACCGCTTGCAGCCCCTGGACCCCTCCCGCCGTGGCCACCAGCCCGATCGGTTTGTTGCTCAGGTAAGGTGGCTTGCTCTCCGCCAGCAAAATCAGCCAATCGAGTGAGTTCTTAAAGGCCCCGCTGACCGATCCGTGGTAGGTCGGAGTGCTCCATATCATCGCGTCCGCCTGGTGCACGGTGTCGGCGAACCCGCGCGCGGCTACCGGGATGTCGCGCTCGGGGGTGTAGAGGGGCAGATCAAGGGCTCGGACCGAGATCAGGTACGGCTCGGCCCCGGCCCCCTCGGCTCCTTCGAGCGCGACCTGAAGTGCGGAAAGGCTGGTGGAGCCGGTCCGCAGGGAGCCCCCGAGACCGATGACGCGCACAGAATTCGACACGATGTCCTCCCCGGCCCGGTGACCCGGCTTGGCGAGACCTGGCCGAGACCACGTTGGCGGCATTCTGCGGTCCAGCATCGCAGCACGCCATCCGGTCGGCCAACCGGCCCAACCCGACTCTGCGGGCCAGCTGAGAGCGCTCGATGCGGCCCTTGCTAGCCACATCACAAGGTGTTCACATGGTGCTGATTACGCGACTCCACGATGGGCCGGAATCGGTATCTGAGGAGGCCACGAACCCGGCATCAGGGCATCGGTCCGCGTCGGGGACGATAGGGCGTGCGATGCGCCCTCCGGCAGAAACTCCGCTGTTGCCGTGGCGACCTGATCATCGGGGACTAAGAGATGCATGGCCGCGACCGCGAACTAAGACTCTTGACCGATCTGCTGCGGCTGGCGGAGGCGGGCCGGGGTGGGATGCTCCTCGTCGAGGGCGAACCGGGAGTCGGCAAAACGAGCCTGCTCATAAGGGCTTCTGCCGCGGCGGCTGAACGCGGGTTTTCCGTCGCCTGGGGTAATCCAGCTGAATCCACGCAGGCGCCGTCGGCGGGCCCGCAGGTCTCCACGCTCAAGCGCCGACCGCCGATGGTGGCCGTGGAGAGCGGGCCTCGGCAGGCGGGCGCGCTTCGTCGGGCGGGATGTCCGCAGGAACCCCAGCTAAGCGTTCCCGGGCAGCGCGTGGCACACAGCCAGCTGCTCATCATGGTAGATGACCTGCAGTGGGCCGATACCGCGACGCTCGGGCGGCTGCGATGCCTGCCCGCGAGGCCAACGGCCGGTGCCCCGTTTTGGATCCTGGCACGGAGCACAATGGGCACGGACAACGAGGTGGAGCGGCTTTTCGCCTACCTCGAGCGGGCAGGTTCGGTCCGGATGCGGCTCGCACCGTTGGATGATGAGACCTGGGCCGGTGCGGTGGCATGCACGCTGGGCGCCGTACCTGGCCACAACGTGCTCGCGTTGGCAGCGGACGCTGGTGGGAACCCATTCTTGCTGACCGAATTGCTCGGCGGGCTGCAGGACGAGGGCGGGATCCTGGTAGAGGCAGGGCGAGCGAGGCTGGTGTCTGATCAGCTGCCGAAACGGCTGCGGGAAGCTGTGCGCCGCTGGATGAGTGACCTGCGCCCGCGCGCCAGGCACCCGCTGGAAGTTGGGGCCGTTCTCGGCAGGTCATTCGCCGTTGACACGCTGGCTGCCCTTCTCGGCGACACACCCGCCGAACTGCTGCCTGACATCGAGGCGGCCCTGGCCGCAGGCATTCTCATGGCCACCAAGGACTCGCTCGCGTTCCGCACGGACTCGTCTGGCAAGCGGTCGCCGCCAACGTCCCTGCGCCGGCGCGCCAGGCACTGCACGTGCAGGCTGGCGAACTGTTGCTGGACCGGGGCGGCCCACCGGCTGAGACGGCAATGCATCTGATCAACGGGACCCGACCAGCCGATGCACACGCCCTGGCCCGGTTGGATCGCGCGGCGCGGACATTCCTCGTATCGGCACCGCAGGCCGCCGCTGATCTGGCGCTGAAGGCGGTCGACCTGGCCGGCCCCGCCGATCAGAATCGATTCAGCCGGGCCGTGAACGCCACGGCAGCGCTTGCCGCGGCCGGACAGCTCACGCAGGCTGCGGAGCTCGCTCATTCGAGCTTGGCCGAGCAGGTGCCGATGATCACTGCGGCCCGGCTCCGTTGCGTCCTGTCGTCCATAGCGCTCCATCGCGGCAGGCTCGGCGACGCGGTAGCGGAGGCCCAGCGGGTGCTCGCTGACGCCGAACTTGCCGACGACGTGCGCGAAGAGGCCGAGCTCGTGCTGCTGGCCGGCCTCTGTGCTGGTACCGAGGACACCCGATGGGCGCGCGCGCACGCCGAAACGATCCTTACCGGCGCCGATCATCGGCACGATCCGGCCACCGTCGGCGCGCTGCTCGCGCTCGCGATGATCGGCTGGAGCGAGGCCAGGCTCAGCGCCGCGCTGGAGTTCGCCCGCGACGCCGTCCGGCGGGCAAGCATAGGGCCGGATATCGGGCGCCGCGCCCTGCCCCGGCTGATCCTCGTTAGCACGCTGACATCAGTCGGCCTGCTGGACGAGGCCCGCACGGTCGTCAGCGCATTTAGCACGGACGTCACTGCGCTCGGGCCCACCGTGCACGGCGCCAGCCCCGAGATACTAGCGGCACTCGTCGACCTCGCCGCGGGCAGCCAAGCCGAGGCCTTCGTGTCCGCCGAGTCGGGTATTCGGCGCGCCAAAGTGCTTGGCGCGCACATGCTCACCCCCTTCGGCTTGTCGATTCTCGCCGCGGCAGCGTTGCGATCAGGCGACCCGCGCGGCGCGACGGAATACGCGAGGGCCATCCAGGCACGACTGGCCGGCAACGCGCCCGCATATGGACGGGCCCGTTGCCTCCTGGTGACGGCCCAGGTTGCCGAGGCCACCCGCGGCGCACAGCATGCCCGGGCGCTGGTGGCTGACATCTATCAGCGGCTCGAGCGGTCTCGATCGGTCCTTGTGGCCCAGCCGACCGCCGCTGCTTGGCTGGTCAGGTTTGCGCTCAGTCAGGGCGACCGGGAGCATGCCAAGGCGGTGACCGATGCCGCGCAAGCGATCGCACTCGGCAACCCACGGTTCGCCAGCGTCTCTGCCGCGGCGGCCCACGCCTATGGCGTGCTTGACCGTGATGCGGACGCACTGAATCGGGCGGCCATCGCTGCTTGTGACCCGTGGGAGCGTGCGTCCGCGGCGGAGGATCTCGGTGTGCTGCTTGCCGCGGAACAAGAAGCAAAGAGGGCGGTGCGCAGTCTGGACAGTGCGCTCGCGGGCTACGAGCGGGCAGCGGCGGCCCGGGATGCGGCACGGGTGCGGCGCAGGCTCCGCAAGCTCGGTGTCCGCCGTAGGCACTTCACTTACGCAGACCGGCCCGGCTCGGGGTGGGCGAGCTTGACCGATACGGAGCGGGCGGTATCCGACCTCGTCGCGCAGGGCCTCACAAACCAGAAGATCGCGAACCAGATGTTCCTGAGCGTGCACACGGTCGCGTTCCACCTCCGTCAGGTTTTCCGTAAGCTCGACATCAGCTCACGCGTCGACCTTGCCCGCGTCCTGACCGAACGGAGCCAGCGTGACGGCGCCGCGCATGTCCTCACGGCTGGCGGCCGCCGTTGAGGACTTGCTCGCGGGCCCGTCGCGACCGATGGCCGCTGCTGCGGTAGCTGCGACGGTTCTACCGATCCAGGTGATCGGCAAGGTGGCCGCAGCGGGCGTTGTGAGGGTGTGGACAAGCGCCTTCGGTTGATGAGGAACCTGATCGAACCGCTGCGGGTGGCTCCAGGAAGCACTGTCAACCTGAGCCGAGACCATGATCCGGGCTACACCGGACAGGTGACCCGCCCGGAGGCCGACGCCCTGCTTGCCCGCGAGACTAACGACTGGGAGCGCTACCTCGTCGACAACGGCATCCATTTTGTCAAGATCGTGCTCAATCTGCCGAAAGGGGAGCAGGCCAAACGGTTCCTCGGGCGGATCGACCAACAAGGGAAGAACTGGAAATCTCGGCCAGCGACGTCCGGGAGCGCCGCCACTGGGACGAGTACCAGCGGGCCTTCGCCACGATGCTAAGTCAGACCAGCAGTGGGCTCCCTGGTACCTCGTCCCGGCCGACCCACAAATGGTTTCACCCGCCTGGCCACGGCCGCGGTCGTCGTGCAAACGCTCACGGCCATCAACCCCAGGTACCCGGCGGCCGATCCAGCCGCTCGCGAGCAGATGGCGAAGATCAGGGCCGTACTCGTCGCGGAACTGGGCCTGTCGCAGCCTGCCTGACGGTGAGTACGTCGCGGAGCCGCCCTGATGCGGCTGGCCGGAGTCCCGAAAGGGTTCCCGCTGACCTCTGAGGACGCGCGCGTCGTGACTGGAACCCGCGACAGCATCGTCCCGGTCGCTGTCGGGCCAAGGGCGCGATCTTCGACGGCTTCGTCTGCGACCCGGACCTGAACAACCGCGACCTGGCGGCGGTCTCGGTGCCGATTCTGATCGTTCACGCCAAGGACGAGCCGCTCGCCTCCTACGAACCGCGCGTAGCCGAGGACGCCCATGAGCTCAGCCCACAGGCCGGCGACGGCGATGGCGTCGAGGTGCGGGCCGGTGGGGCGGTCGGATGCGGTCCGCGGTGCCGCTGGCCCCGCCTGGGTGAGGTCGAGCGGGACAAGCTCGACGGCGAATTGCTCGACAGCCAGCTGAACGATCTCCTATGGTGGAACGCTCGGCCGCCATGGGGACGTGGTATCCGATTGACAGTACGGAGGGACCAGGCAATGCGCGCCGAGGACGTACGTCGCGTGCTCGTGATCGGCAGCGGCACGATGGGCCTGCAGATCGCGCTGCAGGCTGCGATGCATGGGTATCACGTGGTCCTGCACGACACCGAACCGGCGGCCCTGGACGCGGCGCGCCGGCGCCTCCGCGGCTACGGGGAGGCTCCGCTGGCGGCGGGACTCATCGATGCCGATCGGCTCGAGCGAGCGCTCGCGAGTATCGAGTGCCCCGCTGACCCGGTGGCCGCCGCAGCCGACGTCGACCTTGTCAATGAGTCGGTGCCCGAAGACCCCGTGCTCAAGGGGCGAGTCCTCGGCCAGTTCAACGAGCTGTGTCCGCAGCGGGCAGTGTTCACGACGAACACCTCGACGCTGCTTCCCTCGATGTTCGCGGCTGCGACAGGGCGGCCCGACCGGTTCGCGGCGCTGCACTTCCACACCCCCGTGTGGTCATCGAATGTGGTTGACGTGATGCCGCACCCTGGCACGTCAGCACAGACGATAGAGCTCCTCCTCGCCTTCGCCCCGCGCATCGGCCAGATCCCTATCCGCCTGCGCAAGGAGAGCTTCGGCTACGTTTTCAACGCGCTGTACACCGCGATCAACCGAGAGGCGCTCACGCTCGCGGCGAACGGGATCGCGTCAGTGGAGGACGTCGATCGCGCCTGGATAGGGATCATGAAGATGCCCATCGGCCCGTTTGGGATGCTCGATAGGGTCGGGCTCGACACGGTCTGGCAGATCACCGACTACTGGGCGCGGCAGACGGGCGACCCGCAGACACGTACCAACGCCGGGTTTATCCGGAGCTACGTTGACCGAGGCCGTCTGGGCGTCAAGAGCGGCGGTGGCTTCTACCAGTACCCCAGTCCTGCGTACGAGGCGCCCGAATTCCTGGCATCGGGAGCCGGCACGTAGTCACGGCGTCCGGCGAGGGCACCCCTGGCCGGTTCATGACAGGTGATCACAGCAGCGGCGTGGCTCACAGCCCAGTCAAGGCTGGCTGTCGTGGGTCCCTGCCGCCCGGATGCGCTGCTCGGCGGCTTTCAGGAGCTCGGACACGCCGTCCTCGATACCACCGGCGAGCACCTCGAGGTCGGGATTCGCGTGGTAGTCGCCGGTGATCCCGAATGTGACGTCACCGCAGTACGTCAAGATCGAAACCCCGGTGCGGACCGTCGTGGCGATCGGCACGTAGGGGATGATCTCCACCAGGCGGCGGCCAATCCCGTAGAGCGGCTGGCGTGGACCCGGGATATTGGTGGTGACCGTGACAATCTCGTGCTGGTGCAGCCCGTAGGCGAGCCGGACTGCCCGCGACATCACCGGAAACGGGGTGTAGCGGCCCAGTGAGACCAGCGCCTCCCCGGCCATAGATTCCTTGCTCGCCTTTAATGCCGACAGCTCGGCCCGGACAGCATCGAGCCGGTCAACGGGATCGGCAACGTGAACCGGTAGATTAGCCAGCACCGCCGACACCCGATTCTCGTAGACGCCCTCGTGGCCGGGGCCCCGGACAGAAACTGGAACCAGCGACGGAACCATATGCGGTTCAGGGTGCTCCCCGCGGGCCAGCAGCAGCGCACGGAAGCCGCCACTGATCGCGGCCAGCACGACGTCGTTCACGGTGCCGCCAAGCTGCCGTTTGATCGTCTTGACGTCATCAAGCGACGCCCGGGCCCAGATATACCGCCGTTGCTGGCCGATCTCTCCGCTCAGCGAGGACCCGGTGGCCGGCCACATCGATGGGGCCAGCTTCGCCACGGCCCGCACCGTGCCGGCCGCCTGCCGGACCGCGCTGCCCGGATGGGCCACCGCGCCGCTCAGCGCGGAGGCTTCCCGCACCGGAAGCAGCACCATGTCCATTGCCGCCTGCGCGGCGAGCCGGAGCGGCGACGGTTCCGCGGATACGGCCCAGCTATCGGCGGCAGGTGGCGGGGCTTCGGGGGACGTGTCGTAGATCACGCGGTACAGGTCGGTGGCGGAGATCCCGTCGACCATGCAGTGGTGAAGCTTTGAGATCAGCGCCCACCGACGGTGCGCGAGCCCCTCGACAAGCCAGTACTCCCACAGCGGGTAGTCGCGGTCGAGCCGCTGGGCCATCACCCGCGCCATCAACTGGCGGAGTTGGTGGTCCCCCCCAGGGGCCGGCACGGCGGTCCGCCGGACGTGATAGCGCAGGTCGAAGTTCGGGTCGTCAACCCAGACCGGTCGCCCGAGGCGAAACGGCACCGTGCGGAGCTTCTTGCGGTAGCGGGGCACGAGCGGCAGCCGCCCGCTGATGGAGGCGAGAAACTTGTCATAGGACGGTGACGGGCCCTCGAACACGGCAATCGACGCGATCGCCATCGAAGTGTGCCGGTCCTCGTCCTCCGCATCGACGAATTGGGCGTCCAGCGGGTTCAGCCGGTCCATGGCGCCCCTTCCAAAGCTGTCTCGATCCCAGCTCATCCGAACGCCGCCTGGCAACGGTTCAAGATGACTTCCCAATAAGGATCGTAGGTCGTGGGCGCCCGGCCCAAACTTGTCAATGGTCCCGCTTGCGGGGACCTTCGGCTCTGATACGGGGCAAATCATGACGCCGGGCTGGCGGGGCTGGCCGCGCTCTGCACCGATCCTGGCCGGAGGCGGTCGTGCGGCGGCTGGCCGTTACATGGCCGGGCAAGACCGAGTCGCTCTCCAGGTCCGTGCTGGACCCGCTGTGCGCGGCTGTCGTCACGACGCCTGTTCAGCCAGTCGGCCTTGTCCTATGTCGCCCGTCACGAGCGCGACGTCGATGTCCGGCTCTTGCCGCAGGGTGCTGTGGACTGTGCAGTGCGAGGCCACGGCGAGCAGGGCGGCCCGGCGCGCCGCCGGAACGCCGCCCGGCACATCGATGCGCAGCCGCACCGCGCCGACGCGCGCTGGCCGGTCAGTGGCCATGTTGAACTCGGCCACGACGCCCAGATCGTCGCGGTCCAGGCCGTGGCGGACCAGGAAACGGCCGACATAAAAGGCGACGCACGAGGCGAGCGAGGCGACAAGCAGTTCGGTAGGGGTGGCCGCCGCGTCCTCGCCTCCAGCGTCAGCGGGCTGGTCGACGAGTATCACGTGGCCACGCGCGGTGATCACATACGACTCGCCGCCTGCGTGCGCCACCTCGATTCGCCCCGCCGGTGCCGCGCCGGATTGGTTCTCGGAGTCGGCTGCCGCGGCCTGCGCGAGCAGTGCTGCGGCGAGTCGCCGTGCCTCTGCCACGGTCAGCGCGGCCCACGCCCCGTCCTGGTGGTCCGGTGATTGGCCCACATCCAGGCTGACCCGCTGGGCGGGCCGCTCCTCGGCACCGAGGGCGAGCCGCCCGACCCGCATCTCCCGCCCGCAGGTCGTGCGAAAACCCTGGTGCTTGGGTACGGAGCCTGAAGCCCTCGTCCCCATGGCGCGCACCTCCCATTGTTCGTTGGCTTAAATGCCCAAAGGGGTATGTAACCGTAAACCCGCCGCACCGCGTGATAATTCCCTGTTACTGCCAGCGGCCGCCAGAGTGGTAGCAAACCCATTTG
>DATIYI010000275.1:0-9713 GCA_035517695.1 Streptosporangiaceae bacterium
GAGGAGCCGGCCGCCCAGGAGAGTTCGGCGGCATGGGACCGCTGGACCGCCCGCTGGGACCGCTGAGTGCTGCGGGGATTCCTCTGCGACGAGATCACGGACCCGGTCTTTGGCCACCAGACGCGATGTCGCGACGCTTACAGCATCGACTGATCGCAGAGTGTAGTCAACCCGCCGATGGCAGATCGCGCGCCTACCCGCCGCTATGGACGGAGGACTCGGTATGGCTGCATCGCTTGTAACGCTCACAGATCCGGCGTGCGTGCGCGCTCGCGGAGATAATCGCCGACGACGTATCGGCGTAAGAGGAATTGGGTGCAGTTCCTTTAGGGGTACCCAATGTGGTGTCAAAACGTAATTGATCATGCAGCGAAGGCGGCAGGGTCTTGGTATCGTGCGTGGTGGACGCGTTGCTGTTCTTGGTCGAGGTGCCATTCCCAATAGGCGTCGAAGTCTCCGTTGCTGTGCAGGGCGCGTAGTTTGAGGATGGCTTCGGCGACGCCCAGGCCCCATCTGGCGCCTGTGATGTCCATTCTGTCCTTGACGTATGTGGCGGCAGGCGCCCTCAATGATGCCGGTGGCGATCGGCCAGCCGCTGGCGAGTGCGTGCGCGTAGCCCAGGTAGGGCGCCTTGGCGGTGAGGTAGCCGGCGCAGGCGTCGGCGCCTTGGCGTTCTTTGGCGGAGTAGCCGACGGTGGTGGCGCGGCGGCGGATGCCCGCGGCGACCTGGGCGGCTTTGCCGTCGAGGATCTTGGTGGCCTGGGCGGCGACCCAGGTCTCGGCGTCAGGGTCGCCGGGCTCGAAGAAACTCCAGGCCGCTTTCCAGCAATATTCCAGCACGTGGATGAAGTCGATCAGGATGGTGACCGGCACGCCGCGGCGGGCCGCTTCGGCTTCGATGGCCTCGATCTGGGTGCGGTTCCCGTCGACCAGGGCTATCCAGGTGCTCTCGCGGGAAGGTTCGCCGCGCTGCGCCTCAGCGAACCCGGCGCTGATCACGGCGGGATGCCGGCGGTGATGGAGGTGGTGACCCACTTGCCCGCGGCCACCGGGGCGACCGCGGGCGGGCGGCGCCGGGCGGGATCTTTGGCCGGGCGGGCGATGATGTCGGCGGCGGTGCGCGGCACGGGCGCGCAGTCGTAGACGCAGCCGGGCCCGGCCATGCGCTTGCGGCCGTTCTTTCCCCGGGGGACAGCCGGGTGGCCAGCTTGCGCCGGGTGCCCGCCGCCGCCCTGGCGGTGGCCTCGCGCAGCGCTTCGGGGCGCATCACGATGCCTTTCCCGTCCTAGGCCATCACCAGCAGCGCATCGCTGGCGGCTGCCGCGGGCCGGTGCGCGGCGTAATGGGCGTCCACGTCGGCCGCGGCGGCGATCGCGAACTGCTCGAGCTGGCGTTTGCCGATCCGGGCGCCGGTGGCGCGGGTGATCGCCGCGGTGGCCTGGTCGAACGACCCGAGCGGGGCCTCGATCGCCGCCAGCCGGGCCAGCCCGTGGGAGTGCCTGACGACCGGCAGGTTCAGCACCGCGTCCGCGGGATGCAGATTGGGCACGACACGGCGGCGGTAGGCCATCCGGGTCAGCGTGACGTCCCCGAACACCGTCGCTAACCCGGGGTCATGCCCGTGTTCTGCTATCCCGCGCGCCACCTGGTCTGAGCCCGTCACCCGGCCGCGGCGCTGCTCCCGGACCGTCCGCAGGTCCAGCGAGTCCTGGTGCAGCGCCGTCAGCACCAGCTCCCGCGACAGCGCGGTCAGCTGCCCCTCCATCTGCGCGCGCGTCAGCCGCCCGCCCTCCGGCCCGGCCAGCGTGGTGATCAGCTCCTCAAAGCAGGCCCGGGACCGCCCGAACGCCTCCGTCTCGCTGCGTTCCGCATCACCCGCACCGCCTGCCTGCCCGCCTGAGTTCGGAGCACATCAGAGTCTCCGGCTCACTGGCGCGATTCACATAGGCGGCAACGGCACCGATCTGCTGGAGGTCATCGTCTCGATCGCTGGCTGAGATGCTTGTTGATGTAGCGCAGCGCCTGGCATAAGGCGCGTTCATGCATGTATTATTGCATGCATGGTTGCCCTTCAGATTCGCGACGTTCCCGAAGAACTCCGCGACCGGCTCAGCGAACTAGCCAGCCAGCGCGGGCAATCGCTCCAGGCATACCTGTTCGACGTCGTCAGTGACGAGGCGCGCCGCCAGGACAACCTGGCGGTCCTGGACCGCTTCGGGCAAGGCGCGTACGGGACCCGGCTCAGCCCGGCTGACATAGCTGACGCCCTTCGCACAGCGCGGGCGGAACGCGACGCGGCACTCGGGGTCCCTGAGGCCGAAGGGTGATAGTCCTCGATGCGTCGGCGACCGCCTTCGCGCTCCTGGACGAAGGGGATACCGGTGATCGGTGCCGCGCCGCACTGCGGGCCGACTCCCAGTGGCTGGTTCCCGAGCACTGGCTGATAGAAGTCCTGTCGGTGATCCGGGGAAACCTCCTAGGGGAAAAGATCAAGCCAGAACACGCAGCACAAGCCGCCGCGGCGGTGGCCGAGATGGACCCGGTCGCGGTGCGCACGCGGCTGCTTGCCGCCCGGATCTGGGAACTCCGCAGCAACCTGACGACTTACGACGCGGCCTATGTCGCGGCCGCCGAGCGGTACCGCTGCGCGCTGGTGACCACCGATGCGCGGCTGGCACGCGCGGCAGGTATCCAGTGCACCGTCAACGTGATCCCATGAGCCCAAAGGCAGAACCTCCCTGCCGCACGAGCCTCCCCGGCGTATATGAACCCAGCACAACATCGTTCGCATCGAGGGGGTCAGGGGTTCAAATCCCCTCAGCTCCACCAACCAAAAACCGCAGTTCAGAGCCGCCTCCTGGTCTAGCGTGAAGATCATTTGTTGGTGATTGGTTGGCTGGAACAGGCACCAGTCGGCAGCAACGCCCACGAGCCGACGAACCTCTACGGCACGGCAATCAGGTTTTCTGGCTGGCGTATGAACATCGGTGAGTCGGCCGGGCTTTCATGCGCGGGCACACCTCTCGCCGTTGTGGGTCGCGGGGACGATCATCGTGTCGGGCCAATCCGCCGGACCGTCTGGCCTATTGGCCTTCCGATCCGATGCGAAGCAGGTGGACGGGCTCAAGTGACATGGCATGCAAGAGGTCCGGGGTTCGCTGGCCCGCAATAGGACCGGCTGGCATCGCGCCAGTGGTGTGGCGTACAACTTGTGCGGTGGCCGATACCCATGTTGATCACGGGGTCCCCGCGCCTAGCTGGCCGACCTGCAGCCATGTCGAGGGCGATGACACCTGCATCGGGAGGCGTGCCAACGGGTTTGACAAGTGCTTACCCACCTCGAGCCTGACCAGCTCGATCTGGCCCTGCAGCGCCTGCACCCCGGCGCCGATCTGGTGTCGTCCCGCAGGTCAGCCAACTGCTCGATGTCTGCCTCGACCTCGGCTTGCACGCCTGGTTCAGCGGTGCCCAGTTTACCGGGGACGCCTGGTTTGATAGCGCCCAGTTCGCACTGGTGGCACGGCAGCGGCAGCGCTACCCGCCAGTGCCGCAGTCCTCAATGATCAACGCGACACGCGCGGCCCCTGGATACCCGAAGTCCCTAACTAACACCCAGCCCTGCCCGCAACCGATCACCCACCGCACAACCATAGTCACCGGCAACAACGCATCTATCTGGTTACGCAACCGATTCCTGAACGCCGGGGAGAGCCTCTCGGTAGGCAGCGGCGCTGCGCCGACTCGATGAGCTTGTAGGCCACCTCTACCCCAGGACCGGCCAGGTGCTGCGCCCGGACTGGGTCGCGGGTAAGCACCCGCATCGCGAGGCCCCGGTTGGCCAGCCGCGTGACCAGCCGGTGCCGAGCGTGCCGGTTCCCCCGGCGATGACGATCACCGCCATCAGCCGTCCGCCGGCCCGGCACCGGCCCAGATGTGTTGGCGCACCGCCGCATCCGCGCTGGCCCCTCCAGCCTGCACGGGCTCCAGGTAGAACCGGGCCCAGGAAAAGCCTCCGCCGCCAAGGCCGAACAAGACAACGCCGGCCATCCGGTGTGCGGTGCCGTCCTGGCGGGTGCCGATCATCTCCCACTCCGACGCCTGGGGCACTTTCACGACCGAGATCGCCCCCGGACCGCCCCCATCATCGCCTTGGCGCGTGACGCCGCCGCCAGCGATCCCGAAGTGGCCGCCGCCCTCGAGCAGATCAGCGCCGCCCGCCACCAGCGCATGACCCACAACGCCCGCGGCGTGGCCGACGCCGGCCTCTTGCGGCCCGGCATCACCATCGGCCAAGCCGCCGACATCTTGTGGACCTACAGCTCGCCCGAACTCTACGACCTGCTCGTCCGCCAGCGCGGCCGACCAGCCGAACGCTACGGCCAGGTCGTAGGACAGGCCCTCATCGCCGCGCTGCTCCCACCGAAGCCACCCGACAAATCCGACGGCCCTCCTGATCAGCAGGCCGCCACAAAGGCGCGCCCGCACAGATCAGCCACATATGGATAGTCAGCTCCCCAGACGGCACCGAGCCAAAATCCGCGCCGAACGGCGGTTCCCGTGCTGGCTGCCACGTAAGGTTGCCACTTTGCGTCCAGCTGGCTAGCGAAGCGGTGAGCGTTTCCTCTCGGCGGTCTCGCGTTCCACCCTGGAATTACCTCAGCCGACTTTGTCGGCGAACCGGTGCCGGGCGGCCTGCCGGGACACGCCGAGTGCGACCGCGATCCGGTTCCAGCTCCGCCCGCGGGCGCGGGCTGCCGCTACCCGCTCGGTGACCAGGGCCTCATCACGTCGGACCTGGTCGGCGGCCTCGGCGACCGCGCGCAGGTCCGACAGGTCCTCCACCGTTGCGGTGGCCGGATTGAGCTGGTCGGCGAGCTGCTCGAACCGGCGGGCCGCCTCCTCGACTTGGGCGTCTGTGTACCTCATGACCTCACCTTCGGCCGATGAACGGGAAGAACTTGGGGCGCAGCCGCATGGCGTGGATTACGACCGGATCGTCGCCGCCCAGGCCCAGCACCCCGATCTCCAGCGGCGTGCCGTCGCGTGCTGGCCCGATGAGCATGGTCAGGTCCTCGTCCATCTCGATTCTCCGCGTCGCGCTGCGGACGGCGTGCCAGATGTCGTCATCGTCCACGCCGTGCCTGCGGGCCGGATCGCCGATCCTCACGGCAGGAACGATTCCCCGCCCCGTGCGCCATGTCAACAATTGTTGTCTAGGTTTCGTTCCGTGTCCATGCCCAAGGGGCACGGCCCGCCCTCGAGGTCCCGCAGAACATCCAGTGAACCGCCCCCCTGCGTCCGCCACTCAGGCAGACCAAGGTCAACCACTCACAGTCAAAAAGATCGACCCAAGAACCACAGCTCGACACGCTGGCTGATTCTGAGCAGCGTGGCGGACCGAGCGGAAGCCGGATGGGTTGTCGGCTGGGGTCAGCCGAAGGCGGCGAGGGTCGCTCGTACGTTCTTCATGAGCACGTACATCTGGAGATCTGGAGGCTCCTTGTCGGGGCCGAACTCCCTGAAGCCGAACCGGCGATACCAACCCTGAAGGCCTTGCCGAAGAGCGTCGACGGTAACGGCACGGGAGCCCACCAGCTTGGCGGCCGCCAGAGCCTGGGTAAAGGCATGAAGCACAAGGTCGGTTTCGATCCCTGCATCCTGGTCATGCCGGACAACGGCCAAGCGGGCTAGGAGCGTGAGGGGGATCGGGTAGCTACCCATACCTGCGGCCAGCCGCTCAGGTGCCGTCTCACGCTCCATCGAGTCGTTGACGAGGCTGTAGTGGCCGACGATGCTGCCATCGTCGGCTACTGCGGCGTAGGTCCTGGGCCCGCCGCTCTTCTGTGCGGAGAGTGCGAAACGCTGGAGGTCGGCGTCGGGGCTTTCTTCGCCGCAGTGGAAGTTTGAGGTGTCGTCGCCTGGCTCGAGCGGTCGGACCTCGAGCTGGGTAGCGTCATGCACACGCCTCGTTTGGCTGTGTTACGTCGCCGCGGCGGCTATATCGAAGCCTTCGGCAAACGTACTCGACTCCGCCGGTTCTTGAGCAGCTCGGCCAGGCTGTCGATGACCTTGGCGGGCTCGTACATCTCGTCGACGATGCGATCGAAAACAGCGTTGGCAACGACGATGCGACGGTCTTCGGCGATGGTCTGGTCGACACTGTTCAGAGCTGCATCGACCATGAAGGCCGACACGGTCATGCGACGTGCTTCGGCCCCTTGGCGAATTCTCGCGAGCTCATCTGGCGTGAGGCGCAAGCCGAACCGTTCGGTTCGTTGACTGGCTGACCCCATCGCCGGGTTGTCATGTTCGACGTTCGAAGTGGTGATCGACATGCTCGCCTCCTCCCAGAGGGGTGTCTCGTCTGATCTGACAGTACCAACGTGTACGTACAGGAACAAGAGATGGATCGGCTCTAATTCCCTGACCTTGAGGTTTCACCAGATCAACATCTAGGCCCCGGCTCCCCCGGACCGTGATGGCCCGCCGCCAGCGAGCTGGTACACCGATCACCTGCTCGAAGTAGGTGCGGCTCTTTACCGAACGCATGAACAGCAGACACTCCAGTGGCTTGACGTCGGTGCCTGTCGCGATCATGTCAACGGTCACCACGATGCGTGGGTTGAGCGAGTTGCGTAACAACTGCCCAAGGTCGTCCGCCTTCCCGTCGTGCGGGCGATAGGTGATCTTCGTGGCGAACTCGTTGCCCTTGGCGAAGACCTCGCGCGCGATCTGCACGATGTCATCGGCGTGCGAGTCATCCTTCGCGAAGATCAGTGTCTTGGGAACTATCTTGCGCCCTGGAAAGAGCTCGGTGCAGAGCTTGTCTTTGAAGGTCGTGATGACCGTGCGTATCTGATCCTCGGCGACGACAGCGCTGCCACCCCGGCGTCGGCAGGTATGTGCAGCCCGGTGGTGAGCGCCAGGTCCCCCGCGGCGACCGCGAATACCGCCGCCGCGACGTGCTCGGGCAGCACCTCGCGGCCCAGCAGGGTGCGCTTGGGGTAAAACGATCCAAGTTCTTCCTCCGCGACCCCGTAGACGGTGGCCCGCTGAGCCCCTCCGCCACCAGCGAAAATGCCCGAGCCGCGGACCACAGCGTCGGGGTTGATGCCGTTCACGCGGATGCCGCTTCGCCCCAGTCCTGCCGCGAGGAAGCGTGCCTGGTGCGCCTGGTCGGCCTTGGCGGCGCCGTAGGCGACGTTGTCCGGCCCGGCGACGACCGAGTTCTTGCTGCAGATATAGATGATGTCGCTGCCCATGCCCTGCGCCCGCATCATCCGGGCCGCCTCGCGCGACACTAGGAACGATCCCTTCACCAGCACCGAAAGCTGCGCGTCCCAATCCGCCGTGGTGGTCTCGAGCAGCGGTTTGGAGATTGGCAGCCCCGCGTTGTTGACGACAAGATCCACACCGCAGAAGGCCAGCGCCGCCGCGCGGAACGCCGCGACGACACTCGCCTCGTTCGTCACGTCCGAGGCGACGCTCACCGCGACGTCGGCAGAGCCGATGTCCGCCGCTGCCGTCGCCGCCGCCGCGCCGCCGCGGTCGGCCAGCACGACGCAGGCGCCTTCGGCGGCAAGCCGCTGCGCGGTGGCCCGCCCGATGCCCGAGCCCGCCCCGGTGACCAGCGCCAACCTGGCCGCCAGCGGCCTGCGCCGCGGCCGCCTGCGAAGCTTGGCGTCCTCCAGGGACCAGTACTCGATGCGGAACTTCTCCCGCTCGCTGATCGGCGAGTGGGTGGACACCGACTCGGCGCCGCGCATCACGTTGATCGCGTTGAGGTAGAACTCCCCCGCCACCCGTGCCGTCTGCTTGCCCGCGCCGAAGCTGAACATCCCACTCCTGGCACGAGCACGATCGCCGGATCGGCGCCACGCATCGGCGGCGACGTTGCATCCGCGTACCGCTGGTAGTAGGCGCGGCACGCGTCGCGTATTCGGCGCGCGGCCCGCGCAGCCGTTTGGTCGCGTCCTCCCTTTTCGCCGCGGGCGGGAGATCGAGCACCAGCGGGCGCACCTTGGTGCGGAGGAAGTGGTCGGGGCAGGAGGTGCC
Source organism: Streptosporangiaceae bacterium (assembly GCA_035517695.1). GTDB lineage: Bacteria > Actinomycetota > Actinomycetes > Streptosporangiales > Streptosporangiaceae > DATFVJ01. The sequence goes on from DATIYI010000275.1 coordinate 8,056, forward strand.
GAGCGCGGCGAGCGCCTGGTGCTTGGTCCCGGCGAGGAAGTCGAGGACGACAGGACGGTCGGTGAAGTGCCCGGCCCGCGGATGGTCGGTGAGCGCCAGCCCCCCGATCACCGGCGCGAGTTCGGCGGCGCGGGCGCGGCGCGGGGCGTCGGGCAGCGGCTGGTAGCCGTCGATAATTTTTCCGAACGGCTCCGGGCTGCCGCGCTCATCGAGGTACCGCTGGGCAGTGGCGATGATCTCCAGTGAGCGCGCCTCGCACTCGTCGCTGGTGTCCCCCCACGCGGTGATCCCGTGCCCGCCGAGAATGACGCCGATCGCCTCCGGCTTGTAACGTTTCACCGCCGCGATGTCCAGCCCGAGCTGGAAACCCGGCCGCCGCCACGGAACCCAGACCACCCGGTCGCCGAAACACCCCTTCGTCAGCGCTTCACCGTCGGCGGCCGCGGCCAGGGCGATACCGGCGTCGGGATGCAGATGGTCGACGTGCGCGGCGTCGACGAGGCCGTGCATCGCGGTGTCGATGGACGGCGCGGCCCCGCCCTTGCCGTGCAGGCAGTAGTCGAACGCGGCGACCATCTCGTCCTCGCGCTCGGCGCCGGGGTAGACGTCCGTCAGGGCGCGCAGCCGGTCCAGGCGGAGCACGGCGAGCCCGTCCGCGGTGAGGGTGCCGAGGTCGCCGCCCGAGCCCTTCACCCACAGCAAGTCGACGGGCTGCCGGGTGACGGGGTCGAGGTCTTGGGCCTTGACCGAGGCGTTGCCGCCCGCGTAGTTGGTGTTGCGGCGGTCGGATCCGAGCCGGTTGCTGCGCCCTAGCCCGAGTTTCCGATGATCATGCTGCCTGGCAGGGTGTTTCGCCTGCTGGGAAGCTGTTTCCGGGGCCGCTGGCGCCTATGACCTAACCGAGGGCGCGTGGCGGTTCAGCTGGAAGATCTGGATCAGTTTGTCTTGGGTAGCGGTGGTCTCGGTGAGCATCCTGCGTGCTTTGGGCCTGCCGCGTTCGGCGGGATAGATCAGGACGGTCTCGCCGATGCCGGCGAGCTGGGTCAGGAGCTCGCGAACTGAAGTGTGCAGCCCGGTGCGCTCGGCCTGCAGGCGCAGCAGGTGGGCGATCTGCAGGGCGAGGACGCAGGTGAAGGTGTGCACGCGGATGTTGTGCTCGGTCCAGTGGAACATCGGGGAGAACGCCACGGCGCGGGGGTCTTTCATCTGGCGGAAGGAGAACTAGGCCTCGGACTGGGACCGGTAGCCGGCGATCACCTCGGCGGCGGGCCAGTCGTCGTGGTCGGTGATCAGCACGTGCTTGCCGAAGATCTCTTCTTCCAGGGCGGCGCGGGCAGCCTGGTCGATGTCCCAGGTCAGCCGCAGGTCCTTGGGCTGCTCGCCGGCCAGCTGCCAGGTGATGACGCGCCGCACCCACGGGTCGTGCGCGATTTTCCCGATCTCGGCCTCGACCTTGGCGCGGGGCCGCCGGGTCTTGCCGCGGGCCAGGGTGGCAGCCAGCTCGTCCAGTTTCCGGGCGGCCTTGGCCAGGGTGGTGCCGTCGAACCCGCGGGCCTGGTGAGCGTGCAGTTCGGGGGAATGGGTCAAGATCGCCCGGCGCCCGGTGCCGTAGACGTCGCGGCGGGTGTCGCAGGCGGTCAGGCCGCCGAACCGGTCCT
>DATIYI010000276.1:0-2405 GCA_035517695.1 Streptosporangiaceae bacterium
GCGGTAGCGGACGAGATAAATGGCCGGCCCCGTGCTATGCTCGGTTTCAGGACGCCAGCAGAAGTGTTCGCAGAGCTTCTCCTCGCTGATAATCCCGATGGCAACCTTAGCCCAATTGCTTCCACCGGTTGAGACCAGCCACTTCCGGGCGAACTCCCGCTCGCGCTGTGAGTACGGATAGGCGGCCTGGCCGCTTCCTCGGGGCTGGCCAACGGCTGTGGTGCTCCTCCCGCACGCAGCTGCAGGAACGCCAGGGCAGCCGGCCGGACAGCCACTGGGCCCGCTTGTCGGTATCCGCGCAGATCGCGCTCACTGCCACCATCGCGTACGGGCGCTGCAGCCATCCATCGCGATGGCCGGAAATGCTGCGGGTACAACGCCAGCGCGGGCACCGTGTTGGCGGCGCAGATTTGGTGGCGGAAAGGAGCGCCCGCCGGGCCATCTTAGGTGGCCCCCTGCTCTGCTCGGGTATCGCCGGGCGGAGTGGCTGGAGCTTGTGGCGTTGAACATCTCGGCGTGCAGTTGCTCGGCCGTGTAGTCGGCGGGCCACCGGGGAGCCCGCGCGGCCGACATGATCAACTGACACGCAGGTGACGTGATCACCCCCAGCCTCCCACGCGGCTGCGCGGCCGGGACGCGGGCGGGCAGGACGGGCCGGGCAGCGTGGTCGGGATGCCGCGCATGCAAGAGTGGAGGCGCAGCCGCAGGAAAAGCGCTCGTCGTATCACGACCACCTGCTCGGCGCTCATGTACCACAAGGCTCCCCGTGCGAAGCCGCATAACTCCCACCCCGGAGTCTCCATCAGATCCAGGGCGGCTTATATCGCGTCAATCAACGGAGTGGCTATATGTTCGCTGTCGTCGACATCCGCCGACTGGTAGCGCGGCCGGGCGCCCGTGCCCAGGTGATCGTCGCCGCGGTTGCCTGGGTCATCACTCGTGTCCTTCTGTACGTCATCGACGCGGGCACCGTGCACGTCCGCTGGCAGGGGAAGTATGTCAGCGACCTCAGCTTCCTGGCTAACCAATGCGCCTGGTGACTATTGTCTGCGGGCTGTACGAGCGGTTCCGGCACCTCATCGACGAGGCAGCCAAGTTCGGCGTGGTCGGGGTGGTTGGAGTGGTCATCACCAACGGCGGCTACGGCGTGCTGCACAACACGTTCGGCATGGGCCCGGTCACATCCACCACCATCGCGACCATCGTCGCCACCGCGGTCTCCTTCGTGGCCAACCGCTACTGGTCGTTCCGGCACCGGGAGCGCACCGGCGTAGCCCGCGAGACCGTGATCTTCTTCATACTCAACGGCTTCGGTCTGCTGATCCAGGACGCCGTGGTCGCCTTCAACTTCTACATCCTGGGGAACCAGCACAACAAGGCCGCTGGACTCATCGCGCTGAACGTCGGCATCGCGCTCGCCACCTTGTTCAGGTTCTGGTCCTACCGCAAGTGGGTGTGGCTCGCGTCGGCTCCGCCCGCGGGTGACCTGGCGGAGGGCGGCGTGCAGCCGCCGACGGGTCGCCTGCCCGTGGCCGCGCGCCCGGCGGCCTGGCATGACCTGCCCAGCCGCGACCGGGACGGTCAGATGCCCGATCTCCTGCACGAGAATTGCCGCGCTGCCGGTTTGGACGATGAACTTTGACGGCCCTTTTCAGGCTGGATAGGACTCCTGCGTAGTCTTCGTACACGGATGATCATGTCCTAGGGTGCGCTCGTAGTTCGCCAGGAGGGATTCGAGCAGCGCTTCAGCTTCACGTGTCCCGCTGTCTGCGCGGTATACGTTGGCGAGGTTTGCGCCGCGAATTCAATGTCGCCGGTAATCCGGCCCTACGCCTGATCCGGGCGCGCCATTGACCGGCACCGCGTGGGCGTACCCCATCGTTGATGGCCGCCGACTTGCGCTATAACGTGGAATGTCGGTGGCGCGGTGCCACCACGTCGCCGCGAGGAGGCCGGATGTCGGCAGATCCGCCCAGCTCACCCGTGCTGCGCGCGTCCGACGCGGACCGCGACCGGGTCATCGAACTGCTGCGCGCCGCCGTCGCCGACGGCCGGCTCGACCCGGTCGAGTTCGACGAGCGGGTCGACGCCGCGCTGGCCGCCCGCACCCTCGACGCGCTGGCCCCGCTCACCGCCGATCTGATCGCCGCGCCAGGCAGCGGTGGTGCGGTCATGCTGCCGCGGGCCGGGACGCCATCCGGGCCGGCCGCCGAACTGCTCACCATCAGCGAGCGGCACGGCTCGGTGCGCCGCGACGGCCGGTGGACGCTGCCGCACCGGCTGGCCCTGCGCACCGTCTGGTGCGACGTGCTGCTGGACCTGACCAGCGCGGTGCCCAGCGGACCCGAGCTGGTCATCGAGATGCGGGTGCGCGGCGGCAACGTGGAGCTGGTCCTCGCGCCGGG
>DATIYI010000277.1:0-7454 GCA_035517695.1 Streptosporangiaceae bacterium
TTGGAGGTAGCCGACATTAGTGCTGGCCACGGCTACAAAGCGCCCGTTCGTCCAACTGCTCCAGGCGCGGCGCTGACCTGCGCTACTTTGGTTAAATGGAGACCCCAGACGTGCTTTATAGGCCATAACCTATGTATGGCATGAGCTCCTCATGCGTTTGTCGGCGACGGCCTTGTCCTTTCGCTATTCTGACGTCGCGGCGATAGAGGGCTCGGCCGATGGTGCGGTGAGCTGGGCAAGGTAGGCGGCGGCCCGCCGGTCGACCTCGGATATCGGGTCCGCATAATGGCGCAGGGTAGTCGCGCCACCGCTGCCGTGGCCGAGCCGGGCGGCGGTGTTACGGATGTCGATGCCGCCGGCGAGCAACTGGCTGGCCGTATAGTGACGGAGGGCCTTGACGTTCAGCTTTACGCCCACCTCCGCGGCCACGTCGGACACCTTGTGCGTCGCCCAGTCGGGATTCCACGGGACGGCCCCGGCAGGGTCGTTGGAGAACACGTAGGCCGAAGGATCGAGGCTTAGGCCGATGCCGCCTAGCTGAGCCTCGATGCGCCTCTTCAGCTCGCGGAACAACTCACAGGTCACCGGGTCGACGGCCAGGCTGCGGTCCTGGTGAGTCTTGGTGTCTTTACGCAACTTCCGGCCGGCGCGCACGAGGTAACCGAATGCGACGTGTACCACGCTGGCTTCCAGGTCAATATCGGCCCACTGCAGCGCGCAGAGCTCGCCCCGGCGGGCGCCGGTGATGGCCGCCAGCCACAGGTACAGGGCGAGCGCCTCTGACCCGGATTTCCGTGCCGCAGTGATCACTGTGGCAACGTCGGCCGGGCTGGGGGAAGACGGGGGACGTGACCGCGCCTTGGGGAGCTTGGCGGACTCAGCCGGGTTGCGGCTGAGCCATTCCCAGCGCACAGCAGATGCGAAAGCGCCCGACAGAATCGCGTGGATGTTCCGGATCGTCTTGGGGGACATCGGGCGGCACTGGTGGGGTCGGCATCCTGCCCGGGCGCAGTCATGGCTGACGTTATCCAGCCGCCCGCCCCGGGAGGGTGGTGTCTCTGCCTGGCCGGCGATAACTGCCCGGCGCCCCTGGCGGACGGTGATGACCCTCTCACCGGCGAGGACCGCCAGGGAGTGCTGCAACGTCGCCGTCCGCACGCCATGCTGGGCCGCCAGCTCGCGGACAGACGGCAGGCTCTCGCCCGGCGCCAAGCGGCCCGAGCTGATCGCGTCTCTGATCATGTCTACGATCTGCTGCCAGGCAGGCCGGTCGTCGCCCGGCTGGACGTCCAGTGCGGGGAAGCTGACGTGCTCGGTGAAGGGACGGCCGGTACACGCCAGGTCGCCGCAGCGCCGCAGCCTCACGTAGAAGGTGTCGAGCACTGGGCCGCGGACCTTGCGCAGCTGCAGAGCGCCGAGCCCCGGACCGATGGTGCGCCGGATGTAACCCTCGTAGCTCTCCCGGGTGGACACGTCGAGTTCGGCAACCTGCATGTACTGCTCCAGCAGGTAGCTGACCGTGGCACCAGATTCTGGCTGCCTGCCGATGGCTGCCTGGTCCAAAAGCCGGGCGAGTTCCGCCTGAGCCTGCTCAGGCGTCTTCGCTGTCGCCTTCAGCCGGATCTCCCGGCCAGTCAGCGGATCAGTCCCGGCATACACCCTCGCACGCCATGACCCGCTCGGCAGTTGCTCTATGTGACCCTTCGGGGCGAATGCCATGACGGGACTGTAACTCTTGCGACGAACCCGGTCCACAACTCGGTCCACGCTGCAGAAGTGTAGATCCGCGTTTTTCCAAGTGGGGCGCCAGGGGATCGAACCCTGAACCCACGGGTTAAAAGCCCGCTGCTCTGCCAGTTGAGCTAACGCCCCGCGACGCCGGCCGTGCGGCGCCCCGCGGCACGAAGCGTACCGAGTCTGTGGCGTGCGCGCTGCCAGGGCCCCCATTGGTATGCCCCGCGAACGCCACGTGGCCCCGCACGACGCGGGTGTGCCAGCGCGCGGCAGCCGTATTGGATCAGTCTTTGCGTTTGCCGCCGCGCCTGGCAGTCACCCTACCGATAGGCCGGGATGCCGGTGATCGCCTCGCCAAGGACAAGCGCGTGTATCTCCTCGGTGCCTTCGTAGGTCAGCACCGATTCCAGGTTCGCGGCGTGCCGCATGACCGGGTACTCGAGGCTGATCCCGCTTGCGCCGAGGATGGTCCGCGCCTGCCGCGCGATCTCGATCGCGGCGCGCACGTTGGCCATCTTGCCCAGGCTCACCTGCTGCGGCGTCACCTCGCCTGCCTCCTTGAGCCGCCCGAGATGCAGCGCGAGCAACTGCGCGCGCGCCAGGTCAGCGAGCATCCACGCGAGCTTGCCCTGGGTCAGCTGGAACGATCCGATCGGCTTTCCGAACTGGACGCGCGTGCGCGCGTACTCGGCCGCCGCCTCGAAGCAGCTCCGCGCTGCCCCTGTCGCCCCCCAGACGATCCCGTACCTGGCCTCCGACAGGCACGACAGCGGCCCGTTAAGGCCACGGGAATGAGGCATAACGGCTGCCGCGGGCAGTCGCGCATCGTCGAAGTTAAGTGTCGCCGTGATCGAGGCGCGTAGCGAGAGTTTCTTGCCGATGCTGCGTGCGGAGAGCCCCTTCGTGCCGCGCGGCACCAGAAAGCCGCGGATCCCGTCGTCGGTGCGTGCCCACACCACGGCGATGTCGGCGACCGACCCGTTGGTGATCCACATCTTGGTGCCGTTCAGGATCCAGTCCGAGCCATCGCGCCGCGCGCTCGTCCGCATTCCGGCCGGATCCGAGCCGTGATCGGGCTCGGTGAGCCCGAAGCAGCCGATCGCGTGGCCTGCCGCCATCCGCGGCAGCCACTCCTGTTTCTGCTCCTCGGAGCCGTACTTCCAGATCGGGAACATCGCCAGCGACCCCTGGACCGACACCATGCTGCGCAGGCCAGAGTCGGCCGCCTCGAGCTCGCGGCACGCGACGCCGTATGCGATCGCGCCGGCTCCCGCGCAACCGTAGCCCGTCAGGTGCATGCCGAACAGGCCGAGCGCGCCGAGTTCGGGTGCCAGTTCGCGTGGGAGCGTGCCAGCCTCGAACCAGTCGCCGATGTGGGGGAGGATCCGGTCGGCAGCGAACTTGCGCACGGTGTCACCGACTAGGCGTTCCTCCTCGCCCAGCTGGTCATCGACCCCGAGCAGGTCACTGCTTGCCTGGACGGTGCTTGCCGGGACGGTGCGCGCCCGCTGGCCGGGATTCTGCGGCATCGGCGCGATCCTCTCTGACTGCGGCTACTGCCAGCGTACGATCTGGTACCTTACCTTCGCCTGGCGCCGGGTCAGGACAGCTCGGTCAGCGGCAGGGCTCGGTCAGCGGCAGGGCTCGGTCAGTGGCAGGGCTCGGTCAGTGGCGGGGCTCGGTCAGCGGCGGGGCTCGGTCAGCGGCATCCCCGATAGGCATAACCGTCGCGACGGGGCATCATCGAAGTCATGAGCGATGAATTCAAGGGCAAGCAGCTCCGCCGCAGCCGCAATGACCGCGTCGTGGCGGGCGTCTGCGCAGGTCTCGCGGAGTATTTCGGGATCGATGTCTACATCGTCCGCCTGGTGTTCGCCGCGCTGGCGATCCTCGGCGGGACGGGCATCTTGCTGTACCTGGTGGCCTGGCTGATCCTCCCTGAGGCGGGCGAGTCGGCCTCCATAGCGGAAGGGTTCATCAATAAGAACAAGTCGTGAACCCTGCCACGCTTAGCCCCGAGCGGTCGGCTCATCCTGGCGGTTCGGCCTCATCTTGCCCCAGCCGGCTGGGCCGCCGCCACCGGCTCGGCCGCGGCCACCGGCTCAGCAGCCACCGGATCAGCCGCGGCCACCCTCTCAGCCATGGCCGCGGCGTGGGCGCGGACCGCGGAGATCGCTTCGCCGCGCAGGCGTGTCCAGCCGAGTGCGAGCAGCGTGGCCGCGCCGAGCCCAGCCATTCCCGCGAGCGCGACCACGGGCTCGGGCCGCCCGATTGCCTGGGTGGCCGCGCCGCCGATCAGGATGCCGAGACCCTGCGCCGCGAGCAGGCCGGACTGTGCAAGGCCGAACCCGAGAGCACGGCGCGATCCGGGCAGGCATTGGACGAACGCGGCCGCAGCGGCCAGCTGGTAGCCGCTGCCGAGACCGGAAAGTGCCCAGAGCACGAGGACCACGCCGAGCGGTGGCCCGGTGGCGCAGCCGATCAGCGGCGCGCAGGACAGGATGGCGAGCCACCCCATGATCCGCAGTCGGCTAGACGGCCTGACCAGGCGGCCGAGCACCAGGGCGCTGATGACGGTGCCGACGGGCATAGCGGCCATCAGCAGCCCGACCGTCATCGTGCCACCGCCAAGCGTGCGCGCGTATGGCACCGCCAGCCCCTCCGGTAGCACATAGAACCCGGCGAGCCAGCCGAAGAGCATGAGCGTGCGGAGCATGCGGTTGCCGAACACGAGCGTTGCGCCGTCGCGGGTTATGGACCAGGGGGAAGGCCGGATGGAGCCCTCGGGTCGCGCCGCCGGGCGGGGTTTGGTCCAGAGGGTGATGATCAGGGCGGACATCGCGAATGTGGCGGCATCGAGGGCGAGCGTGCGGTGCGGGTTGATCGCGACCACGACAGCAGCGCCCGCCACGAAGCCGAGCACCTGGCTGGCCTGGAAGGTCATGTTCCCGATCGCCGAGCCGAGAACGAACTTGTCACCTGGCAGTACGTCCGGGAGCACGGCGGTGCGGGCCGACGAGAATGGCGCGCCGAGCAGCACGGTGCAAAACAGCAGCGCGCACAGCACCGGCAGCGGCGTCGTGGGTATTGCCATCAGGCTCACCAGGGCCGCCCTGGTGACGTCGCAGGCGATCATTACGCGCCTGCGCGGGATGAAGTCGGCAAGGCCAGACAGGAAGGGGCCGCCGATGATGGGCGGCAGATAGGTGAGCGCATACGCGAGCGCCGTCAGGAACGGCGAACGCGTCCGCTCGTACACCAGGATCGCGATCGCGACCTGGGCGAACTGGTCACCGCCGTAGGACAGGACTTGAGCGAACCACAGGCCACGGAACTCGCGGATTGCAACGACCTCGCGGTAGGTGGCCTGGTGTTCTGGTGCGCGGCGGTGGCGGCCGGTGAGCGGGCGATCGGCGGCGCGCGCGTCCGGCGAGCCTGATGTGGTCGCCGGAGGGGCGGGTGGCGCCGCATAAGCCGTGAGCCCGCCGTCGGCTCTCGCGTTGGGGTCGGCCCTGGCGTTGGGGTCGGCCGTGGCGTTGGGGTCGGCCGTGGCGTTGGTGTCGGCTCCCGTGGTCGCGTCCCTAGTGGGTTCGGTGGCGGCCGTGAGTTCAGTGCTCGCAGGGACTTCGTCACCCGCTATGAGCGCGGCGTCTGCGGCACTCAGGTCCGCCTCGTGCCCCGTGCCCAGCGGGACCCGCGTGGCGTCAACCGAGACTTCGGTGGCCAGCGATTGCCTCGTGCCTGTCGCGTGCGTTCCGCCGCGCGTACTGGCCGCCGCGCCGCCCGGCACGCCGGCTGCCGTGCCGACGGGGGCGGGTTCGTGCCTGGCTAGTGCGGTGGGAGCCAGGCGCGGCGATCGGTTGGTCGTCCGGGCGGCACCCAAGCCGATACCGCCGAGGGCTTGACCGGCGGTGTGGTGGGCGACCGCGCCGTCCCTCGGCATGGGCGAGCGATCGGCCGCGTCGCGCGGCTCAACTGGCTGTCCAGATTCAGCTGACACAGCCATCCTGACCGAGCTCCCGGTAGCGGGGACGCCCTTCCCGGAGCTCCGGCCTCGCATCGTGACCCATCTTCCGGCTCCCTGACCCGGCCGCCCTGCCCGCGACGTGCCGGTGACGATCGCACAGTCCCTCGTCCGCCGGGCTAAGGCCGCGAGTCACGTTGAGTGTTCTCTACGTTGCCTACAGTGTCGAATACTCGGCGACTTTGCAAGTGACCGTGCAGGTGCACGCTCACCTACCTTGGGTTAGCGAATGTACACTAAACGCGTCGAATCTGAACCTCGCCGCGGCTGGTTAACGGTGATAGCCAGGTTGTGCCCCTCAGCGGGCGCGGGCGTCGCAGCGCCGCGTTGCGCTGGTGCTCGCCGGTAGTGGCAAGTCGCGGCCACGGCGCGGGCGGGCGGACGACGGGCCAATGTGGGGCCGCGCCGTACCGGCTCAGGCCGACCCCATACGATCGGGATCCGATGGCTCCGTGGTTCTTTCCCACCGCCGGACGCATTGGCTTTGGTGATTGCCGGCTCTGTCCCCTATGCTGGGGCGGTCCCCGACGGCGGACGCCACGGGTCACGGCGGCAACGCCGTCAAGCCCCCATCGTCTAGCGGCCTAGGACACCGCCCTTTCAAGGCGGCGGCACGGGTTCGAATCCCGTTGGGGGCACGGCTGACGCCGACCGCGTTAGCTGCGCTGGTCCTGTAGAGCAGCTCGGAGTGCTCGCCACCCTGTCAAGGTGGAGGTCGCGGGTTCAAATCCCGTCAGGACCGCTAGGGCGTTTTTCGTAGATCCCGGTGGTTGCGGGCGGTGATCGAGGCGATGATCGGCAAGGCGGAGGCGCCGCCGACAGTGGAGCTGTCGGCGGCGACAGCACCGCCCACGACCCCGGTCATTGCCTGGGTGCGGATGCGCGCCCCCAAAGATCTGTGAGGCGCGCCCTAAGCAGGCGACGGTGACCGAATGCTGGTGTCGTCGTCTGCGCGAGGTCAGGTAGCTCAGTCGGTACGAGCGTCCGCCTGAAAAGCGGAAGGTCGGCAGTTCGATCCTGCCCCTGACCACCACCTCTGACCAGCCAGAACGCCCGGACTATGATCCAAGTCCGGGCGTTCTTGGATGCTGGGTCTCAGTTTGGGGCCACGAAACAAGCGGACGATAGGCGCTTCCGCGGGCGCTTGCGGAGCCGGCCGGAGCCCAGCAACCCCAGAGCATCACCTCGCAGGGTGGGGTGGCTGGCGAAAGACGGCGCCAGCCAGTATGCGCAGATCGTTAAATATTTGCTGCTTGAGGTTGCCCCGCCACAGGCCGCATCTGCGCGCTGATGGTCCAGTTCCGGCGCCGCCTCACCGACCCAATGACGCATCATCAAATCGGCCGGAGCATGGTAGATCGTTCGTTTTTCAGGGGACTGGGCTACCACGCCCTGAGCAGGAAAGACGGCGCGCGGTGGGCTGACCTGGGCGCGTATCGGGCGTGATAAAGCGCTCAGACCCAATCTGACGGGCCTGTCGCCGCGCCCGTCATCAATCATCTATAGCGCCGACACCCGGACGCGCCGCTACGACCATCTCGGCCGCCCACGGCACAGCGGATAGGGAACTGTGCAGCCCGCTGGCGCGGACCAAAGATCACCGACTAATCCCTCAGTGCGAACTCTGGCCGCCAAGGTCGATGGCGGTCGTTGTCGCTAGTCGGCCGTCGAGACACGCGCTCAGCGCGCTCACGCC
>DATIYI010000278.1:0-4563 GCA_035517695.1 Streptosporangiaceae bacterium
CAGCTTGAGGTGATTTGACATCTCCCCCCGCAGGGCGATGCCGAAGGGCCCCTACCCCTTCATCTTCTGCACAGCACCGCATCAAAGAGATCTCCTACGGCGACTCCCTTCCGCGTTCGTGGCACACTTGAATAAGGCTCCCGGTCCCACTTGACCAGGTCCGTCGATAATTCCTGATCTCGAAGGAGCTTCCATGGCCGTCTCGTTTCAGCTCAGTCCAGAGCAAGAGCAACTCAAGGTCGGTGCCCGTCAGTTCGCCGAAGAGGACCTGCGTCCGCTGGCCGCCGGGGTCCGCAAGGAGCCCGACCCGCTGCGGCGAGCCCTGCTGGCCCGCCCAGTGTTCGAAAAGGCGGTCGCCGCGGGCTTCCTCAAGGGGCTCATCCCGGTTCCGTTCGGCGGAACGGCCGCCGGCGGGGTAGAAGCCGGCATCCTGATTGAGGAATGGGCTTGCCACAGCCCCGACTTCGTGATCTCGCTCGCGGGACCGCTGCTGGCGCTCGCGCCTGTCTACGAGGTCGGCACGCCGGAGCAGATCCGGCGCTTCGTCGCCCCGTTCCTGGCCGGCCACGGCGCGCCGGTGGCCGCCATGGCGTTCAGCGAGCCGGAGGGCACCGCCAACTTCGCCGCGCCGCCGCCGGCGCGGGGTCTGCGCACGACCGCGGTGCCCGACGGCGACTGGTGGATCGTCAACGGCCGCAAGGCGTGGGCCTCCCACTTGCCCGGCTGGGACGGCAACGGCCCCGACGTGATGACGATCGTCTGCCGCACCCCTGGCGGGGTGTCGCTCATCGTCGCCGAGCGCGAGCACCTGGCCGGCCACATCGAGGTGGAAGAGCACTATGACCTCGCCGGCCTGCGAGGCTGCCTGACATCGCGGATCCGGCTGCGCGATGTGCGCGTTCCGCGGTCGAACATTCTGGGTGCCGAGGGGCAGGGTGTCCAACTCACCTACGACGCGTTCTGGGCCAGCGGCGCGTCGATCGGCATTTTCGCTGTCGCGGCGATGCGGCAGGCGTTCGACGTGGCCTACCGCTATGCACTGACCCAGAAGCGAGGCGGCGCGGTGCCGATCATCGAGCACCAGTCGGTGGCCGATGTCCTCGCGGACGCCAAGAGCCGGATCGAGGCGGTCCGGCTGCTGGCCTGGCGTGCGCTCGACGCCGTGATCGCGCAGGACGCCGCGGGCCCCGAACTGGCCCTGTACGCGAAGATCTTCGGCTCGGAGACGGGAGTCGAGGTCACCAGCCGACTCATGAACGTCGTCGGCGTCCAGGCCTACGACAACAACTTCCCGCTAATGGCCTACCTGTCCCAGGCCCTCGCCTACCCGGTCATCGAGGGCAGCAACACCGGCATCCGCCGCCGCCAGCTCCAGGACCTGTTCCGCGCACCCGGATACAACCCGCTCAGCGCCTCAGGCATGGCCTGAGCGCCGGGTTGCCGCACCGAGTCTCTAGCGAAGCCGGTGACCGACTGCAGGTCGGCGCCGCCGTGCAGCACCGGGAACGGGTGGCGTTCGCCGCGGTCGCTGACGGCGACTTCGATCGGGCCAATGTCTGCGGCGTGAACGGTGACGGTGCGAGTGCTGGTGGTGGTCATGGCGGTGATCCTTTCCGTCGGGTGTAAAGCTGGCGTACACCGGGAGCTGAGTTCACGCGGAACGGTACTGCGGGTGAACAGGACGGCCGCCGCGATGGCGGTGAGCACGAAGACGCTGGTGAGCACTGCGGCGCAGGCATGCAACCGCGGCCGCCGAGGTCGGCACCGCGGTGGCGCTCGGCGTCCTGCTCGACACCCTGATCGTGCGCACCATCCTGGTCCCCGCCAGCCTGCTCACCATCGGCCAGCGCATCTGGTGGCCAGCCCGGCGCGGGACAGACAGGCCAGGTGCTGACCTGCAACCAGACACCGGCAGGAGAAAGTGACGCCGCGGCGCCCAGGGCATCGCCGAGCACCTTGTCGGCAAGCACATTTACAGCCGGTTCGACGCCATCGTGCCCGGCGGGCTCTACGCCCTGGAGGACGCCGACCCGGACGACCTGGCAGCATATGCCGCGTCCGCCAGCCGTCCGGTCTTTACCGCCCGGTTCGCCGCTGATCGCGACCGCGGTTACGCGCTTCCGACGTGGGCTCACAACGCAACTGGCAACCAGCCCGTCGCCTAGCTGACAGATCAGCCTGTAGGTGCCGGAATCTGTGTCACCTCATGCGACCTGCGAGTATTCGTGGATCAGGCCACCTAGCCGATCCCGGCGCAGAACGTGCATACCGGCCACGTCTCCCGGTGGATGTACCCGGCCACCGGGCGGGTTCTGCTGCAGCGTCCGATGCGGCCGGTGAGCGTTGTAATGGCCGGTCTACTCGCCCAGGACCAGCCGCAGGTGCCGCTCACCGGTGATCAGCATCCGGTCGAGGCACTCGCGGCGCGCGCTGGCAATCCACCTTTCGGCAATCGCGTTCGCCCGCGGGCTCGGCGGCGAGATCTTCACCACCTCGATCCCCGCACTGGGCTGCGACGCGTCGAACGCCTCAGTAAACTGCCCGGCGCGCTTCCCCAGATCCATCAGGAGGTTCCGCACTGCTGCACCCTTCCTGCCCCCTCCGGGTGCGTTGTCACGCCCAGGAAATGGACATGGCGGGTGCACACCTCGAGCACGAAGAAGACATAGACGCGGCGCAAGGTGACCGCACAGTCCACATGGAAGAAATCGCACACCAGCATGGTGGCGGCCCGAGTGCGCAGGAACTGCCGCCAGGTCGAGCGATCGCGCTCCGGGCGGGCGGGATCCGCAGCCCCTTCAGCACCCGCCGCACCGTGGATGCGCCGACCCGGCACCCCCAGGCCGAGGGTTCACCTGGGTTTCTGGATCCCCAGCCGGGGTTCTCCCGCGCCAGCTGTTCGATCAGCACCGCGACCTCAGCATCGACCGGCAGGAGTCCGACCCGGGTCCGGCCGATCAGCTCGCGGGAGAGCTCGGAGTCTTTCAGGACGTGGCCCTGAAAGCCGTAATGCACGCACTTCACAGGCCATGGGATGATCCTGGGTGTGGGACCTGGTGATGGATCAGCGGTCGCTGCCGGGCGGGTCCCTCGTCCCGGCGCGGGCGGGGTCGTTCCCCGTCAGAGGTTGTCGGAGCTGCTGAGCGGGTCGGCCCGGGTGACGGTGGTGTCCGCGCCGCCGGGCAGCGGCAAGTCGGTCCTGCTGCGGTCCTGGATCAGCCAGCCGACCCTAACGCAAAGCGCTGCATGGGTAACGGCAGGGCGGGATGAGGGGAATCCGCAGCGGTTCTGGCTGACCGTCCTGGGCGCGCTGCGCCGTACAGCCCCCGGTGCGGCGCTGGTGCGGGCCGTGACCGCGGCCCCTGATCTTGACGGGTGGGCGATCATCGAGCGACTCCTGACGGACCTAGCGCAGCTGCGGGACCAGTTGTGGCTGGTGATCGATGACATGCACGAGCTGGACGACGATCAGGCGCTGCGTCAGCTGGAGCTGCTGATCATGCGGGCGCCGCCACAGCTGCGGTTCGCGCTGGCCACCCGCCATGACGTGCGGCTGCGGCTGCACCGGCTACGGCTGGAGGGCGACCTAGCCGAGATCCGTGAATCCGATCTGCGATTCAGCCTGCCGAGGCGCGTGAACTGTTCGCGGCGGCGGGGGTGGAGCTGCCCGAGCCGGCCCTGGCGATGCTGAATGAGCGAACGGAAGGCTGGGTGGCGGGGCTGCGGCTGGCTGCTTTGTCGCTGGCCGGGCACCCCGACCCGGAGCAATTCGCGGCCGAGTTCTCCGGCGTCGAGCGGACGGTGGCCGAGTACCTGCTGGCCGAGGTGCTTGTCCGGCAGCCTGAATCGGTACGGCGACTGCTGCTGCGGACCTCCATCCTGGAACGGGTGAACGGGGAGCTGGCGGACCTGCTGACCGGGGACGAGGGCGGGGAAGGAACCCTGCAGGACCTGGAACAGGCGGGCGCGTTCGTAGCGTCGCTTGGCCTAGACCGGTCCTGGTTCCGCTACCCCCAGATGTTTGCCAGCCTGCTGCGTCTGCAGCTGCGCCGAGCCGCGCCAGGGGAGGCCGCCGGGTTGCACGGGGCCGCCAGCGGCTGGTTCGCGGCGCACGGACACCCGGTGGAGGCGATCCGGCACGCCCAGGCGGCCGGGGACTGGGAGCTGGCCGCCCGGCTGCTCGCCGACCACTGGCCCGGCCTGCATCTGGACGGGCAGGGCATCGCCATCCGATGCCCGGTCACCCTACCCGCCCCGAGGCTGGAGCCGATCGGTTCTCCGCAATCCGAGATTACAGGAGATAGCGCGACGATGACGACGACAGCGTCCGCGATCCGGTGGGCACCGGCGACAGCCACCTATGGTCTTGAGCTGCCCGGCGTCGGCCGGGTGGACGTCACGGTGGGTGACCGGGACCGCGTCCAGCCCTTCCTGCTGCTGCACGGGGGCGCCGGCCCGGCCTCGGTGGCCGGGTTCGGTGACCTGCTGGCGGCCCGCAAGCACGCCCGGGTGATCATGCCGAACCATCCCGGGTTCGACGGCGCCCCCCGGCCCGCCGCTCTG
>DATIYI010000279.1:0-4949 GCA_035517695.1 Streptosporangiaceae bacterium
GGTGCGCAGGATGACGAGGGCATCGGCGTAGGTGGTGATCGCGGGCACCGGCTCGGTCACTGGGCGCGTGCCCAGCCTGCGGCGGCGGAGCATTAGCGGTCCCCGTTCTGGCGCTTGGAGGCCAGCACCGTCCGGGCGGCCACAGCGGCCAGCGCCTTCTCGTCCGGCGGGAGCACGACCTCCGGGGGTTCCTTCCGGACGACGGACAGGACCACGCCGGGCGGGAACTCGGCCACGACACCCTGCTCATCGGTGAAGGTGTACCAGCCGGGCGCGGTCCGCTTCCACCGGGACGCCGGGATGTGATGCCAGCCGGTGACGGTTCCCTCAGGGCCGCCGAGGCTGACTTCCCAGTCAGCGAGAGGGGACCGGGTCTTCTCCTTGTGCTTGCTCAAGGTTCACACGCCTCCTGCGGGGGGGTGATACTGGGGTGGTGATAGAGCAGGTCGTGAGGTCAGAGCTGCACCTGGACCGGATCAGCCACAAGCCCACGCGGGACACGCTGCGGCGTGCGGCCCGCGACGCTGAGCACGGCCCGGTGTGGATCGTGCGTGCTGATGGGATGTGCGCGGCGGCGATGGTGCCACCGGACGAGGCAGCGCTGCTGTGGCTTGCCTTCCGCCAGGACAACGATCAGCTGCTGGACCTCATTGGCGGCCTGGACGATGAGAAGCTAGGGCAGCTGATGGAAGCGGGCAGGATGCTCGCTGACGCCGCGGGCGAAACACTCCGCCGCAGGCACTGACCTGCGCTCCCCGTGAGAGGATCTCTCGCCATGGGCGGCATCTGGTTCACGTCAGACACGCATTTCCGGCACAAGATGGTTGCCGGGCTGCGGGGTTTTGAGACGCCCGAGGCGCACGACTACGAGATAGTCCGGCGATGGAACGCTGCCGTGCGGCCAGAGGATGCTGTGTGGCATCTCGGTGACGTGGGCATGGGCAAGACGGACGACGCCTTCTGGGCCTGTGTTGACGCACTGAACGGGACGAAGCACCTGATCACCGGGAACCATGACGCTGCGTGGCCGGGGCACCGGGATTCCCACAAGCGCCAGCGGGAATGGCTGGACCACTTCGCGTCAGTGCAGGCGCTCGCCCGGCGCAGGATCGGCGAGCATCACGTCCTGCTGTCCCACTTCCCTTACCAGGGGGATCACACTGAGGTGGACCGCTGCGGCCAGTACCGGCTGCGGGACCTCGGCATGTGGCTGCTGCACGGGCATACCCACTCAAAGGAGCGCCGCGGGCCGTTCCATCCAGGGATCGCCATGCTCGGTGCCGAGCCGCAGCCGGTCATGCGCCAGTTGCATGTCGGGCTGGACGCCTGGGATCTCACACCCGTGCCTTTGCATGTCGTGGAGCGGGAGATCGCGGCCTAGCCGGTCCGGCGCCCGGTCCCCGGGATCTGCGGCATCACGGAGCGTCCTCCCCCGCCGCCGCAGCGGGGGCATCCGTCGCGGTTTTTGCGGGGGACGTAGGCGTGGCCGGCGGCGCAGATTTTCGCGCCGTACGCGGCCATCCACCCGCCCGCACCCATCGGCTCGGAGCCTGCGGCGACGTCCCGGCCGGCGGCCCGGCGGTGCTGCGGGTGGCAGCGCGGGCAGGCTTCACTGTCGCTGTACGCCTGGTGGCACTCATCGCACACCACCGCGGCGTACGCGTCGAGCCAGCTCCCGGCCGGCCTGCTCATCAGTTCCTCGGCGCAGAGCATGACGGCCATCACCCGGTCGAAGTGACCCTCGCTCGACCCGTCCGTCGTCAGCTTCAGCACCCCGGGCGTGGAGCCTTCAGCGAGCCGCAGGGACGTGATCTCGGAAAAGAGCTCCTGCTCATCAGCGGGGAGGTCGATCTGCCGTTCCCGGATCAGCGACAGCAGCAGCGAGGCGCGGCGGGAGTTGGCCAGCGGGTTGAACGTCGCCGCTTTGACCTGGTGGCCGTCTTCACGCCACTTCTGGATGATAACGACACCCTGATACGGGTCCGCGTTGATCATCCCGCCGTATTCACGGGCCCGCGCGGACCCGTAGGCGGCTACCTCACCGAGGGGGATCTGCTTGCCCTTCCCGGGCCGCCACGCCCGGATCCGGTCCACGACCAGGACTTCCCGCCCGCCGCGGATCTCCACATGACAGGTCGCGACGGCGGTTGTGTCGCGGGCGTAGGACAGGTCAGCGCCGTGGACGTAGGCGTATTCGGGGTCCGGGCCGAGGATGCCTTCATGCCCGATGCACGCGCGGACCTGCTCGAGGGTGGCGAGGGCGTCGTCAAGCTCAGCCCATTCGCACAGGTACAGCCGGCGCCAGAGCGCGACGGGGAGGCGGCGGCGTTCGGAGTCGAGCTCGGCGGGGTCCTGCCACGGCGCGGGCCCGGATGAGCGGGAGCAGCGCCACAGCGGGTCAGCGCGGGCGAAGTCCCACAGTTTCCGCGACCAGTGGTTCGGGCTGGAGGGCGTGGACGCCATGACGCCGATGGAGTCGCGGCGCTTGGGCAGCGAGGTCAGGAGGGCGTCGACGAACCCTTCGGCGCCTTCAGTGTCGTCGTGGTTGCAGATCTCGTCCACGAACAGCCAGCGCGGTGTCTTGCCCCACGAGGTCGCCAGATCGCTGGAGATGACGTCGAGGATCGCCCCGGTGCGGGGGGTGACGACCCGGAAGTTCTGCACTTCCACCGACCCCGACAGTTCCGGGGTCATTTCCGCGATCTGCCGCATCTTGCGCGCCAGGATCCCCGCCTGCTCCCGGCCGGCCGCGGCGGCGTACATCTCGTCGCCGCCGTGAACCTCACCGGAGAGCATCGTCGCGAGGGTCGCCGCACCCGTATCCAGGCTCTTGGACCTGCCTCTGGCGCGGAGCCAGAAATGGCGGCGCACTCCCCCGGGGGTCAGGAGGGCTTCCATGTCGTCCCACTGCTCGGGGATCGCCGACTCGCCCCAGCGGGAACCGTCCTCGAGGACGAAACTCGCGACCAGGTCGATCGGGGCGGTCATCGCTCACCCACCCGGCATGTCACGGTCTAGGTGCGCGGCTATAGCGTGACATCGGGTAGAATGGCGGCATGGAGCGCTGCCCTACCTGTCACGCGCCGCTGCCTCCGGTCAAGGTCTGCCCGGGGTGCGGCGAGGAGTTCTACCGGGGCGAGGGCGGCCGGTCTGACGCTGATCATTGCTCTGAGCGGTGCGCGGCGCGCATCAGGAAACGGCGGCAGCGAGAGCGGGAGGCTGGGAAGTCATGAGGTTCGCCTACGCCGACCCGCCGTACCTCGGGAAGTGCGGGAAGTTCTACGGCCACAACCACCCGGACGGCCGGTGCTGGGACGACATCTCGACGCACGAGCGGCTGATCGAACGGCTGGTCATGGAGTACCCCGACGGCTGGGCGCTGTCCTGCTCATCGCCGGACCTCCGCGTGATGCTCCCTCTCTGCCCGCCGCAGGTCCGCGTTGCCGCGTGGGTCAAGCCGTTCTGTGCCTTCAAGAAAGGTGTCCGCCCCGCCTACGCGTGGGAGCCGGTCCTGTTCGATGGTGGCCGGAACAGCAACCACCCCCCCCGGAGAAGGGTGGCGCGCAGACGACACCGAAGGACTACATCGCCGTGCCGATCACGCTTAAACGGGGGCTCACCGGGGCGAAGCCGGAGGCGTTCTGCCGCTGGGTGCTCGACCTGCTCGGCTACGCAGACGGGGACGAGATCATCGACCTGTTCCCCGGCACAGCAGTACTGGGACAGGTCGTGGCGCAGGGGGTGCTGATGTGAGCGAGTCCCCGTGGCGCCGCTCGGACCGTTTCGACCCGGCCGCGCTGCCACTGGCTGACCGGCATTACAACCGGCGCAAGATCGGGTCGCCGCAGTTCGTGCCGCCCGGCCGGTGCCTCGTCCTGCTCACCGAGGACCGCTCGGCCCTTTGGGTGACGAGCTGGCCATTCGAGCAGTACGTCCGCCACGCGTGGCCGGGTGCGTGGGTGAACTCGCTGTTCCGCCGCGAGGACAGCCCGCACCGGGCGTCGGATTTGATCACCTGGGCGGTGGCGCATACCCGCGCCGAGTGGCCGCAGGTCCCTGAGCTGGGCATCGTGAGCTTCGTTGACGCCAGCAAGACCGAGGACAAGGAAGTCCCCGGCTGGTGCTACCGCAGGGCCGGCTGGTCCCATGTCGGCTTCACCGCTGGCGGCCTGTGGGCGTTCCAGCAACTCCCGGGCCGGCGCATCGGGCGGCGCAGCAGGCCCATGCCACCAGCCGAGCCAATCCCGGGGTCGCAGGGGTCACTATTCGATCTGGAGGCGTCCTAGCCTCGCGCCTAGCCGTCGTCCTCGGGCCGCAGGACCGTGACCGTGGCCTGGTGCCGCTGCCGGATCGCCGCGCCCGCCTGCCCGAGTTGCGCGAGGCGGTCGTCAGCGTTGCGGCCCGCGATCCCCAGATCCTTCTGGATCGACGCCCACGACGACGGATCCAGCCCCAGGTCCTTCCGCGCCTTCGCCGCGCTGTGCTCCGCCGACAGCCAGATCTCGAACACCGACTTCACCGCACCAGCCCGCGTCGGGGAGATCATCTCCTCAACCGTGAGGCCCTCCAGGTAGTCCGAGAGGATCGCGGCCCGCGCCTCACGCCGCGACCACGACTTCACCGCCGGCATGAACTCCGGCCGCAGCAACTGCGCCGGGATAGCCCCATCCAGGTACTTCTCCGCGATCTGGTTCGCCAGCTCGATCACAGCCCTCGGCGCCCGCGGGGAATCCACCCGCCCCGCATACCCCGCCCCATGCGTCACCGCCCGCCTGTTCCCGGACTGGTCCCCCGTCGCCAGCGCAGCTGGATGCTCACCGTGCCTGTTGCTCCCGCGCGGCATGGCACCTCCCAGGAGACGTGAGCGCCACACGGCGCTTGGTGCGGGCAGGGACAGGGCGCAGTGACCCCCGGGACAGCCAGGGGCTCAGGGGCGGTCTGAGACGCGC
>DATIYI010000280.1:0-37060 GCA_035517695.1 Streptosporangiaceae bacterium
CACGTGTGCGTTCCCAGGCTGCAGGCAGCCGGCGACACGTTGCGACAAAGACCACACCGTGCCGTACCACACGGGCGGCCGAACGTGCTGGTGCAATCTCGCCCCGCTCTGCCGGTTCCATCACAAGGTGAAACAGGCGCACGGGTGGGAACTTACCCAACCAGAACCGGGGGTCCTGAACTGGACAGCGCCATCCGGCTGGACCTACCGCGTCACCCCGTATCCGCGTCCCGGGTGACAGGTAAGGCCCACGGCAGCACTCACAGTTCGACGTGCCGGAAGGTGCCGGCGGGCGCGAAGTTCACACCGTTCCTCATTCCGCACGGGCACAAGGGCCCGAACCAGCGGACTACCAGCCCCTTAACAAGTGCGTCGGTACGGCGTGACCTGGCTACATCGACAAGCAGTCGGGGCGCGCACGCCGGGTGAGCGCGCCGACAGCACGGCCCGCATGCGCTCGTCGGGCTCGACGGCAAACACGTGCGCGACGCGGCCCGAAAGCGCGCGGGTGAACAGCCCGGTGCCAGCGCCGAGATCAACCGCGATGTGGCAGTGCTCAGGCACCAACCAATCGACCGCTTCGGCCGGCGGCGGGGGGCGCACCCGGTCGTAGTCGTCAGCAACCAGGCCAAACGACGTCGTTCGCTGCTCCCGGTCAGGCACATCCCGCACCGTAACACGCGCGTCCTGGCGCGCAGCGATGGCGATCGGCCCGGACGGTCTTCCCGGCTTCGCCGGTCTAGCTCGGCTAGCCGCGACCTGGGCGGCGCCCATGCCAGGACCGCCGGGCGCGCGCCACGGCCGCGCCCGCGACGAGTACAGCCACGGTCGTGCCAAGCACCGCCAGGCGCATAGTAGGTCCAGCGGCACCGAACATGCGCTCCACCGTCGCCACCATGAGCACCGAAACGGCAAGGCCGTAACCCGCCGCCACCGCAAGCGTTCCGGCCACGCTGGTACTGGTATGCGTCCGCCTGCGGCCATAGTCTTGCACGATCCGGCTTCTTGCTGGCATGGCAGGTCCAAACTGATCTAGTGGCGGGGGTCAGGTCTTTATCGTTCCGTCTAAATGGACGCGCCCGCAGCCCGTTTAGATGCATTGCCGACGAAAAATTCTCATTGATTAGCCGACCGGATATGGCAGTGTGGCGTCGTGGTCAACGCGAATATATGTTCGTTTTTGGCTGACCCTGACTGGCATCAGCCCCCGCGCCACGCGAGGACGCCCCCGAGCGTCCCCGCGGACCAGCGGCGATTCGCGCCACGGCGAACCGTGCGGCGCCACCCCGGGGGACGACCCCCCGGGCAAGCCAGCTGTGGTTCGCGCCACGGCGAACCGTGCGGCGCCACCCCGGGGGACGACCCCCCGGGACCCCCGGGCAAGCCAGCTGTGGTTCGCGCCGCAGCGAGCCGTTAGGTGTCAATCACGGGAGCGCTGCGACCAGTTCGGCGATCGGCTTACGGCGGCCGGTGTAGAAGGGGATCTCGACTCGGGTGTGCCTGCGCGCCTCCGCGCCGCGCAGGTGACGCATGAGGTCGACGATGCGGTGCAGTTCGTCGGCTTCGAACGCGAGCATCCACTCGTAGTCGTTCAGGGCGAAGCAGGCCACCGTGTTGGCGCGTACATCCGGATACTCGCGGGCCATCCTGCCGTGCTCGGCAAGCTGCGCCCGGCGCTCCTCCGGTGCCAGCAGGTACCACTCGTAGGACCGGACGAACGGGTAGACGGACACGTAAGTGCGCGGTTCCTCGTCCGCGAGGAATGCGGGGATGTGACCCTTGTTGAATTCCGCTGGGCGGTGCAGCGCCATCACCGACCAGACAGGCTGGCTGGCGCGGCCGAGCGCCGTCCGCCGGAATCTCGCGTAGATCTCCTGCAGGTCGTCGGGCGACGGTGCCACCCACCAGAACATGTAGTCGGCGTCCGCCCGCAGTCCCTGCACGTCGTAGCTGCCCCGAGTGATCACGCCTTTGCCTGCCGCCTGGTCAAGCAGTTCGGTGACCTCGGCCGCGACCACATCCCGGCGGTGAGCCGCCGCGGCGGCCCTGTTGGCACTGCTCGGGCCGATCCGTCCCTGGATATCGAGCGCGGGCGGGTCGGCGACACGGAAGACCGACCACATCGTGTATTTGATCAGCTCGTTGAGCTCGCGCGCCCGCGAGCCGGAACCTGCTGCCATGGGCTCATTGTCCCCCATCGCCGCGACCGGCCCCACGGCGGACAACGTGCTCGAGAACCTGCGCAGCCGCCTGCCTCGCCGTCGCGATGCACGCGGGGATGCCGAGCCCGTCGTAGGCGGCACCGCAGACGGCGAGGCCGGGCTGATCCGCCACGGCCGCCCTAATGGCCGCCACCCGGCCGGTATGCCCGACCGTGTATTGCGGCAACGACCCGCCCCATCGCGTCACCCTGGAACCGGCCGGATCCCCATCAACGCCCACGGCCGCGGCGCACTCGTGGCGGGCGAGCCGCACGAGTTCCTCGTCGGATCGCTGTAGCACCTGCTCCTCGCCGATACGCCCAACCGAGCACCTGACGGCTTCGATCTGTGCGCCGCGTTCCGCCGGGCGCGTCGAGCCCTGGTGGGCCAGCAGGTGCGGCCACTTCACCGTGGAGAATGTCACGGCCTTGACCGCCCGTCCGTCCACAGCGGGCACCAGGTAACCACTCCCCCGCAGGCGCCTCGGGAACGCGGCACGCGGGAAGGCCAGCGTGACGATCGCCATGCTCGCGTACTCGATCTCACCGAGCAGTGTGCCTGCGGCCGGCACCTCGGCGCGGAGCAACCGGCTCGCCGACCCTGCGGGGACCGCGAGCACGACCGCATCGGCCCGCACGCATTCGGGATCGTCCGCTGAGCCCACGGTTAGCTGCCACCCCCCTGGGCTGCGCCGCAGCTCACGGACGGTCGCGCGGGTGCGGACCTGCGCGCGGGCGGCAGCGGCGACCGTCTCGGGGAGGGTGCCGAGGCCCCCGGCGAGCGTGCGGAATACCGGCCGCTGCTCGGTGCCCGCGTTCCTCTTCGCCCCCGCGAGCACCGACTTGACCGCCCCGGCCAGAGTGCGGTGATCGCGGCTCGCGGCGGCCAGGCCAGGCAGCGTAGCCTCGAACGACAGCTCGTCGGCACGGCCTGCGTAAACGCCGCCGAGCAGTGGCTCAACCAGCCGGTCTACCACCTCGTGCCCGAACCGTGCGCCAACCCGTCTGGCCACGGCCACATCACCGGCACTGCTGGTCGTGGGCAACAGGAGGTCGAGCCCGGCCCTGGCGAGACCCGGGATGGACAGCACCCCGGACCTTGCGAGCGCGGCGAGGTCACCTGGCACGCCCATGAGCTGGCCACTTGGCAGCGGATGCAGCGCGCCACGCGTCCAGATAGCGGCCGTGGTGGTGCCGGGGCTTACCAGCTCGCCCGCCAGGCCCACCGCGCCCACCAGGTCGATGCCTTCCGGCCGACGGGCGAGCATCGCTTCCGCGCCCTCGTCGACCATGATTCCCGCGACCTCGGATACGGCCAGCTTGCCGCCAATCCGTGGCGAGCCCTCGAAGAGGGTTACCCGAACAGGCGCGTCACGCAGGAAGAAAGCGGCGGCGAGGCCCGCGATACCGCCGCCCACGATCGCGACGTGCGGCGCCGACGCGGCATCGCGCTGAACCGGCCGGTCAGCCGACACCTGGTGCCCCGCTCTTGTGGGGTGGGTATGCCGCGTTCACATTTCCTCCGTCCGCTTCGCCCGTCCGCGCCGCCGCGTCTAGGCTAAGCAGCCGCGTACCGGGCGGCGGGCTGCGCGGCGGGCTGCGGCCTGCCGTCGGCTTGCCGCACCTGCCGGCGGACTCCGGCACCTCTACGGTGAACGCCAATGGGTGCTAAGGCGCCATTCAAGCCCTGGCGGGGCCATTCATGGAGGTTGACGGACCCAAGACCACAGGTTGACGGGACAACGGACTCATCCAACTCCGGGCCGAGTATTTCGATTGCCTCCGGCTCATGGCGGATCGCGTGATCACGTAACGCGGCGCCTTGCGCGCACAGGGCCGCCGCGTTAGATACCGCTCGGCGGCTCCGTCCCGCCGCCCACAGTCGGGTGGCCGGCCGGCCGGACCGAGGCATCGGCCGCGTCACCGCTTGGCCCATCCGATGCGCGCCGAACCGCGGCCGAGGATCTTTTCTATGGCCGCCCCCACGCCCCCATCATCGGCCGCCAAGCGCAAGATGATGAAGGCGACCGCGGGGAAGCACCACAAGTCACCGCAGACCCACAGGATCGCGGCGCCGATCTGCTGGTCCGCGAATGGCGGCAGCGTGACTCCTGGTACGTGGCTGTAACCGGAGTACCAGGAGCTCTGGGTGAAGATGCTGAGCGACATGGCAAGGAACCACATCACCACGTTCGTCACCACGAGCGCGCCGAGCCTGCTGAGCAAGGGCATCCGCCGGTGCAGCGGTGGCGAGGGAATGAACTGGATCCAGAACCAGATGCCCACCGCGAAGAAGCTGCCGTGCATCAGCCAGATGTGCACGTCCTGGTTCCGCTCGGCCAGGTCGAACAGCGAGGGAATGTGCCAGGCAACCATCACGACGTTGAAGGCGATGATGGCGGCCCATGGCCCGCCTACCGCCTCGCGAACCGCGCACAGCGGCCGTGACCAGCCACCAGCCAGCGCCGACCTGGTCGCGCTTCGCCTGAACCTGGCAGGCAGGGCGTCAAGCAGCGGCTGCCATGGCGCACCCGCGACGATGAGCGTGGGCGCCGCGAACATCAGCAGCAGATGCTGGATCATGTGCACGAAGAAGTAGTCGTCCGCCCAATAGTCTATGGGGGATTCCACCGAGACGAGCAGCACGGTGAGGCCGCCATAGAACCACAGCGAGCGCAGCCTGCGCTGCCGGGTACGCTCGGGGCGCGAGCGCCTGGCGAGGCGCCGCAGGCCAATCTCGTGCCAGGCGACGATGACGAGCGCGACGATCAGGAAAGGGTCGTACGACCAGTTGCTCGTGACGTAGTTCATCGCTCTCAGCTGGATGAGCCGTACTGGATCGGCACACTAATGGTCTGTGCAATGTTCCACGTCACGCCGCGCGCTTCCAGCCGCCACGCGGTCAACGTCGAGCCATGGGTGGCGAGCGCATCGAACTGCCCCGCATCACCGAGCGCCAGCGCCACGGTTCCCGGCGGCAACGTCGGCAGGGCGCGCCACGACCCGCCCGGTGCGCTTATCGTCTCCGCACGGCCGTTGCTGAGCAGCAGCCAGACCGCGCCCTTTGCCCCTAGCCCGGACGACCGCACCTGCGCGCCGCCGAGAGCAAGCGGGGGTCCCAGCGCCCAGTGCCCCCCGCCGTCGCTGGTCCACCCTGCGATGACGCTTGTGCTTGGCCCGGTTCCGGCCGCGAGCAGGGCCAGGGTCTGGCCGCCGCTCGTGTCCAGCCGAAGGGTGGTTACCGCCCGGCCGGCCAATGACTGCGGCAGTGCCGGTCCGACGGCGCGCCACGTCCCGGCTGCTGTCGCGGTCGCGGCGAAGATGCCGGCCATGCCTGGCCGGGAGCAGGAACCCGCAAGCAGCGGCGTCCCTGACGGGCTGAACGCGGCCGCGGTGAGCGCCCTGAGATCACACTTCTGGCCTGCCGGCGACGCGGCGAGGGCACCCCGGTCTGTCAGCCTGGACCACCCTGACGCGCCCACGCCAGTCGCGGACTGCTCGGCTACCCCGTTCCTCAGCACCGCAAGCAGGCGGCCGTCCGCCTGGGCAGCGAGCGCATCGGGAACGTCAGCGAGACCCGCGTCGAGGATGCCGGGTGACCAGACCTTGCCGCCGTCCCCGGTGATCGCAAGCGGCGAGAAGGCGAGGTCCTGGCTCGGACGGAATCCTGCGACCAGCGACTGCCCGCCCAGATCGGCAAGCACGAGGCCACCGTTGTCCGCGACGCCTGGCGGGGTCACGAGCGACCAGCGGCCGCCCGCGGTCGAATACCTGACGAGCTGCCAGAACGCAGGGTTTCCACCCATCGGCACGACAGCCCAGGTGCCGGCGGACGTCACGAGCGACGCGGCGAGCGAGGGCGGCGCCAGGGTGGCCGCCGGGCCGGCCTGATGGTCCGCCTGCGCTGTGCCGCAGCCCGTGGCGAGGATCACCGTGGTGAGGAGCAGGACCGCCAGCCGCTGCCGCTTGACGGCACGACCCTGGCCGGTCACGAGGGCCTCAGCACATGCTCAGCCGCGTTCGCGAGCACCGCAGCGAAGGATGACGTCGAGCTCGCCGTGCCTGGACCCGGGTCGGCGTTCAGTTCCTGCCGCATGTGGCCCGCGCCATCAATGACGAAGGCGATGTCGCTATGCGCGACCATCGCGCCGGCCGGTTCTGTCTGCACAGCTATGTTGTAGGCCCGCCAGACTTTTGTGAGCTGGGGAGGCGTGCCGGTCAGGTACAGCCAGTTGGGCACCTTGTCCATGCGTTCCTGCCGGTCGAACGCCTGGGTGAAGGCGATAGAGCGGTAGATGGGATTGGCCACGACCGCCACGAGCTCGACCCGCTTCGAGTTAGCGCCAAGCAACTCGCCCGCCCCACGGAACTCCTGCGCGATCAGCGGGCAGTCCGTGGTGCACACCGGGTCGAGGAACGTGAGCAACACGGCCTTCCCCCTGAGGCTCGCCAGCGTGACCGGCGCGCCCTGCTGGTCGGTGAGCTGGAAGTCCGGTGCCGGGTAGTCAAACGCGGCGCTTGATCCGGCGATTGCCTCGGCGATGATCGGATCGGCGTTGGGATTGGCGGAGGCGCTGGCCATCGGGATCGCGCCGATGGCCGTCATCACGAGAGCGCCGACCGCCGCGACGGATCCGAGGCTTGCCGCCCCAACGGAGCGGCGCAGGGCCGCCGGCGTGCACCGGCCGGGCCAGTTGATCAAGCGCCGCTTGCGGCGGGCCGGCCGCGCATCGGGTACTGGCCCCACCTCACCGGCCGGCTCCGCGCGCCCCGCCGGCCGCGCGGGCGGCGCGGTGGCCCCCTCATTGGCTGGATCTGTGCCTGACATTGCGGCAGGTTCTGTCGCTGCTCCCGGCACAGGTTCGGCAGCTGAGGCAGTGGCCGGCGCTGTGACCGGCACCGTCACCGCCGCAGGCACGCGGGTGAGCGCGAGATAGCCACCGGCGACCACAAGGGCCAATGGGATCATGCTGTTCGGATCCGTACCGAGCCCGCCAAAGAAGCCGAAGTCCTCGATCAGCACCCAGTCCGCGAGGCAGAGCAGCGTCACCGCGACGAGCGCCAGACGCAGCGGCCTGGGCCCGCCGCTCGACAGCGCCGCGCCGGTAACGGCCAGCGTGATGACGACGAACAGGTTGATCGCGAACCCATGCGCAGCCACCAGCGAGCCGAAGCTGGCAACAAGCGCAGCGAGGAAATGCGGCTGCGACGTCTGTGACATGCCCTGGATCATGCTGGTGAGGGTGCCAGGGTGCCCGTGCAGCGTGCCCTGCCAGAAGCCGCGGCCAGGCCAGGCCTGCAGCACCGCCATGCCGAAGAAGAACAGGCCCACGACGGCAAGGACGCGCCGGCCGAGCCGGGGCGTGGCCCAGGCGCGCAGCGGCAGCGCGATCAGGCCGCCCGCCACGCAGTAGAAGAGCACCGCTCCCGGCGCACCGAACAGCCAGCTCAGCCCCTGGCCGAAGATACCGCCGAAGGCCTCACCGAATATCCAAACGATCAAGCCCCAGCCCATGCTGGCCAGCCCGCCCAGCCTGGACCAGGTACCGCGCGCCGCGACGAGCAACCAGATGCCGATGCCGATCTGGATCCATACCGCGGCAGCGGCGGCGGTGACCGGGTGATACGTCCACGCGCTCGCGGCCCAGTCGACAAGGTGCTTAACCCACCCCGGTGAACTCGCCGAGGCAGGAACCATGACCCGGGAAGGGAGCCCCAGCGGCATCGCCGACTGCAGCTGAAGAATGCCATCAAAGATCCACAGCACGCCGAACCCGATCCTCAGCATCCGGCGTCCTGCGGGCTCGGCCGGCAGCGACCAGGCGGAACCGCCCGAAGCAGAATCTGCCGCGCGCGCGGCAGGTAGCCACTCGCGGAAACTGATCCACGCAACGAGCAGGAGGGCGAAAATCACTGCGATTATGATTCCCTGGTGGATGAGCGCCGCCCGGAAGGCGGCGGCCACTGTCGGGTTGCCCACCTGGAGGCTCGATCCCATCCCGGACATCACATCTGCTGCCTTCTGCGTATCGCGCGGTCATTATGCACGTCCTGGCCGCTGCTGTGCACGCCCAGCCTGTGCCGGTGCTAGCAGGTCCGGGCAATACACTACTCAATTTGCCGGCAGGGGCGGTGCACTCAGGGGGGCGGCAGAAACCAGCCCACGGATTGGGGTGACAATGGGGACCGGCCAGGTAGGCACGATCGGATGGGAAGCTTCGTGGGTGGCGATCAGATGCTGCCGGCATTCAGCCTGCGGCAGATAGCGGACCGGTGGACATTCGCCCCGGTGGCGACCGGCCTGGTGATCGCGGTCGCGGCGCTGTATCTATGGGGCGTGTGGCGGGTCGGGTCGCGTCATCCCGCGCGGCCATGGCCATGGTGGCGGACCTGGTTGTTCGTCTGCGGACTGGCCGTCATCGTGGTGGCCACGCAAAGCGGCATCGGCGCCTATGACGACGTGCTGTTCTGGGACCACATGATTCAGCATCTGTTGCTGATCATGGTGGCGCCACCGCTGCTCGTGCTTGGCCAGCCCATCACCCTATTGCTGCACGCAAGCAGAAACCCCCTCCATACCTGGGCCAAGCGGGCGGTGCGCTCACCCGTGGCAGCATTCCTGACCTGGCCACCTTTCACCATTGCCGCCTACGCGGCGGTGATCGTCGGCACGCATCTGACCAGCGCGATGAATGTGGTGATGACCAACCAGTGGGCGCGCGACGGGGAACACGCCCTCTACCTGATCGCCGGCTACCTGTTCTTCCTGCCGCTGCTTGGCCGCGAGCCGATCCGCTGGCGCATCCCTTATCCAATACGCATCCTGGTGCTCATCGTGGCGATGCCCGTCGACACGTTCACCGGGCTCGTACTCGGCTACTCGGCTACCGGCATGACCGGCATGATGAGCCGATCATGGGGGCCTAGCCCGGTTGACGACGTGCACCTGGGCGGCGCCGTGATGTGGATTGGCGGCGACGCCATCATGCTCGCGCTGATCATGGGAGTATTCCTCGCCTGGAGCCGAGACGACAGGGGGGCCTTCGGCAGCCTTGGCTGGCTTGACGCTGCCCGCAGGACGAGATTGGCCAGCCTCGCAGAGGCCGCGCCGGCCGGCGGCGCTAGCCAGCTAGCGGCGGGTGCGGCGGCCACCGACAAGCGGGAACCGGGCGTGGCGGTCACCGGCGCCGCTTCCGCCGCTCAGCGTGCCGACAGGCACAGGGATGTGGACGCGGACGAGGAGGAGTTGGCCGCCTATAATGCTTACCTCGCCCGGCTTGGTGAGGCCGAGTCAGTGAGCGGCAAGCCGCCTCGCCGCTGAACGGCCCGCCGGGACGAAACGACAGGTTGTGGCACCCAGTCCTAACGCTGCTGCCACGCCTTCAGCTTGGCCGTTCTCTTCGGTCACGACACCGGCCCACAGTGCTCACACTCTGGGCGCAGTGCTCACGGGGTAGCCGCACTCGTCTCCGCTGCCCACACGAGGCCACAGGTCGAACGCCGGTCGCGGGCGTCTTCCAGGTCGAAGGCGGCGAGCAGCTCGGCGGTCCGGGCCCGCTAAGCGCGCCGCGCAGGTCACCCGTTGCATGGCGCCGCGGCGGGTGTCAGGCGGGGGCGCGGATTGACTCGGCGTGGACGAAGTCGGCGAGCCGCGCGAGCGCATCGGGATCTGTGCCGGGTAGCACGCCGTGACCGAGGTTGAAGATGTGGCCCTCGGCGGCCCGGCCCCTGCCGAGGACGTCGCGGGCCCGCTCCCTGATCGTGTCCCACGGCGCGAGCAGCAGCGCTGGGTCAAGGTTGCCCTGCAGCGCCTTGCCCGGCTCCACCCGCCGGACCGCTTCGTCAAGCGGTACCCGCCAGTCCACCCCCACCACGTCGGCTCCCGCCTCGCCCATCAGGCCGAGGAGTTCTCCCGTGCCGACGCCGAAATGGATACGGGGCACCCCAGTGGCAGCAAGCTCCGCGAAGATCCGCTTGCTGTGCGGCAGCACGTGGCGCCGGTAATCGTCCGGGCTCACCGCGCCGACCCACGAGTCGAACAGTTGCACCGCAGAAACGCCAGCGGCGATCTGGATCCGCAGGAAGGAGACGGTAATGTCAGCGAGCCGGTCGAGCAGCGCATGCCACAGCCGTGGATCACCGTACATCAGGGCCTTGGTGCGCTCATGGTTCTTCGAGGGGCCGCCTTCAACGAGGTAGGACGCCAGCGTGAAGGGTCCGCCTGCGAAGCCGATGAGCGGCCGGCGACCAAGCTGGCCAACGAGCGCCTGCACCGCCTCCGTCACGAACGGCACGTCGCCTGGAACCAGTGGCCGCAACCGCTCGAGGTCACCGAGATCCTGAAGGGGCTTCTCCACGACGGGGCCGACACCAGGGCGGATATCCAGGCTGACGCCGACCGCCTTAAGCGGAACGACGATATCGCTGAAGAAGATGGCGGCGTCGACGTCGTATCTGCGCAGCGGCTGGAGCGTGATCTCTACCACCAGGTCGGGCCGTGCGCACGCTTCCAGCATCCCGGTGCCCGCCCGCAGCCTGCGGTACTCGGGCAGCGAACGGCCGGCCTGGCGCATGAACCAGACGGGTGTGTAGGGCACCGGCTGCCTGCGGCAGGCTCGCAGGAACGGGGAGTCTTCCATTGCCGGGGTCACATTAGCGATGGTCTCACAGCCCGCCCGCCATTTTCGTGACACGCCGTGCAACGTCCACCGCTTCGACGTCAGCGTATGTCACCTTTTGATCAGCCTTGTGCCGCGCGGAGCCCTCCGGCACAACCGGCGGCAAGCCCACGGTGAGGAGGTCCCGCGCGATGAGCCCCATGACCCACGCGATGAGCCCGGTGATATCGCACTGCCCCGAGTGCCACGAGGAGCGGCTGTTCGAACGGCCGCACGACCCCGTGGAGTGCCCAGATCTGGCCGACAGCGCTGACGGGTGCTGTCCCGAGCTGGCCTGTGTCGAGTGCGGCGCGGCCGTCCTTGCCGGCTTCGCCGTACCGATCACGGTGGGCGCGCGACCGCTGCCCAACAGCCGACCTGACACTCCCGCACGTGCCGCATGACCGCATCGCCGCGGCAGTGGCATACGCTCCCTTCATGAGCCCGGCAGGCCGGGCGGCGCCTCGGCAGGCCGCAGCGGCGGCAGCGATTTTCCGCGGCGCCGCGGCAGATCTCGAAGCAGAGCGGGACCGTCAGACGGTGCTCCGCCCGGAGCTTACGTTCGAGGATGTGCCCGCGCCGAGGAAGCTTGCGCCCTACGCGGCGGTGCTCTCAGCGGCCGTGCGGACCGACGGCACCGAGGTCGCCTCAGGTCGGCTGATTCTGCTCTATGACCCTGCCTGCCAGCAGGGCTGGGTCGGTCCGTTCCGCATCGTGGCGCAAATCCAGGCTGACCTTGATGCCGAGATCGCCGTGGACCCCCTGCTCGGCGCGGTCGGCTGGAGTTGGCTCACCGAGGCACTCGACGCCCATGCCGCCCAGTATGCGGCGCCGAGCGGCACAGTGACGCGTGTGGTTACCGAGGGGTTCGGGGCTAAGGGCTGCGATCCGGCCGCGACCGAATTCGAGCTTCGGGCGTCATGGTCTCCTGCACAGCCCCACGGCGAATCCGGGCAGCCCAGCTCCGCGCAGCCCAGCTCCGCGCAGCCCAGCGCCGGACAGCCCAGCGCCGGACAGCCCAGCTTCACGGGGCACGTTGCGGCCTGGTGCGACGCTTTGTGCGCCGCGGCCGGCCTGGCCCCGCTCGAGCCCGGGGTGAGCGCGCTCCCGTCACCGGCAGCCAGGCGACGGGCCGCGAGTGGGCGCACCAGCACCCACGCTGTCCACCACGAGGGTCCTGCGGTCAGGTGAGCTCGGGCAACGGCGTCCCGGACGAGGAGAGACAAGCGCCCCTCCTCCAGCCGCGCGATCCGATCCCGCCGGTCGTATCCGACGCCGGGAGCCTCGCCGAGGCGATCAATGATCTCAAGGCAGGGACCGGGCCCGTCGCCGTGGATGCCGAGCGCGCGTCCGGATACCGTTACGGCCAGCGGGCGTACCTGGTCCAGTTCAGGCGTGCGGTCTCGGGCACGGTGCTGATCGACCCGATCGGCTGCCCCGATCTCTCCGGCGTCCACGCGGCCCTTGCCGATACGGAGGCCGTGCTGCATGCGGCCTCACAGGACCTCCCGTGCCTGGCCGAGGTCGGCTATCGCCCCACGCGGATCTTCGACACCGAACTTGCAGGCCGCCTGCTCGGTTTCCCCAGGGTTGGGCTCGCGACCTTGGTGGAGGAGATCCTCGGGCTCAGGATGGAGAAGGGCCACTCGGCCGCCGACTGGTCGACCCGCCCGCTGCCTGACGCGTGGCTGAAGTACGCGGCGCTCGACGTCGAGGTGCTCGTGGAGCTTCGTGATGTGCTCGCCCGTCAACTGGCCGAGGCGGGCAAGAGGGAGTGGGCTGATCAGGAGTTCGCCGCCGTGCTAGCAGCGGGGCCACCCAAGGTTCGCAGAGACCCGTGGCGCCGCACATCAGGTATCCACCGGG
Organism: Streptosporangiaceae bacterium; assembly: GCA_035517695.1. Lineage (GTDB taxonomy): Bacteria > Actinomycetota > Actinomycetes > Streptosporangiales > Streptosporangiaceae > DATFVJ01. The sequence continues at coordinate 12,724 of DATIYI010000280.1, forward strand.
TACGGGCCCGCCGCGGCCTCGCTGCGGTTCGCGAACTCTGGCTGGAGCGCGACGACATCGCCAGGAGGCTTGACCTGTCACCGGGCCGCGTTCTGCCTGACGCCGCGATCATCGAAGCGGCGCGAAGGCGGCCTGCGACCGCAGCCGACCTGAACGCCATCGCCGGGTTCAACGGCCGCAACGCCCGGCACCGCGCCGCGACCTGGCTGCGTGCGCTCGACCGTGCCCGCGGCGACGGCGAAGACACCCTGCCCGAGCCGTCCGCACCCGGCGACGGTCCCCCTCCCGCGAGCAGGTGGGCGGAGCGTGATCCGGTGGCGGCGAAGCGGCTCGAGGCAACGCGGACCGTAGTAGCCGCCATAGCGGATGAGCACAACCTGCCGAGCGAGAACCTGCTACAGCCGGACGCGGTCAGGCGGCTGTCATGGAGCCCGCCGGCGATGCCCACCGTCGAATCGGTCCGAGACGACCTGGCTTCCTACGGGGCTCGGCGGTGGCAAACGGACCTGACGGCCGTGCCGCTGGCCGGGGCCCTGCGTCGGCTGCATGACAAGGGTGACGCCTGACCGCGCTGACCTGCTAGGTTTCGTGCCGGAATTCCCCCCGCCGCAGACCGGCTGAACGCGAAAGCGGTACCCCGGTTAACGCACCGTAACCGTCCTGGACGATCATTGACCCGTCGGCCGGCGCCGTCGGTTAGGGGGCCAGGGCGGCGCCGGCCGGCCAGCACAGCGCTACGCAGGTGTCGATGGGGTAGCGGAGCCAGGAATGGCGATGCTGGCCCGCGGGTCCGGAACGCCAAGCATCTCCCCGCGCGACTGGGGAGCCCTGGCCACCGTGAACGCAATGCGCCGCCGTGATCAGCATGTCACGACTGCGACTGCTGACCACGCTGGCCGTGCAGAAGTGGTCACCCCCCCGCGCTGTGGCTGAAGAACGCGCCGACACGCATCGCGGCGCGAACCGCCCTGGCCTGCACGGCGCCTGGCACCTGCGCGGCCGACGGCAGCCATGGCCGGGCGCGCGAGCCGAGGTGCCGTCCAGTAGGATCGAGGGGCGTTCGCCACCTGGTTGTTCATGCCGTACGCGGTCGCGAAGGAGCCACCCGCCTGCCCGTCCATCATCGGCCGCGTGGCCACCGAGGCCTGCTTTCCCTTGCTCGCGCACCCCACCAGCGCGAACAGCGACATCAGCCCGGCCGCCGCCGCGGCATCAAGCATGCCCCGCGCAGCACCGACATGACGCGCCACTACGATCTCCCGATTCGTTACCGCATCGATACCTTTCGTGAACACGCTGACAACGCTGACAACGCTGACAACGCGGCGACCAGCAACGCGCGGCGCGTTCCACGGGGCCCAGCGGTGATCCGCGGCGCGTGGCAGGAACCCGTGGCAGAAATGGAGGGAGGAGTCTCATGCGGGTCGCGCGACTGCACGCGGTGGGTGATCTCCGGTTGGCCGACGAGCCCGTGCCCGCCGTCGAACCGGGAACCAGCCTGGTCCGGGTCACCGCGGTAGGGATCTGCGGGAGTGACCTGCATTGGTGGACGGAGGCCGGCATCGGGGACGACAGCCTGGCCGAGCCGCTTATCCTCGGCCACGAGGCCGCAGGGGTCATCGACGCTGGCCCGCGCAGGGGCGAGCGGGTGGCGATTGATCCAGCGATCCCCGACGGGACCTGCCCGCAGTGCCGGGCCGGCTACCGCAACCTCTGCCCCCAGGTGCGCTTCGCTGGTCACGGCAATCAGGACGGCGCACTACGCGAATTCCTGACCTGGCCGTCTGCGCTGCTGGTCCCGCTACCTGACAGGCTCACCGATGAGGCGGGCGCCGCGCTCGAACCCCTCGGTGTGGCCATCCACGCAGTGGATCTTGGTCACCTGCGTATCGGCGGGACCGCCGCGGTCATCGGCTGCGGCCCGATCGGGCTGCTGCTCGTGCAACTGCTCAGGGGGGCGGGCGCGGCATCCGTGGTCGCGGTGGATCCATTGCCGCACCGCCGCGGCGCCGCTAGCCGGGCCGGCGCGAGCGTGACCGCCGATCCTGCCAGCGCGGACAGGGATAGCGGGCTTGCCGACCTGGTCGGCACCGGCGTTGATACCGCCTTTGAGATGGCCGGGACCGATGGCGCGGTCCAGTTGGCGATCCGTGCTGCCCGGCCGGGGGGCCGGGTGGTGCTTGGCGGCATCCCGGCTGACGACTGGATCAGGTTCCCGGCCTCGACATCGCGCCGCAAGGGCCTGACCATCGCGATGGTCAGGCGAATGAACGAGGTCTATCCGCGGGCGATAGGCCTCGCAGCCAGTGGCCACGTGGATCTGGCCGGCCTGGTGACCGATCGGTTCCCGCTCGCGCGAGCGGCTGACGCGTTCGAGTCGGCCGCGCGCCGGGGCGGCCTGAAGGTCATCATCGAACCAGGAGCTTGAATCCGTGACATTAAGATCCCGGACCGTTTTCAGCGGACAGAGGCTGCCCGGGCATTAGGCAAGGGGTGCCAGTTGGCCCGAACCACGGCGACCGCCAGCAGGGGTAGCCGACTGGAAGCCCGACGTGCGACAGATCGAATACGACGGATATCGCGCCGGGACTGATCACGGGGCTATGACGCCGTGCCGCTCGGTGGCGACTAGCGACGGGGCGCCGCCGGCACCCGCCGCGGGTGGGGCTCCGGCCACGTGCAGCACGCTGAAGCTTCCCTTATCGAGCGATACGTCAGCAGGCGGCGCCGCACCGAAATACGTGACCGCCTGCGCGTACAGGGGCGGCAGCGTCTCGCCGTGCCCGCACAGGATCATCGGCAGGCCGTCCGCGAGCAGTTCACCGAGCCGCGTGCGAGCCGCGGCCATGCCTCCTGGGGGGAACACCGTGAACGCTGGCTCGGCCACGGCGGGTACGCCGACATGCACCGAATAGGGCAGCACGGTCTCCACGCAGCGCGCCGAAGCGGAACTGAACACCCGGGCCAGGCCGAAGCAGGCGAGCAGCCGCGCCAACGCCGTGGCATCAGCACGGCCGGCCTCGTCAAGCGGCCGCAGCACGCCGTCGCCCCGCCAGCCCTGCTTCGGCACCGCGGAGGCGTGCCGCAGGAAAATGTAGGGGACGGTCGGCACGGGCGCGCTGGCGAACTCGCGCAGCAGCCCGACGTCACGCTCGTAGCTCAGCCGCTGCGCGGCCTCGGCCACCGGCAGCCACTCGAGCTTGTCCACCTCGTCGTTGGGGACGAATTCGGCCTGCGCCAGTTCGGCCTGCGCCAGTTCGCCCTGCGCCAGTTCGCCCTGCGCCAGTTCGCCCTGCGCCAGTTCGGCCTGCGCCAGTTCGCCCTGCGCCAGTTCGGCCTGCGCCAGTTCGCCCTGCGCCAGTTCGGCCTGCGCCAGTTCGGCCTGCGCTGGTTCGCCCTGCGCTGGCGGGGCGAGCGTGGCTTGGGCGCGGCTGCCCGCACCGCCGTTAGGTATATGTTCTCGCGCCTGCGGTGCCGCCAGTGTGGCCGCCCAGTAATCCACTCGCTTGGGCCGGCCCGCAGCCAGGTAGAACATCGGCGGCAGCCGGCGGCCCAGCACCGGTCGCAGACCGGTCTCCTCGGTCACCTCGCGTACCGCCGTCAGCAGCGGGTGCTCCCCCGGCGTCGCCTTGCCCTTCGGAAAAGCCCAGTCGTCGTAACGGGGGCGATGGACGATCGCCACCTCCACGCCACGCACACCAGGCCCTGGCCGCCACAGAACCGCACCGGCGGCACGAACCTCCGCCGCCCCGGCGGGGTCACCCATCGGCGGCCCGCCACCGGCGTGCCTGAATCAGGTGCGATTGGATGTCGAGCTGCGGCTTACCCGACTCGTCAAGGTGCCGCCGGGTCCAGGTGCCGTTCTCATCCAGCCACCAGGACGCTGTGGTCTCGTCCATCGCAAGCTCGATCAGGGACGCCAGAGACTCGCGCATGGCCGGATCGCTGACCTGGACGAGCGTCTCCACCCGCCGGTCCAGGTTGCGATGCATCATGTCCGCGCTGCCCAGCCAGACATCCGGCGGCTCGTCATCGCCGACGGGTCCGAACGTGAACAACCGCGAATGCTCGAGAAAGCGGCCGAGAATGCTGCGTACCCTGATCGTTTCCGACAGGCCAGGGACGCCTGGGCGCAGTGCGCAAATACCGCGCACCCACAGGTCGATGGGCACGCCGGCCCGTGAGGCGTTGTAGAGCGCGTCGATGACAAGCTCATCGACGAGGGCGTTGCATTTGATCCGGATTCGGGCCGGGTTACCGTCCACGAACCGTTCGCGCTCACGATTGATCCGGTCCACGATCCCTGAGCGCAGCGAGACGGGAGCGACGAGGAACCTGTGATAGGAGTCTCTCCTGCTGTAGCCGGTGAGGTGATTGAACAGGTCCGTGACGTCCTCGCCGACCACGGATTCGGCGGTGAGCAGGCCGAAGTCCTCGTACAGGCGTGCGGTCTTCGGGTGGTAGTTGCCGGTGCCCACGTGGCAATAACGGCGCAGCGAACCGTCCTTCTCCTCCCGGACGACCAGGCACAATTTGCAATGCGTCTTGAGGCCGACGATGCCGTAGACCACATGGCAGCCAGCTTCTTCAAGCTTCCTCGCCCAGGTGATGTTGGCCCGCTCGTCGAACCTGGCCTTGATCTCAACGACGACGACTACCTGCTTGCCCGCGTCGGCGGCGTCGATGAGCGCGTCGACGATGGGGGAATCGCCGCTGGTGCGGTACAAGGTCTGTTTGATCGCGAGTACCTGAGGGTCGACCGCGGCTTCCTCCACGAGACGTTCCACCGTGGTGGTGAACGAGTCGTAAGGATGGTGGACGAGCACGTCGCGCTCGCGCAGCGTGCCGAAAACACCCTTTTCCCCGCTCAGCGCCGTCTCCGCGGGAACGAATATGGGGTACTTCAGCTCCTGCAGGTCCAGATCCGCGATGGCGTGCAGGCCGGCCAGGTCCAGCGGGCCCGGCAGCCGGTACACCGCCCGCTCACCCACACCGATCTCCGTCACCAGCCGCTCGAGCACCACCTCGGAGATCGAGTCCTCGACCTCGAGCCGCACCGCCGGCCCGAACCTGCGGCGGAGCAGTTCGCGCTCGAGCGCCTGCATCAGGTCCTCTGTGACGTCTTCGTCTACCTCCAGGTCCTGGTTGCGGGTCACCCGGAAGGCGTGGTGCTCGAGAATCCGCATGCCCTCGAACAGCTGACCAAGGTGGGCAGCGATCACGTCTTCGAGCGGGACGAACCGTTGCGGCGACACTTCCAGGAAACGTGGCAGCAGCGGCGGTACCTTGACCCGCGCGAACATCTCGAGGCCCGACCGGGGATCTGCCACGACGACGGCGAGGTTGAGCGACAGGCCAGAAATGTAGGGGAACGGATGAGCGGGGTCGACCACCAGCGGCGTGAGCACCGGGTAGATGCGCTCTCGGAACAGGCGGTGCAGGCTCTGCTGTTCCGTGTCGGAAAGCTCGGCCCAGCGCAGGATCTCGATTCCCTGCGCGGTGAGGGCAGGCTGTACCGCGTCGTGGAAGCAGGTCGCGTGCCGCAGCATGAGCTCGCCGGTGAGCTCGAGAATGCGCCCCAGAACCCGGCGCGCCGGCTGCTTGGTCGCTGTCGTCACCGGCAGGCCGGTGGCAAGGCGCCTGGTAAGCCCGGCGACGCGAACCATGAAGAACTCATCTAGGTTGCTCGCGAAGATCGCAAGGAACCTGACCCGCTCGAGCAACGGGACTGCCTCGTCCTCGGCGAGTTCGAGCACGCGCTGATTGAAGCGCAGCCAGCTTTCCTCGCGGTCGAGGTAACGGCCCTGTGGAAGATCATCCACACCCGGGAGCTCGCTGACCTCGCTTACGCTCATGCCCCGATTCTCCCGACTATCGACTATCGCCAACGTGTCCGCAGCAGCCCGCTACCAAGTATCGCGCCTGCTCAACAAAATGAGCCACCCGCCGAGGGTGAGAGCAAGCGCGGCCTGACCAAATCAGCAGGCGGCGGTGGTTACCTACCGACATTACCCCGGATGGCGGATCTCGGGACCAAGGGCTCTGGGCGATGCCTGGGCCGGCGCCGCAGGCTTGACTGCCTGAGGTGGGACCTATGAGCGAGGTGGGACCTATGGGCGCAGCCGAGCCCGCCCGTGACCTGGCCCACCGGATCGCGGTCGCACGCGGGGACGAGCCCGCCGACCTGGTGCTGACCGGCGGCAGGGTGCTGAGTGTCTTCACTGGTGAACTGCTCGACGTGGACGTCGCAATCGCCGGTGAGCACGTCGCGGGGCTTGGCCGTTACACCGGCCGTGAGGTCGCCGACGTCTCCGGGCTCGTGCTGCTGCCCGGCTTCATAGACGGGCACATGCACCTGGAGTCGACCAAGCTCATGGTCGACAGTTTCGCGGCCGCGGTGCTGCCGTGCGGCACCACCGCCGCGGTCATCGACCCGCACGAGATCGCCAACGTGTTCGGTGGCCGGGGTGTGCACGCCCTGCTCGGCGCCGCCGGCGGCGTTCCGTTTGACTACTTCCTCATGGTGCCGTCGTGCGTGCCAGCCGGCCCGTTCGAGTCGAGCGGCGCCACCCTTGACGCCGCCGACGTGTCCGCGCTGCTCGCCAGCGAGCCACGCGCGATCGGGCTTGCCGAGGTGATGGACTTTCCTGGCGTGGTCGGCGCGGACGGCGCTGTCCTTGAAAAGATCCTCGCCACCCGGCGGGCCGGCCTGCACGCTGATGGGCACGCGCCAGGGCTCTGCGGGCCCGCGCTCAACGCCTATCTGGCCGCGGGCATCAGGTCCGACCACGAATGCACCCGCTACGAGGAAGCGCTCGAGAAGCGCCGCCTCGGAATGTGGATCATGATCAGGGAGGGATCGGCGGCGCAAAACCTGGCGGCGCTGCTCCCGCTCGTCCGCAACTTCGGGCCTGCCAACTGCCTGCTGTGCACCGACGACAGGGAACCGGACGAGTTGCTTGAGTCCGGGCACGTTAACGCGATCCTGCGCAAGGCGGTAGCCCTCGGCTGCCCGCCCGCGGACGCGGTCGTCATGGCCACCCTGCACCCAGCCCGTTACCACGGGCTGACCGAGCTCGGCGCGATCGCGCCCGGTTACCTGGCGGACATCGTCGCAGTGCCCGACCTGACCGGCTTCCGCCCTGCCCTTGTCTACAAGCGAGGACGGCTCGTCGCGGCCGACGGGGTGGCGAAAGCAATCACGCGGGTGGCGGCGCCTGACTGGATGCGCGGTAGCGTGCACGTGCGTGCGATCAGCGCCGCCGATCTGCGCATCCCCGCACCCGGCGGGGCGGTCAGGGTGATCGAGGTCCGGCCGGGTGAGCTCGTGACCCGGATGCGCGTGGTGCCGCCGCCTGAGCGCGCAGGCCAGCTTGCCGCGGACCCCTCGCGTGACCTGCTCAAGGCCGCGGTGCTTGAACGCCACCATGGGACCGGCCGGATCGGGCTCGGCCTGGTCAGCGGTTTCGGCCTGCGCCGAGGTGCGCTGGCTTCCACCGTCGCGCACGACGCGCACAACGTGGTCGTCGTCGGCGCGGACGACTTCGACATGGCGGCCGCGATCGGTCGTCTGGCGGAGCTTGGCGGCGGCCAGGTGGCGGTGGCGGACGGCCGGGTTCTGGCCGAGGTTCCGCTGCCGCTCGCCGGGCTGCTTTCCGACCAGCCTGCCGGCGAGGTAGCGGCGCAGGTGCGGCGGCTGCGCGCGGCGGCGGCCGGCCTCGGCAGCACATTGCCCGCGCCCTTTATGACAATGTCGTTCCTCGCGCTTTCCGTTATCCCCGACGCCAGGCTGACCGATCGGGGGCTGCTGGATACGGTCAGCTTCGCTCTGGTCACGCTCGCAGCGGACAGGCCCGCAGGCCAGGCCGGCCTTCGCGGCGGAATGGATCGGACGGCGCCGTAATCAGTCCTGGTGCGAGCCAGGCCGTGCGCCTACCAATCCAATATCGGTGCGCATGCGCACGGTGTGCCGCGCCGAACCTGCTCACCGTCAGGTGGCTCCTACCGGCGTTGCCTCCCCCTTCGGGGTCGCGTCGCCCTCGGCGCGGACAGATCTCCGTGCGAGCACGAAGTACACAACGCCGCCCACGAACAGGCCGAGGAACACGCTGAGGTCTGACCCGCCGACCCTGCTCGACAATGGCGACACGTAGGGCGAGTAGGCGTTCAGCCAAAGCGCGGCGGCAACCATCCCGGCTACTTGGGCGGTGATCGCCGGCCAGTAAACGCCGCCGTTGCGGAAGTACCGCCCTCGCTCGTTCAGCAGGCCCTGGGTGTCGTAGCGGTTTTTCCGCAGCCACGAGTCGACAAGGTAGATCGCGCACCACGGGCCCAGCCAGACGATGATGAACAGGAGAAAGTTGGACAGCAGAGTGAAGAACCGCGAGGAGAAGATCGCGTAGGCGGCGAGTACCCCGCACACAACCGTGTCGATGGCTACGCACTGAATGCGCTTGAGGCGGGGCACCAGGCTCTGCAGGGTCACGCCGGACGAGTAGAGGTCGATCGTGTTGATCGCAAATAGCTGGACAATCGCGATAAGCAGGAAAGGAACGATGAACCAGCCGGGGAAGCCCGAGGTCAGGCCGGCGATGCTGGTCGCGCTCCGCACTCCGGTCGCGATCGCCGCGCCCAGTATCTCAAGCTACCCGCCCGCCGCGCTACCGCAGCGCCTGTTCGCATGAGCAGGGATGAGCGCGCGGCGGGCCGGGACTTTGGACTCGTGACGAAGCGGGCCAGGCAGCCTTACTGTGACGGCGCGCCCGCGAAGGTGATGGTGACCGGCATCGACACGGAAAGATGACGACAATGCCCGCACTCGGTAGTCAAGCACTGGGCCTTGAAGATCACATCGTCGATCAGGACGCCTACGACAGGACGGTGAGCAGGTTCCGCGAGGCCCGGATCCTGATGCCCACATTCGCCGAACTCGCCAACCCGCAGCGGATCCCCCGGCCGGTCAAGTCAGCGCTGGCCGGAGTCAAGCCCGACGAGCCGCACCCGCTGAACCTGTTCCGCGTGCACTGGTTCAACGGCCCAAACCGAGTCGATCAGGTGCGGGTGCCCGTTCATCTGGTGCTGCCGCCGGAACTCACCGGCGTGCCCGCGAAGATCGTGGTGGCGACGGCGGACCGGTTTCCGATGATCCGCGCACACAAGGTGCTCGCCGCGTATGGCTGCCTGGCGCCGCGCATCGTCACCGGGCAGTTCGACCCGACCGTGCATCGCGCCATCTGGCCGTCCACAGGCAACTATTGCCGCGGCGGAGTCGCGATCTCCCGGCTTTTCGGCGGTCACGGGGTAGCGGTGCTGCCCGAGGGGATGAGCCGCGAGCGGTTCGCCTGGCTCGAGGACTGGGTCACCAGCCCGTCGGACATCATCCGCACCCCGGGGACCGAGAGCAACGTCAAGGAGATCTACGACAAGTGCGCCGAGCTTGCGCTCGACCCGGCGAACGTGATCTTCAACCAGTTCTGCGAGTTCGGCAACCACCTGGCGCATTACCAGTGCACCGGCACCGCACTCGCGGGACTGTTCGAGGATCTCAAGCGCGCCGATCCCGGACTGCGCCTGCGGGCGTTCGTATCCGCTTCGGGTTCCGCGGGCACGCTCGGCGCCGGAGATTACCTCAAGGACAGCTACGGCGCCGCGATAGTGGCCGTCGAGGCGCTGGAGTGCGCGACCATGCTCGCGAACGGTTTCGGTGAGCACAACATCCAGGGCATCGGCGACAAGCACATCCCGCTGATCCACAACGTGATGAACACCGACATCGTCATCGCGGTCTCCGACCGGGCCACCGACCAGTTGGGTGTGCTATTCAGCTCCCCGGCCGGCCTCGACTACCTGCGCCACCTCCAGCGTGTCCCTGCCGAGACGCTCGCCGGGCTCGGCAGCCTCGGCCTGTCCAGCATCTGCAACGTGATCGCCGCGGTGAAGGCCGCGAAATACCTGGATCTCGGGCCACACGACGTCGTGGTCACCGTGGCCACCGATGGGGCGGAGATGTACGAAACCGAGCGGGTGCGCGTCACCGGCCGCGACTTCGCCGCGGGATTCGGCGAGCCGGCGGCGGCGGAAACCTTCGGCCGCTGGATGCTAGGTGCCGGTACGAACCACCTGCTTGAAGCCACCCGCGCGGACCGCGAGCGCATCTTCAACCTCGGCTATTACACCTGGGTCGAGCAGCAGGGCGTGCCGGTCGAGGACTTCAGCGCCAGGCGGGCCCAGCAGTTCTGGACTGGGCTGCGCGCCAAGCTGGCCGGGTGGGACGAAATGATCAGGGAGTTCAACGCGCGGACCGACGTGGCCGGGCAGCTGTGACCGCCCTCGCCAGCCGGATCGTCTGCTCCGGCTGCGGCGCGGCGATCCAGCCGCACGAGGCGTACCCGTTCCGCTGTCCGAACGCGGGCGGCGACGGCATCGACCATGTGCTTGTCCGTGTGCTCGACCCGGCACAGGTGCGGTTCCCCGGCAGGAACCAGCTCGACCGAGAGCCCGACCAGCCGTTCCTGCGCTATCGAGGGCTGCTGCACGCCTACCACCTGGCCATGGCGCGGGGCCTGGCGGACGCGGAGTTCTGTGCCCTGGTCACCCGGCTTGACCAGGCGGTGAGCCGGGTCGACGGGCATGGGTTCATGGTGACGCCGCTGCGGCCGAGCCCCGAGCTCAGCTCGCGGCTCGGCTTCACCGCGCCCGGCGGCGTGTGGGTGAAGGATGAGACGGGCAACGTGGCTGGCTCGCACAAGGGCCGCCACCTGATGGGGTTGCTGCTGCACCTTGAGGTCGCGGAACGGCTCGGGTTCGCCGACCCCGCCGACCGCCGCGACCTCGCCATCGCCAGCTGCGGCAACGCAGCGCTCGCCGCCGCGGTCGTGGCGCGCGCGGGCGGGCGGCGGCTGCGGGTGTTCGTGCCCACAGACGCGGAGCCGGACGTGGTGGCGAGGCTGTGGGAGCTGCAGGCCGACGTCGTCGTGTGCCCGCGCGATGAAGGCATCCACGGCGATCCCGCTTACCTGCGGCTGCGCGAGGAACTCGACCACGGCGCGGTCCCGTTCACTTGCCAGGGCAACGAGAACGGGCTCGCGATCGAAGGCGGTGAGACGCTCGGCTACGAGATCGTCTCGGCACTGGGCGGCGGCGGCCACCCGCACGCCGACGTGCTCGACCACATCGTGGTGCAGGTGGGCGGCGGCGCCCTCGCGAGCGCCTGCGCCCAGGCACTACGGGAGGCCACCGAGCTTGGTGCTCTCCCCCGGCTGCCGCGGATCCACACCGTGCAGACCGCGGGCGCCCATCCGCTCGAACGGGCCTATTGGAGGGTTCGCGCGATGCTGCCGGCCGGGCCGCGCCCCGAGGACATCGACAGGGCCCTGCGGCGGGCCGCGGCCAACAGGCAGGCGTACATGTGGCCGTGGGAGCCGGCGCCGCACAGCATCGCGTCCGGCATCCTCGACGACGAGACCTACGACTGGCGGGCCGTCGTCGGCGCGATGCTGTCGACCGGCGGTCAGGCCCTGGTCGTCACCGAGGAACGGCTCGCGGAGGCCAACAAGCTCGGCCAGGCGGCAGGGTACCCGGTGGATCCGACCGGTTCCTCCGGACTGGCGGGCCTGCTCGACCTGCGCGAGTCCGGGCTCGTCGCCGCCAGCGACAAGGTCGGCGTCCTGTTCACAGGCGTCCAGCGTCAGGGGCCGCCGTAGGTCAGCCTTGACGGACCCGCCCTAGCAGCCTTGACGAACCACCAGCTCACCCCAACCAGATACCACGCCGAGGGCGGAGCGCCACCAGCCCACAGGACTTTCGACCCTTACCTGAAGGCAAGGGCCGGGTCAGCGTGGAGATCACCGGCATGGCGCGCTCGATCAAGGATCCCGCAGATGGAATTCACGCTCAACGGAGAGCCGACGACGGCTGAGGTCCGTGATACGGACATGCACCTGCTCGACCTGCTGCGCGATCACTGCGGAATCACGTCGGTGAAGGACGGCTGCGCTCCAGAGGGCTCGTGCGGCGCGTGTACGGTCCTAGTCAACGGCCGTGCCCAGGTCTCCTGCGCGGTAAAGGCCACGCGGGTCGCGGGCAAGGAAGTGACCACCCAGGAGGGCCTGCCAGGGGCCGAGCGCACGCTGTGGGCGGAGAGTTTCGTCGCGGCAGGAGCATCCCAATGCGGCTTCTGTTCGCCCGGCATCGTCATGAAGGCGCAGGCCCTGCTGCACAAGACCCCGGCCCCCAGCCGTCCGCAGGTGGCCGCGGCCCTGGCGGGTAACCTCTGCCGCTGCACCGGTTACATCAAGATCATCGACGCGGTGCTGCTCGCCGCTGGCGCGAAGGTCGGCAGGCCGCTGCCCGAGATCGACCGCAGCGGGCGCGTCGGCTCACGCAGCGCCCGTTACCAGGGTGTAGAGCTAGCGCTCGGCGACAAGGCATATGTCAACGATCTCAGCATGCCAGGGATGCTGCACGGCGCGATCAGGTTCACCGACCATCCGCGGGCGACGATCCTGTCGATCGACACCACGCGCGCCTGCGCGCACCCCGGTGTGGTCGCCGTGCTCACCGCCGACGACGTCGCCGGCGAGCGGACACAGGGCGAGCTGACCCAGGACTGGCGGCAGATCTACGCGGTGGGCGAGACGACCCGCTACATCGGCGACGTCGTCGCCCTCGTCGCGGCGCAGACCAGGGCGGCGGCCAGCGCGGCCGCCGCGCTCGTCGATGTCGAGTACCAGGTCCTCGAGCCGCTGACCGACCCGGAGGCCGCGATGGCGCGCGGCGCTCCGCAACTGCACCGCGGCGCGCCAGGCAACGTGCTTTCGACGTCGGAGGTCAGGCGCGGCGACGCCGACGCGCTACTCGCTCAGGCCGCCTTCGTGCACACGGAGACGTTCCAGACCCAGCACATCGAGCACGCTTTTCTCGAGCCCGAGTCCTCGCTCGCTTACCCGGACACCGACGGCGGCGTCCATTTCTACACTCAGGGCCAGGGCATCTGGAGCGACCGGCGGCAGGTGGCCGGCCTGCTCGGGCTGCCACGCGAGAAGGTCCGCGCGACCCTGGTCTCAAGCGGCGGCGCCTTCGGCGCGAAGGAAGACCTGGGCGTCCAGGGTCACGCCGCCTTACTGGCCAGCCACACCCGCTGCCCGGTCAAGCTCACCCTGAGCCGCGCGCAGAGCATGCGCTTCCACGTCAAACGCCACCCGCTGACCATGACGTACACCGTCGGGTGCGATCCGACCGGCCGACTCCTCGCCGTCCGTGCCCGCATCGTCGGCGACACCGGCGCCTACGCCAGCGTCGGCGACAAGGTCCTCGAGCGCGCCGCGGGGCACGCCTGCGGCGTGTACAAGTTCGACGCCGTCGACATCGAGGCCCGGGCCATCTACACGAACAACGTGCCGTGCGGCGCGATGCGCGGTTTCGGCGCCAACCAGGCCAATTTCGCGATCGAGGGGATGATCGACCGGCTGGCGGAGCGGGTCGGCCTCGACGGCTGGGACATGCGCTGGCGTAACGCGGTGGAGATTGGCGACCGGTTCGGCACCGGGCAGAAGCTCGGGCCGGGGGTAGGTCTCAAGAAGACCCTGCTCGCGGTGCGGGACGCCTACAAATCCGCCCGCTACGCGGGCCTCGGATGCGCGGTCAAGAACACCGGGGTGGGCAACGGCCTCACCGAGTACGGCAAGGTGATCTTGCGGCCGGAATCCGACGGCACGGTCACGCTCTACCACTCGTGGACCGAAATGGGCCAGGGCGTGCATACGGTCCTGTCACAGATCCTCTGCGAGGAGCTTGGCGTCAGGCCCGCCCAGGTCACCGTCCGGGTGGACACCGAGCGTGAACTCGAATGCGGTCAGACCACCGCTTCGCGGGCCACCGTGCTCGGCGGGCGCGCGGTGATCGATGCCGCCGCGAAGCTCACGGCCGAACTTGGCGGCCGCCCGCTTGGCGAACTGGCCGGTCAGGAGTTCTACGGCGAGGTGTCGGTCAACTGGACGACCAAACCGGGCGCGGCGACCAGCGAGCCGGTCACCCACTTCGCATACGGCTGGGCCACCCAGGTTGTCATCCTCGACGACGAGGGCAGGATCGAGAAGGTGATCGCCGCGCACGACGTCGGCAAGGTCATCAACCCGACACTGCTCGAGGGCCAGGTCGAAGGCGCGGTGCATATGGGCCTCGGCCATGCCCTGTCTGAGGAGTATGTCGTCAAGGACGCTCTGCCGGTGACGACCACGCTGAAGTCCCTCAACATCATCCCGCCTCGCGGCATGCCGCCGGTCGAGTGTGTCTTCATCGAGGAGTACCAGCCCGAGGGCCCGTACGGAGCCAAGGGCATCGGTGAGATCGGGCTAGTGCCCACGGCATCGGCGGCGGCCGGTGCGCTCTACGCGTTCGACGGCGTGCGCAGAACCCGGTTGCCAATGAAGGATTCCGCCGCAGCCCGCGCAGCCGTGCCCAAATTGGCCCGCTCATGATCCCTAACGGCGGCCGCGGGGTGGCGCCAGCCGACACGGTGACGCTGGCGGGCGGTACGGTCGTGGTTGCGCTCGACCCACCTGAACTGGTCCGCGCTGACGTGGTCATCGCGGGCGGCCGGATCGCCGCGGTGGGCACAGCCCCGCCGGGCCCGGTGCGGCGTGACTGCTCGGGCACGCTCATCATTCCCGGCAACGTCTGCGCCCACCATCACCTCTACTCCGCGCTGGCCCGCGGCATGCCCTACGAGCTCGAAACGCCGACGAGCTTCTTGCAGATCCTCCAGCGGGTCTGGTGGCGCCTCGACCGCGCGCTGGACGAACCCGCCATCCGCCTGTCCGCGCTGCGCGGCGGCCTCGACGCGGTGCTCGCAGGTACGACCACGATCGTCGATCACCACGCCTCGCCCAACGCCATCGACGGGTCGCTTGACATCGTCGCGGCCGCGCTCGAGGAACTCGGGCTTCGCTCCGTCCTCTGCTATGAGGTGACCGACAGGGACGGGCCGTGGCGAGCGGCGGCAGGGATCGCCGAGAACATGCGCTTCCTGCGCGCCGCGCGGCCACTGGCCAGGGGGATGATGGGCGCCCACGCCTCGTTCACCCTGTCCGACGAAACGCTCGCCGGCTGCGTCGAAGGCGCGGTAGGAGCGGGGGTTGGCCTGCACATCCATGTGGCCGAGGACGCGGCCGACGAACGGGACGCGCTCGCCAGGTCCGGCATGCGGGTCGTGCAGCGGCTGGCGGCCGCGGGCGCGCTCACCGGCCCCTCGCTGCTCGCGCACTGCGTCCACGTGGACCAGGCCGAAATGGCAGTGATCGGCGCGGCAGGCGCGACCGTCGTGACCAACCCGCGCAGCAACATGAACAACGCCGTGGGCCATTCGCCGCTCGCCGAGGACGGCCGCAGATCCGCACTGGGCACCGACGGGATCGACGGTGACATGTTCACCGAGTCGCAGGCCGGATTCTTCCGTGCCAGGGAGGCGGACCTGTCGGCCAGCCCGGACTGGCCGCTTTCCAGGCTCGCCGAGAGCGCAAGGTTCGCCGGCCTTGCCTACGGCGAGCCGCTGCTCGGCACGCTGGCGGCGGGAGCTCCCGCCGATATCACCGTTCTCGAGTATCCCGCACCGACGCCGCTGACCGCGGCGAACCTCGCGGGCCACTGGGTGTTCGGGCTGTCGCCGCGCCAGGTACGCGACGTGTACGTCGGCGGCGAGCTTGTCGTCGCCGACCGCAGGTCCACCCGGGTTGACGAATCGAAGCTCGCCGCGGAAACCGCGGCCGGGGCCTGGCGGCTGTGGGACCGGCTGCAGGCCACCGCGGCGCACGCATTCGAGCCGAAGGGAGACGACAACCGATGACGGTCCGTGCCACCCGCAGGATGGCACTCTACCTGCAGGACAAGCATCCGATCAGGGAGGGAATGGAGTACGCGCGCTACGCCGAGCAGCGCGGATTCGAAGCCGTCTGGCAGGCGGAGAGCCGGCTGGTGCGGGAAGCGACTGTACCGATGGCCGCGTACGCGGCGGTTACCAGCCGGATCAAGGTCGGCTCTGGTGTGATCCCGATCTGGACCCGCAACGTCGGCCTCCTCGCCGCCACCTTCGCCACCCTGGACGACCTGGCGCCCGGGCGGATCATCCTCGGCCTCGGTGCCTGGTGGGAGCCGCTCGCCGCCAAGGTCGGCGTCAACAGGCGCCGGCCGCTGCAGGCCATGCGGGAGACCGTCGAGGCCACCCGCGAGCTGCTCGCCATGCAACGGGTCACCTACCACGGCGAGTTCGTGCATCTGGACGACGTGGAGATCGACGTGGTGCACGGCGACCGGTCCGCGCGGCGGGTACCGATCTTCGTGGGGGCGACCGGGATGCGGATGATGGAGCTGGCCGGTGAGGTCGCTGATGGCGTGGTGCTGAACTACATGGTCGGCCCCGACTACAACAAGCGGGCAATGGCTGCGCTCGCCGAAGGCGCTGCTCGCGCAGGCCGCTCAGTCGACGACGTCGACCGGCCGCAGCTTGTCGTCTGCTCGGTCGACGAGAACCGTGACCTCGCCCTGGACCGGGCACGTGAACTGCTCACCCAGTACCTCGGCCAGCAGCCGCACATCATGAAGGCAAGTGGCGTGGATCCGCGGCTGATCGAGCAGATCGGAAGGATTCTGACCTGGCCGGCCGGGCCGGAGGAGATCCACCGGGCGATGCGCCTGGTCCCGGACGAGGCGGTGCAGATGATCTCCGCGGCTGGCACGCCGGCGGAGTGCGTGGCAAAGGTTGACGAGTACATCAGCAGCGGCGCGACCTGTCCGATCCTCTACCCGCTCGGCGACGACGTGCGGCTGATGATCGACACCTTCGCGCCCGACCGCCGCGGCCGGCAGAGGAGACACACCACATGAGGAGCTTTCTCGGCAGGGACATCCTGTCGCTGAAGGACCTGGAGCGCGACGAGTACTTCCAGATCTTCGACGCGGCCGACGGGCTCGCGCCGTACGCGGCCCAGCGGCGCAATGGCGACCTGCTGAAGCACAAGACCTTGCTCACGGCGTTCTACCAGCCGAGTACCCGTACCAGGCTCGCGACAGAGGCGGCGATGCACCGGCTCGGCGGGCACGTGCTTGGCTTCGCCGATGCCAAGATGACCAGGGCGGGCGACTTCTACCAGGAGACGATGAAGGACACCATTCACATGCTGGAGTACTACGGCGACATCATCGCGATGCGCCACTTCCAGCAGGGCGCACCGCACGAGGCGGCCCGTTGGGCATCGGTGCCCATCATCAACTGTGGTGACGGCTGGGGTGAGCATCCGACTCAGGTTCTCACCGACCTGTACACGATCTGGAAGTCCAAGGGCACGCTCGACGGCCTCAAGGTGCTGTGCGTGGGCGACATGCGCATGCGCACCATGCATTCGATCCTGTACGCGGCGTCCCAGTTCGACATGGAGGCATTCGTCGTCTCGCCGCCTGAGATGTCGCTGCTGGACGAGTTCAAGGCCGAACTCGATGGGCGCGACGTCATGTACCGCGAGATCGAGAGCGTGGAGAACTGCATCGCGGACGCGGACGTCATCTACATGGAGCCCGTCGTCCAGGCGGACTACGAGGAATCCCGCGTCGAGGCGACCGGCGAGCGCGGTGTGACGCCCGCCGCCTACCGTGTGACACGCGAACTCCTGCGGAACAAGGCGAAGAGCAACGCGATCATCCTGCACTCGCTCCCGCGGATGGACGAACTGCCACCCGACGTGGACAGCACGCGGCACAACAGGTACTGGTTCGAGGCGTACAACGGCGTGCTGATGCGGATGGCGCTGATCGCGCTCGTCCTCGGCGCGGTCGAGTAGGCGCGCCGACATGCAGACCAACCTGCGCGGCCGTGATCTCATCGACCTTTCTGAATGGACCAAGGACGAAGTTGACACTCTCCTGGACGTCGCCTTCCAGCTGAAGCGGGACCGTGCGCTCGGCAGGCGGCATCCGTACCTGCGCGACAAGGTGCTCGCGATGCTGTTCTTCTATGCGAGCACACGGACCAGGGCCTCGTTCGAGGCGGGCATGGCGCAACTCGGCGGCCACGCCCAGTTCATCGAGAGCCGGACGACGCAGATCGCCCATGGCGACACCGCCAAGGAAATCGGCGAGATCCTCGGCCGCTACAACGACGGGATCGCCATCCGCATGATCGACTGGGGGGTCGGCAATGGCTACATCCGTGACGTCGCGGCGGCCAGCCGGGTTCCGGTGCTCAACATGCAGTGCGACGTCTTCCACCCGCACCAGGCGCTCGGCGACCTGATGACGATCATCGAGCGGTTCGGCGACCCGCGAGGCCGAACGGCCACGGTGAGCTGGGCGTATGCCACCAGCTATCAGAAGCCGATCAGCGCCCCGCAGAGCCTGGCCTTGCTGCTCCCCCGGTTCGGGATGAACGTCAGGCTGGTGCATCCGCCCGAGTTCCGGCTGATGCCGGAGATCGTGGCGGAGTGCAAGGAGAATGCCAGGCGGACGCACGCCGACTTCGAGATCCTGCACGACTTCGACGAAGGTTTCCGCGACTCCGACGTGATCTACGCCAAGAGCTGGGGCGGCCTGCTCACCACGACCGATGAGGCCGAGGGGACGCGGCTTATCCGCAACTACGAGTCGTGGATCACCGACGAGCGGCGCATGTCGACCGCGCGTGAAGACGCGCTCTACATGCACCCGCTACCAGCGGACCGCAATGTCGAGGTCACCGACGGGGTGATCGACGGCCCACAGTCGGCCGTGTATGACCAGGCCGAGAACCGCCTGCACGGCCAGAAGGCCGTGATGGCGCTCACCATGAGCTGAGGGAGCGAGAATCTGATGCCGGGCCGGACGGCTGTCGTCGCCATTGGCGGCAACTCGTTGATTAAGGACAAGAGGCACCAGACGGTCCGCGACCAGTACATAGCGGCGAAGGAAACCTGCCGCCACATTGTGACAATGATCAAGGACGGCTGGACCGTGGTGATCACCCACGGCAACGGGCCACAGGTCGGCTTCGTGCTGCGCCGGTCCGAACTGGCCGCCCACGAACTGCACGAGGTGCCGCTCGACGTCTGCGGCGCCGACACCCAGGGCGCGATCGGGTATGCGCTGCAGCAGAACCTCACCAACGAGTTCAGGCGCTACGGCGTGGAAAGGGACGCGGTAACGCTGATCTGCCAGACCGAGGTGGCCGCGGACGACCCTGCCTTCGAGAACCCGACAAAGCCGATCGGCTCGTTCATGGATGCCAAGCAGGCGCAGCGGCGGCGCCGGGAGGGCTGGACCCTCATCGAGGACGCGCACCGCGGCTACCGGCGGGTCGTCGCCTCACCCCGGCCGCTGCGCATCGTGGAACTGCCTGCGATACGCAGCCTGGTCGCCGCAGGCACGATTGTCATCACCGCGGGCGGCGGCGGCGTACCCGTCGTCGCCGATGCGGGCGGCGACCTGGCCGGCGTATCCGCGGTGATCGACAAAGATCTCGCGTCCTCGCTGCTTGCCAGCGATCTCGGCGCCGATCTGCTGCTCATCACGACCGCGGTGGAGAAGGTGGCGCTGAATTTCGGCGCGCCGGAGCAGCGCTGGGTCGACGCCCTCACGCTCGCGGAGGCGAAGGCCTACCTGGCCGCGGGCACCCACTTCGCGGAGGGCAGCATGGCACCGAAGATCAAGGCCATGATCCAGTACCTGGAGCGGGGTGGCACCGAAGGGATCATCACCGACACCCCGAACGTCGACCGCGCCCTCAGCGGCGAGACGGGAACCCGCATCACCAGGGACTGAGCAGAAGCTTTGCGGTGCGTGATTCAGGGATTCAGAAGCGTCGTTAGTGATGATGTGGCGGGTAGCTTGTTGGGTGATGACAGCGGCCCGGTTTCATGATCGCGGTAACTTTCGGCGTCAAATCACCTAGCGGCGAGTTTAAGACAGTGGAAAGCGCCTTGATGTCGACGGCGAGCTGAGGTCAATCTCTCCGGGGACGGACTGCGAGCACGGGCCGGGGTCATTCGAACCAGTAATCCAGGTGGACCTGGGCGCTTTCGCCCAGGTTCGCGCGGAAGCCGCCAGCACCGCGCAACCCGGACAGCTGCCCGGTGCCCGACCCCGGCACCACGAACCAGTCCCCGCTGACGATGTTGTCCTCGACGGCGCCGGCGTCCTGCAAAAGGAAGCTGCCCGCCCGGCCGCCGATGCTGCCCGTGACTTTCTCGATCCCGACGAAACTCGCCGAGCCATCCGGGGCGGCAGCCTGCAAGAACTCAACCACGCCCGCGCCCTCGATGTCCCCGCCGAATGTCTCCTCCACGTGGATACGGGTCAAGCGCGGCCCCTCGGCAGGCTCGTCATAAACCGACGGCTCGTACTTCTGCACGGTGATGACTGCGCTCGCGCGCGTTTTCTCCTTCATGGACTCGCCCACCTGCCTGTGTCTCCTTCTACCAATGTCTGCAGGGCCTCACGATAACGCTGATCGCAGTGGTCAGCCGTGGCAAACCGCTATCTTTCGGCCGACTCCTACTGATTTAGGTACGGGCAAATATCGGGCGCAATCGCCAGATTTTAGAACATGCTGGCGCTGGTGCACCCGTCGCCGAGGCGGTGCTGTGACCCAACTGGAGTGCCCGAAGTGATCGACAATGACGTAAGGTTCCCGCGGGGGCAACGACTGATTTGAGCCGAATTCGGGAAGGAATTCACCTGTAGTACGCTTGGCGGCAGTCTCCAGATCTCCAGCGCGCCACATGCGGCTGCGTAACCTCGCGCCATGAGCGAACTGGTTGCGCCTGGACCGGCGCCTAGCAATCTCGCGGCGCTCGACGACTCCAAGATCACCCGGTTCCAGTGGAAGATCATGTTCGTCTCGGGCATGGGCTTTTTCACCGATGCGTACGACCTGTTCGTGATCGGCATCGTGGTGGCGCTGCTGAAGCCCGAGTGGCACCTGTCCACGTCCCAGGTCTCACTTATCAACTCCATCACGCTGCTCGCCTCCGCGGTCGGCGCGCTGGTCTTCGGCCGGATCGCCGACATCCTGGGGCGTAAGCGCATCTACGGCTACGAGGTCCTCATCCTTGCCTTCGGGGCGCTCGCGTCAGCCTTCGCGCCCGGCTTCACCTTCCTCCTCGTCTGCCGGGTGATCTTGGGGATCGGCATCGGCGGTGACTACCCGGTGTCAGCGACGATCATGAGCGAGTACGCGGGCAAGCGGTCCCGTGGGCGGATGGTCGGGCTGGTGTTCGCGATGCAGGGGGCCGGCCTGGTCGTCGGCCCGCTGGTGGCCTCGATCCTGCTGGCCTCGGGCATCTCGGACGACTTCGTCTGGCGGATCCTGCTCGCTTTGGGCGCGATCCCGGGGCTGGCGGTGTTCTACCTGCGACGGCAGATCCACGAGACGCCGCGGTTCGCGATGGCCGGCGGCGCGACCGAGGAGGCGCAGACCGCGATCGCCGCCGCGACCGGCGCCAAGGCGGCCACGGGCCCGATCGCCGAATCGAAGGCCAGGAACCCGCAGGGCGCGCTGGAGGGCTTCAAGACGATCGCCCGCAGCCGCCGGATGCTGCTGTGGATCATCGGCACCGCGGGTTGCTGGTTCCTGCTCGACTTCTGCTACTACGGCAACACCATCTCCTCCCCGGAGATCCTCAAGCTGATCAACCCGCACGGCACCATCCTGGACAACACGCTGGTCCAGCTAGCGATCTTCGCCGTGTTCGCGCTGCCCGGGTACGCCGTCGCGATCCTGCTGATGGACAAGACCGGGCGCAAAAGCATCCAGATCCTCGGCTTCGCCATGATGTCGCTGGCGTTCCTGCTCATCGGCCTGATCCCGGGCGTTACCGCGAACGTGGCGCCGTTCGTCCTCCTGTACGGCGTCAGCTACTTCTTCACCGAGTTCGGGCCGAACACCACGACGTTCATCTACCCCGCGGAGATCTTCCCGACCGAGGTGCGCACCACCGGGCACGGCATCTCGGCCGCCGCGGGCAAGCTGGGCGCGTTCGCCGGCGCCTACCTGTTCCCCGATATGCTCGCCGCCTCGATGGGCCTGCGCGGAGCGATGATCGTCTCCGGTGTGGTGGCGGCCCTCGGGCTGCTGCTGACCATCGCGGTGCTGCCCGAGCCGAAGGGCAAGAGCCTGGAACAACTCGAAAAAGAGGCCCTTGCGGCCCCGCAGAAGCTGAGGCTGGAGCACGCATGAGCTACCGCATCGTGGTCGGGGTGGACGGCTCGCCGCACGGCAACGCCGCGCTGCGGTGGGCACTCGACGACGCGCGAGCCCGCGGCGGCGAGGTGAACGCTGTGTTCAGCTGGCAGATGCCCTTCCTTTCCATCCCCGGCGCCTACGACCGCGAAGAACTGGAAAAGGCCGCCAAGGATTTTCTCATCGAGACGGTCAGCGCGGTCACCCCGTCACCCAAGGTCACGCTCCGCACGCTGGTCGCCGAGGGGGACCCGGCCGAGTCCCTGATCGCGGCATCCGCGCACGCCGACCTGCTGGTGGTCGGCACCCGCGGCCGGTCACCGTTCGCCGGGCTGCTGCTCGGCGCCGTCAGCCAGCGCTGCGCGGCGGGCGCATCGTGCCCCGTCGTCCTGGTCAAACTCCATGGCGAGAAGGCGACACGGTCCGGCGGAGGCTCAAGATAATGAACGCTTACGTGCCGATCCTGCGGTCCAGCGGGCGTGCTGGTGGGCGTCGCTGGCTCCTGCGGGCCACCCCGCACGGGATGGATGACCGGATCAGCTTGCTTCACTCACTGATCCGGCGGTGAACGGGTTCCCGTCCTGGCGGCTGGCTGGGTCGAGGACGCGCCGGTTGCAGCCGGACCGGACGCTCCTACGGCTTCCCGGCCGAGAGGTTTACCCTCTCGCCGTGGTGCAGGATCTCAAGCGGCTCGCCGTCCGCCAGGAGGTAGCTGGCACCGGCGTGAGTCACCTCGATGTGCAGGTGCCTTCCCCGGATCGGGAGATTGAATGCAAGCCTGGTCAGTTCCTCGGGGAGCTGCGGCGCGAAACTGACGTTCCCGTCCCGGTGACGCAGGCCGCCGAAACCGCTGACGAGGGCAACCAAGGTGCCGGTCAGCGAGGCGATGTGCACGCCGTCGCAGGTATTGTTCTCGAGGTCAGGCAAATCCATGAGTGCGGCCTCGCCGAGGTAATCGACAGCAAGCCCCAGATACCCGACCTCGGCGGCCATGACCGCGTGCGTGGGTGTAGTGGAAGGCGGCGGTGCTGGCGGGCCAGTAGCCCGGGCGCTCCTGGCCGGTGATCGTACCCACGGGAAGGTCGCGCCCTGAAGCCCGAGCTGGGTTGCCCGCTCGATGGCCGCTGGAAGCGTCCCAAGCCGCCATCGCAACGCGCTCGCGGCCGCATCCGGGACCGTAAAGGTGAGACATCGAAAGGCTCGTCGTCGACGAACAGGCGGATCAACTTGCCGTTGGTCACATTGATAACTGTCTGCCCGGACTCAGGAAAGCCGTACGCGGTCTCCGCGTTTGTATCCGCGTAAGGCAGTTGCCGCGCCTCGTAGACCCCGTTGAGGTAGCTTCCCGGCATGCCGTGCGGCTCGCCTTCGTCCAAGTTGGCACGCCATCCCAGGTTAACGTTGGCCAGCGCGAACACCGACTCTGTCTGGGCCAATATGTTCAGGTCCAGGTGAGTCGTGAGTTTCCCGCAGGGCCCACGGCTCTACTGTGAACGAATTCTTGCCGTATCACGGACGATCCGTCAGCTCGGCGAGATCCGCCACAACAATATCCGCGCCATGCTCTCGCAGCGCCTCCGCCTGACCAGCGCGATCTCCTCCCACCACATAGCCAAACCCGCCGACCCGCCCGCCGCCACGCCAGCCAGCGCGTCCTCGAAGACCGCCACAGTGGCGGCGGCAAGCCGAGGGCCCGCGCCCTTGCCAGGAAGGTGTGCGGAGCCGGCTTCCCCGCAGTTGCTCCCGCTCAGCCACCACGCCGTCGATCGGTGGGTCGAACAGGTCGTCGACACCCGCCGCAATCGGTACGTCTCTGCAGTTGGCGCCGTTCTGCGAGTCGGGAGGGTCGTCCTCATGGCCATCGGGCAACTCGATCCCGCGCGACACCAGAAACGACAGTGTTCCCTCGTAATCCGGGGTCATTCTCAGTAGCCCGCGACAAAGGGCGACGGCACCGTTTGTCCGCTTTCCCTTTTGTCGCGGACGGGGTTATCCGGGGAGCGTCCGCTACGCGGATAGCTGACGGCAGAGGTCATACCGCTGTGGCCCTTCCTCGATGCCGCTTTTGACCTTCCAATCACGGACGCGTCCGCCACGGCACGACCTGGTCAATGTCCAATTTCTTCACATCTGCACCCC
>DATIYI010000281.1:0-3083 GCA_035517695.1 Streptosporangiaceae bacterium
ACGGTCTTGCTGTGCGCGCGCAACCAGCCGTTGAAGGCCGTCAGATAACGTGTCGTCACCCCCGGAGCCGCCATGTGCAGCAAGATGGGCAGCCACACCAGCACCACATTGATGACCACCACAATGATCACGGCCAGGGCCGTGAGTTTGAGGCTGGCTTGCGCTGTCGCGATCACCTGCAATGCCGCGAGGAATGTGACTCCCGGGGCGAAGACGAGGATGCCGACGAGGAACGCAGTCAGCGGCGCCGGGTTGGCGACCATCCTGGACACGATCCCTCGCTGCGCTTTCGCCGGATCGGGCGCCCGCGGCTGACGCCTCGCGACCACGATGCCTGCTGCAAGCAGCAAGATGCCGAGGCCGAGCCGCAGACCATAGCGGGGCGAGTGCTCGGCCGGGCGGTTGAGGTCGGCGCTGCGCAGCGCCACCAGAATCACCACTCCCATGACTAGGCTCATGATCACCGCTCCGGTCAGGTAGAACGCGGCGGTTAGCCTGGGCCGTGCGGAGCCGAGGTACACGGCGGCGACCAGCAGCGCTGTCGGCGACAGCGCTGCCAGCAGTGCCAGCCCGGCGGCCTGCAGAAGCACCGGACCGGCCTACCGGCGAATGGAGCGCCGGAAAGGCACTCTCGCCGGGACCCAGGGCGGTCCGGATGCGGAAGCCGCCCAGGCCTGGACCGCCGCCACGCCGGAAACTCGGTGGATGGTGTATGTGACTGGCATTTGTCGCGCCCGCTACCCCGTCGAGTCAGGTACGTGGTCCGGACAGCGCTCGGCTACCACATGACGGCATTCACACCAGCCGGGTGCCACCGAGAGCCTGTCACTGCCGCCGCAAAACGAACGTGCCATTTACTTTACCCCTGACCATCAAACAGGCCCCACGAAACCGGCTTCGGCCTGGCTCGGCTGACTCTTGCCCTGCAAGGACATTTGTCAACCGCCAGAGTGCATGCAGTGATCACCGGCCCGTCTCCTCTGGCCGCCGACCGTCCTTCACCCGCCCGCGGAATGCCGAGACTGTACAGCAGGGCGAGGCTGGACAAGCTCCTTCCGCAGCAGCGACGCGCCACGCACGGCGATGCCGGCGGCCCACAAGGACCCCCATGAGCCTGCGGATGCAGCCGCAGAACGAGAGATTCCTCACCCTCTTCCAGCTTGGCCGGCTCGAACGCCGTCGAGAGCGCCGCCACTCTCATGGAGTTTGCCGACGCGCCGCACGCCCCGAAGCATGGGCCTGGTAACACCCACCACAACACCGTGATCACACGCAACACCCTCAACACCTCACCAGGTTTCGACCACGGGTCGCCGCCCTTCCAGGTATCCGCCCTATCCCAGGCCGCGGCGGCGCCCGCCGTCATCGCCTGGGCCAGCTCGGCCCGCTGCGGCCTTCAACCTCTTTAGCCGCGTTCGAAGGAGATCGTCACGTCGACCTGGCGGTTGGTGCCCGGCCCGGGCTTCTCGATCTCGATGAACTCGATTCCGGTGATACCAAGCTCTTTGCCCCAGTCCCGGACCAGAAAGAAGGCACCCAGGCCGTTGGGCGTGCCGAGCAGCGCGTTGATGCACTCATTGTTCCCGGCCACGTCCCATCTGTAGTACCAGTGCTCCGGGAACTTCTTCATCTTTTTCGTGTCGACGGAGATCAGGAAGCAGGCGCGGGCCGCGTCGTTGGTATGGTCATTGCTCACCTCGTGCCGGACGATGTCGGTCACCGCAGCTAGCTCGATTTTCTGATTGAGGAGGTACTGCCGCTGGCACCAGAACACGGTCGAATTCGCCATCGTGAGGACCTTGATGGAGTACGTGTGGTCGTCCTTCTCAACCGCCTGAATCTTGTCAGGATTGGGATGGTAGTTGCTGACGGCCATGATTTCACCATCAGGGTAGAAGCGGTTCTTGTAAATGCACCCCTTCTCAAACGTGGACGTCGTGGTCACCTCCCAGTAGGGCCGCGTGTCGTCCCCCTTGGGCGTGACCTGCTTGTGCTCGGTGGCGTACCAGCCACCCGTGCTGAAGAGCGCGCACTGGCGGTCCTTCTCGGTGGCGGAGATCGGCTCCTTTTTCAACGCCCGCGCGTACGCATCCACGCACTTGCGGTAGCTGCTGCCCTCGCGCTTGGAGAGGTCGACCGCTTCGGCCGCGTCATTCGACGGTTCGTGACGTGCAGAGCTCGTCAGCTCCTCGGCCGTGACCGGTGCCTTCCTTGGCGGGTACTTCTGCTGGCCGGTATCGTCATCCTTCGTGGATTTCGTGCCCATGAAGATTCCCCCGTGCGGCTGAGAAGGAATGGTGGCGCCCAGTCATCGTAGGGCCGGCCGCAACCGGCGTCGAGATCCAGTTGTCATCAGAAACGTGTGTACATCCCCTGGGTGAGGTGTCGGGTCTCTTGCGATCTCCAGCCCCGGCGCCCGCTCCCTCTACAGCATCGCCAGCATCTTGCCGGCCGACAGCACCAGCGCCCGCCCCGGCGAGGGCCTGGGCCAGGTCGCTGGCCTTCCACAGGCCGCGCTGCGCAGCAGTCATGCGCAGGTTCCACCGCATCGTCTCTGTCACCTCCTGGTCTGTCACCTCCTGGCGAAGGGAGCGTGAAGCGGGCCGCCGCCCGTTCCGCCGCGCGCACGTACTCGGCCTCGATCGTCTGGCCGGCGACTAACGGCACGTATGCCATCGTGGTGGTCAGCCAGTGGTGCCCCATCATCTGCTGCAGGGCGAGCAGGCCCAGCCCCTCGGCATACAAACCGGGAGGCACACGCGTGACGTAGCACGCGCGGCGTGAGCACCCGCACCGGGCCGCGCAGGTGGTGGCCGGCGGCGTCCTTCAGCGCCATCCGGAATGCTTCGGTGTCGGCGGGCCCGCCCCGCGCCGACGGGAACAGGGCGGCACGGGACAGCTCGAAATCGTCGCCGAACTGGCCGCGCGCCTCGGTTACCCACCACACCAGCAGGGCGCGCGCAGTCCCCAGCATCGGCACCAGCCGCTCCCGCGGGCCCGAGCCCCGGGAGCCTTTGCCGAGCCGAACGTGGATCTTACCTAGCGGGCCGTGCTCGAAGTGCAGGTCGTCCAGGGCCAGCCCG
>DATIYI010000282.1:0-66752 GCA_035517695.1 Streptosporangiaceae bacterium
GGTTCGCCGTGCCGTACACGCCGGGGGCCGCTTCCACGCCGTCCAGGTGCGCGACGAAACTCACGCGGGTGTGCTCGGGCCAGTAGGTCCTGGTCCGGAACGCGACGGTTTCGTCGCCATCCCAGTACCATGCGCCGGTAACGGGCTTGGAGGTCGTCAGCTGCAAAGATCGCTCCACCGCCACCTTGTTCGTGACCGGACGGCTGAACGTGATGGCAATCGGCATGCCGACGCCGTAGTCCTGGCCATCGCCGAGGACGGTCTGGGCCTGGACGGTCGCGGACGGGGTGAGGGTGCGGAACGAACTCGTCTCGGTCACGGTCTTGCCCGACGAGCTCACCGCGGTCGCCGTCGCGACGTACTCGCTCGACGGCTGCAGCGCCCACACGCTCTGCCAGGTTGTCCCGCTCGCATTGAAACTGCCGCTCAGAGGGTCGGCGCCCTCGGTGACCGTGACGTTCTTGATCACGCCATGCGAGGCAGTAACCGTCACGCCCTGGTTCGGCTGCGCGTTGTCGGTGCCGTTCGCTGGCGTTATCGTCAGTTGCGCCGCGGGGATGGCCACTCGGTGGCTCTCCGCGGAGCAGGCCGCAACGAGCAGGCCCAGGGCCGCGAGTAATGCCGTGACTATCAGCCGCTGGCGGCGGGTAGCGAGAGCGCTTCGCCAGCCCGAGTCCATCCCGCCGTTGTTCTGCACCTATGATCCTCCCCGCTGCTGGCCGGGCCCGTCGTGGCGGCGATTGCCTGCCGCTAAGGCCCGGCACGAAATCCCATCAGCTCGTGCGCGCGGAGAAAGCCATATCCCCGGGTGTCGCCCGCCCTTCCCGCCGGCGGGTATCCGTTCCTCGGCAATCCCCCACGTGAAGGCGGAGCTTGGCAGCCGGTGATTGGCCTTCTCAACGACGTCACTTCAACCCTAAGGGCCGTTATCCGGGCGATACCCGCCGCCCTTGGGTTAATAACCGTGGATGGCGGCAAAATTCAGCCCTCAACACGGTCATAACGGCTTCAAGTCGGTGGGCAGGAGACCTGGTCACGCGGAACTCATGGGCGTCCGGCCAGGGTGCCTCGGTCGTGGCTGCCGCGCCTAGCTGATGCCTTCCTTCGAGCACGACTGTCGGTGCGCCCGCTGTCGGTGCGCCCGCTGTCGGTGCGCCCGCGCGTGCCAGGTAAGCGGACGCGACCAGCCCGTTGTGACCTCCGCCCACGACGGTAGTGTCATACGATCCGGCCATAAGTCCCGAATCCCTCCGAGTTGACTGAATGTTCAGTCTAGGAATTTGATACCTTCGGAACAAGGACGTCGGTTCACCGCCGCGCCGATAACCGCTGACCCGCCTCAGGCTGGTGCCTCCCGAGGTTCGGAATGCACAAGGATGTCGCTATGGATGGGCAGGCTGACGTGACCAGCGGTACGGCTGACCAGCGCAGGGCCCAAATGGTCCGCGCGGCGCTCGATGTCATCGTGGCGCGCGGCTTCGCGGAGACCCGCATCGCGGACGTGGCCCAGCGTGCGGGCACCAGTGCTGCGCTTGTGATCTATTACTTCAAGACCAAGGATCAGTTGCTGACGGAGGCGATCCGCTACTCAGAGGACAGCTGGTACGCCGAGGGACAACGGCGGATGGCGGCGGTTCCGACTGCGGCAGGCAAGCTCGAGGAGATCATCGCCATGACCTGCTTGCCGGAAGCCGATACCGGGCCTGCCGGGTCCCGGTTGATATGGCTGGACTTCTGGGCACGGGCAGCCAGGCACGTCGAGGTCGCCAGCGTGCGGCAAAAGTCCGACCAACGGTGGCGGGAGACGATCCAGTCCCTCGTGCTCGCTGGGCAGGAGTCCGGTGAGTTCCATGTGCTGGATTCCCTGGACTTCGCCGACTCGCTGTCCGCGATGCTCGACGGCTTCGCTATCCAGATCGCGCTCGGTGACCCGGCGGTGGACGCGGCGCGGGCCTTCAAGCTGAGCATGTGCTTTGCCGCGCATCAGCTGGGATTCGAATGGATCTGGCCGCAAAGCGGCGGCATGACCCGCGAGCCCTCTTCCGGGCAGCAGCCGTAGCCGCCCACGGCCAGGGCGCAGGTAGGTACGGAGGTGGCCAGGTCGCTGGCGGACGCATCCAGCTGGTGCCGCGAACCAACCGATTCGCGGCCGGGAAAGCCCGCTCAGGGTCAGCCGAGCCAGTACCTTGCGAACGTCGACCGGCGCTGACCGCGCTGGGGAGTAATTGGAGACCTGACATGCAGGGTTACGTGACCGACCCGGCCGGTGCCGCTGGGATCGTCAGGCGCGAGCTGCCTGAGCCCCAGCCCGGCCAGCACGACCTGGTGGTGGAGGTAGCCGCATACTCGATCAACCGTGGCGAGCTTGCCCTGATCGAATCGCGGCCCGACGGCTGGACACCGGGCCAAGATGTGGCCGGCGTAGTCGCGGCGCCCGCAGTGGACGGCACCGGGCCCGCCGTCGGTACCCGCGTCGTGGGTCTGGCCGACCAGGGCGGGTGGAGCGAGCGTGTGGCCGTGCCGACACATCGCGTGGCAGCGCTTCCTGATTCTGTCGCGTTTTGGGAGGCTGCCGCCTTGCCTGTCGCCGGTCTGACGGCCCTGCGCGGGCTGCGGACGGGCGGGTCCCTGCTTCGCCGCCAGGTCCTGATTACGGGCGCGAGCGGCGGCGTGGGCACGTTCGCCGTGCAACTCGCGCGCACCGCGGGCGCGATAGTGACCGCACAGGTCAGCGGGCAGGCCCGGGTCGCAGCGGTTAGCGCGCTGGGTGCCGGCGAGGTGATCACCGACGTCGGAGCTGACCTGGGTCCGTTCCACCTCGTGCTCGACGGTGTCGGCGGCCAGGTCCTCACTGCGGCGGTGCGCCGGCTTGCCAGCGGCGGCGTCGCCACCGCCTATGGTGTCGCCAGCGGCCAGCGCAGCGACATCGCCTTCCACGACTTTGCCGAGGGCGCGCCCGGCGCGCGCCTGGAGGGCTTCTTCGTCTACCGGACCGGTGAGGAAACGTTCGGCGAGGACCTTGCGGCCCTGGCGCTGCTGGTGGCGGAGGGCAAGCTGATACCGCAGATTGGCGCGCCACGGGGGTGGGCCGCGACACCGGAGGTGGTTCAGGCGATGCGAAGGCACGAGGTGACGGGCAAAGCCGTCCTCGTCAGAAGTTGATCTCCACTGTCTCCCGTGAGCCCGGCCGTGCGGGAGCCCGCGCCGCGCGGCTTGGCGCCCGGGTCGTCGCCGGCCTGTTCGCACAGACACATGCCCAGCCCGATCTTGCCGAGCGGCACCTGGTGGAGATCCTGGCCACTGAGCACGCGCTGCTGATGAGCGAAGCCATGTCCGCGCTCGCGCGTTACGAGCTGCAAGATTGCGCCCGGCAGCCGTTCGGGACCTTGTCGGGCGGCCAGCAGGCGAGGCTGCAGATCCTGCTGCTCGAACTCGCCGGCTCGACGCTGTTCCTGCTCGACGAGCCGACAGACAATCTCGACCTGGCAAGCGCCGAGGCGCTGCACCGAGGCCTGGAGTCTTACCAGGGGACGGTCGTCGCGGTGACCCACGACCGGTGGTTTGCTCGTGCCTTCGACCGCTTCCTCGTCTTTGGCGGTGATATGTCCCTCTACGAGGCTGATGAACCGGTTTGGACCGAGGCTCGGATGTCCCGCACGTGCTGAGCGTCGCGCCGATCGCGCTGAAGTCCCGCCCCATCGGGCAGAAGTCCCGCGCACGCCGAGCTGAGGTCCAGCCGCGCAAGGGCCAAGAACTGGCGCTGAGCTTGCTAGGCTGCAGACAGCCCGTCGTGCCGCCCGCGGCTCAGTCCGGGCACACTCTGTAATTTTCGAGGTGGAGGGATCCACGACGTGAAGAAGTTGCTCGTCCTTGCGCTGGTCGGTCTCGGCGCGTTCGCTGTGTGGAAGAAGGTCCAGTCCGATCGTGCCGAGCTGGATCTGTGGTCAGAAGCCACGACTGGCGACGATAGCTGACCCCCTGCGGGCTGCTCAGCTTGCCGCGCCGCCGGAACCTCCGGCCAGGAGCGGCCGACATGAGAGCCCGTCCAGCACGGCGAAGATCAAGATCACGATGCCGCAGGGTCAGGGAGACGACCGGGTGAGCCGCGCGCCACCGGTGACGATGGTGTGCGCTGACCTTTTCGGTACAACGGTCGCTGACGAGGGCATCGTGGACCGGGCCTTCGCTGAGGCCATCGGAACGCAGGGAATCGTCACCGGGACGGCGGCGTACGCGCGCTGCATGGTGCAGGTGCACC
Source organism: Streptosporangiaceae bacterium (assembly GCA_035517695.1). Classification (GTDB taxonomy): domain Bacteria; phylum Actinomycetota; class Actinomycetes; order Streptosporangiales; family Streptosporangiaceae; genus DATFVJ01. The sequence goes on from DATIYI010000282.1 coordinate 4,259, forward strand.
GGGGGAGGGGCGTGGCGACAATCGACGTCTGCCGCCAGATGTTCCCTGGCAACGAAGCCGCCGCACAGGTGACAAATCTCGCGTTCGAGCGGTCTTTTAAGGCTGCCATCGACCGGCTGGGCCTGTCCGCTATGCCTGGGGTCGAGGCGACGATCGACAAACTGGCCGGCTCGGGCGTTCGGGTCTGCCTGTTCGGCGGCATCGGACGGGGGCTCCTCGGCCGGGTTCTCGACACGCTTGGCTGGTGGGACCGTATCGACCTCGCCCTCGGCCCCGACGACGTTGCACGCGGCTGCCCATGGCCCGACCTCGTGCTGACCGCCGTGCTGCGCCTCGGGATCACCGATGTGCGCGGGGTAGCGGTGGCCGGTGGCACAGAAAGCGCGGTCCTCAGTGGCTGCCGTTCTGGCGCGCAGGTGGTTGCCGGCTTGCGGACCGGCGCGCACAGCGCGGAGAAACTGAGGCGTGCGGGTGCCACGCATCTCATCGGCGGCATCGCGGACCTGCCTGATCTGATTACGCTTGCGCCGTAAGCGGGCCGGAGGCAATCCGGGCGCGCCGTAGATACCCTTGGAGAACGTCACGCGGGGCTATAGCTCAGCTGGAAGAGCACCTGCTTTGCACGCAGGGGGTCGGGGGTTCGAGTCCCCCTAGCTCCACCAGGCAAAACACCACCAAGCGATCAGCGCCGAAGCAGCCTTGAATGGTTCCGGCCGGGGCAGTCGGTACAGTATGAAGACGCAGGTTGGCCAGGAGGCGCTTTCGGTCAGGCGGAGTCAGGCGAGGGTGAGTCGATGTCCCCAGCAGACAGCAAGGCACTGGTTCGGCGGTTCTGGGAAGGGCTCGTGGGCACCGGCGACTTCGCGCTCGCCGACGAGCTGCTCGCGCCAGGCTACACCGTCCACTACGCCGGCAACCCCCCGATGGACCGCGACGGCTTCCTGCAGTTCCTGGGCGCGCTGCGCTCCGCCTTTCCCGACCTCGCGGTCACGGTGGAGGACCTTCTCGCAGCAGAGGGGGATGAGGTGGCGGTTCGCTGGACTTGGGGTGGCACCCAACAGGGGCCGTTCCTGGGCATCCCCCCGACTGGCAAAGCCGTCGTGGGCTCGGGGATCGGCCTGTTCCGAATCGCGAACGGCCGGATCGTGGAGGACTTCGTCCAAGAGGACACGTTCGGCCTGCTACAGCAGCTTGGGGCGATCCAGGCACCTGGGCGGCCAACGGGCTGAAGCACTTTCCCGCAGCCCTGCTCATGCTCCATCGGTGGTGACAATGGAACGGGCCGCGAACCCACATCGCACCGAGCTCCTGAAGAACCCGGTGGACCGCTCTTCCCAGCTTAGCGGTGGTGGGTGCCGCTTCCGCCCTGGACTGTACCGCTGCCCAAGCTGATAGTGCGGGTTCGATTCCCGTCGCCCGCTTCGGGGTCGGCCGGTCATGCCTGGTCGGGTCCGTGGAACCTGAGCGCCCAGTACTCCTGGTCCGAGGTGGACCAGTCGATCTGGTCGGGCAGGTCGCTGACCGGCATCAAGAAGCAGGCGGCGACGCGAGGGATCTCGGCTTGCACCCGGGGGCGCAATGTATTGATGAGTTCGCCCAGCCGCTCAGCGGTCAGGCCGGCGGCGGGCTGGATCTCGGCCAGCACCAGCAACCGGTGCGGGCCGATGTAGATGGCGGTGACCCGGCCGACGCCCGCCACGCCGGGATCGCTGGTCAGGGCCTGGTAGATGCGGCGCAGCACGTCAGGGGAGTCGGCGCGCAGCGTGAGCAGGTCCTGATTGCGGCGGGCTAGCCTGACCGCGACGCTTGCCAGCAGCAGGCCGACCGCGATGGCGGCCAGGCCGTCGGGGACCGCGGAGCCGATCAGGTGTCCGGCGATCAGCCCGGCCAGCGCCAGCAGCCCGCCGATGATGGAGGACAGGTCCTGGAGGTAGACGGCCGGCGCGGTGGTATCGGTGGTGGTGGCGATATGCTGGCTGACCTTGATCTCCCGCTCGGCAGCTTCGCGGCGCACCTGCCGACGGGAGCTGATAAACGATGTCACGTCAAAGACGAACCCAACCGCCAGCACCACGGCCCCGAGCCGGAAGTCAGAGATCTGGCCCGGGTGGCGCACCTGGCTGACCCCCTCCCAGACCGACAGCGCCCCACCGGTCGTAAACACGATCACAGCGGCCAGCAGGGCCCAGTAGTACAGTTCCAGCCCATACCCGTACGGATGGGCCAGATCCGGCGGGCGTCTGCTGCGCCTGACCGCCCGGTACAGCATCAGCCCGTTGGTGGCATCGGCCGCGGTGTGCAAGGTCTCAGCGAACAACGCCGCCGAGCCGGTCAGCGCCGCCGCGACCGCCTTTCCCGCCACCAGCACAAGGTCCAGGCTGAGCGCGAAGAGCACGGTGGACGCGCTATCACCCTCCGGCGTCGCGGGCAGCACCTGGGGCTGTACCATCCGCAGCATCGCCAGATCCGGAGCCGGTCGGCCCTCCCGCTCGGCCAGCCGCTCCAGCCAGGCGCTAAGCCAGGGCGGCAGCGAGCGCATGTCAGCCCGCCAGCATCCGGGAGCAGCCGCCCGCCGCGAACAGCTCCCTGCGGCCCGCCAACGACAGCCCGGCCGCCAGCCCGCTCACCGGCCGCGTCGGCCAAGTCTTCACATCCAGCGGCTTCGCGACGAGATCCACGGCCCCAAAACTACGCGAAGGCATTGCCACCTGATCGGCCTGGGCGGAAAGTCGGTCCTGACGCGGCGCAGACTGCTGTTGACCAGACGGGATCGAGGCGCAGACACACCAAGATCGCCGTGCCATTAACGTGCCATTAGCAGGGGTCGGCAGCGGTATCTCACGGTCACTCACGGACAACCGCCTGGCCAGGTCAGCGCCGCCAGATCAGGCGTATACGTCGCTTTGCAAGCAGGGGGTCAGGGGTTCGAGTCCCCTTAGCTCCACAGTTCAGAAGTATAATTCAAACAATTTGGTGAGCGTGGAAAGGTACAGCAACCGGGCCCAGACGGCCAGCGAGCAGCGGCCGGCTGCTAGTGACCCGCGCAAACTTCGTGGTCTACCTGCTGGTGGTGGCGGTCTTCATCGCCGGGGCGACCGTGCGCCTGCCCGGAGTCAGGAAGGACCTGGAGGCCGTGGACCACGAAATGCTGGCCGCGCTGTCCGGGCGCAGTTTCCAGCCGAACGGCCGCGGCGGGGAAGGGAGCGAGGGGTGACCACCAGGGACAGCCGGGCCGCCGCGGTAAGTCCGGGCCGGCACCGGGGCAACCTGATCGCGGCCACCTGCGGCTAGGTGCAGCGGTGCTGGCCGTACGAGCGGCTGCTGCCCAGCGATGAGCCAGCCTACGTGACGGACGGCGCTGGTCCACAGCGCCCACCACTGGCCAGCGCGCCGCCCAGGCGCCGTCCAGCACCGCGACGTGCCACACCACCGGCTCGAACAGGCGCGCGCCGAGCGCCAGTGACGGGCCTCCAGCAGCTGATCGAACCGGGCCGTCTCAGCGCGTGACGTCGGCCGTATCGTCAGATCGCGGGTCCATGAGGCCACGCCCGGAATCCCGCCAGTTACCCGCCGCATGTTCAGCTGATCTCGGAGGCGCCGGGCACGATGCCACAGCAGGCGACTTTGACAGGCCAGGCACAACGCCGGCCCGCGATTGGCCGGGCTGACAAGTGATCGCCAGGCGATCTCCGCGCGGACCCCGGGAGTTGATCTATGCCCAGTGCGGAAGGCGGGGCCAGCCGACCGCACGGTTGTGGGCCGACCGGTAGTGATCTATGTTTTTGCCACGCGCAATTAGCGTGTTACGGCTAGGGGGTCCAGATGCAGTGCATAGCCTTTGCCACGCCCGTACTTCCGGGAAAGACCCAGACCGACCGCGACGCGATGCGATCGTGCACCGAGGGTGAGCGGAAGGCGGCGCATGAGTCGTCGCGGGAGCGGCACGGCATCAGCAGGGAGGCCGTGTGGCTTCAACAGACCCCCGGCGGCGATATGGCCGTGGTCTATCTGGAGGCCGACGACCTGCAGGCGGCCTTCGCTGGGCTTGGCTCCTCTCAGGAACCGTTCGACCAGTGGTTCCGCGAGCTGATCCGTGACGTCCACGGCATCGACCTCGCGCAAGGCTTCCCGCCGCCGGAGCAAATGGTGGACTACCGGCGTAGCCAGTAGGCGGGCAACCGGCTTGGCGCCGAGAGGCGGCACACCTGCGTCATACGCCCAAATCCTTGTTGCCGAGACCGAGTCACCGCCGTCAACTGCCACGTACAACTTCCACTGGCCTGGCACCGGCTCACCATCAGCCGCGGCGCGGCCGGGTCAGCTACCGGGCTCACGGCGAACCCAGTGACGAAATTCTTTTAGCCGCGGTCCCGCCGGGCCGGGCCGGAACACGAACCAGCCGCCCTCATGGCGGCCAGCTCCGCCGCCCGGCCGGCGTAAACTCGCGGTGACAGGCACCACCCGGGCGGTGGCCGTCGCGGCGACGTCGGCCACCACCCGGCGGCCGCGGCGGGAGATGTCGTTGCCGCGCAGCGCCACCAGCTCGCCCGGCCACAGCCCGGCCCGATGCAGAACACCATCATGGCCAGCGCCGACGCGCGTTTGGCCGGGCCGCGCTGGGTCGCAGCTCGCGCTTCACCCGGAACCTGCGGTGCCGGGCGGTAATCTGCGCAACGCGTGCCATGGCTCACCTTCCTCGCTTTGGTACATGCGCCGTGCGCGCCGCATGTCACCTCCGCGGAGTGCGGGGTGTCAGTGTGGTGGGACCCGGCAACGAGAGAATGTGACAGATGGCCGACAGTGACTGGCTGGCAGCCGCCTTCGAGGAGCACCGCGATCACCTGCGGGCGGTGGCCTACCGCCTGCTCGGCTCGATGACTGACGCCGATGATGCGGTCCAGGACTCCTGGCTGCGGCTGACTGGCACGGATGCCAGCGAGGTCGAGAATCTCGGCGGCTGGCTGACAACAGTCGTCGCGCGGATGTCCCTCAACATGCTCCGGTCCCGCCGGTACCGGCGGGAGGAACCGGTCGGTGATTCGTGGCCAGGTGCCGCGGAGGGCGCGGCCAGAGCCGGCGCGGTAGCCGGGCCAGGCCGGGCTGGCGCGGCCGGCTGGGCGGGTGATCCGGAGGACGAGGCTGTGCTCGCAGACTCGGTCGGCCTCGCCCTGCTGGTTGTGCTCGACACGCTCACGCCGGCCGAGCGGCTCGCGTTCGTGCTGCACGACATGTTTGCCATGCCGTTCACCGACGTTGCGGCCGTGCTCGGGCGCTCGACGGATGCAACGCGGCAGCTCGCCAGCCGGGCCCGGCGCCGGGTCAGCGGTGCGCCCAGCCCGGATCGCGCCGCCGACCTCGCCCGCCAGCGGGAGGTGGCCGCCGCGTTCCTCGCCGCATCCCGCGGCGGTGACCTCTCGGCCCTCGTCGCGCTGCTGGACTCCGATGTCACGCTGACAGCCGATGCCGTCGCCGCCCCGTCCGGCAAGCCGGTTTTGCTCCGGGGCGCGCACAAGGTCGCCAGGGGCGCGCTCGCGTCGTCCGGCCGGGCCGGGCATTCCCGGCTGGCCGTGGTGGACGGGTCCGTGGGCATCGTATTCGCGCCCGCCGGCCGGCTGCAGGTCGTACTGGCCCTGAGGGTCAGCGCCGCGCACCGGATCACCGCCATCGAGGTGATAGCCGATCCCGACCGGCTGCGACGGCTGCGGCTGGCAGTCCTGCCGGGCTAGCCATGCTGCCGGGCTAGCCATGCTGCCGGGCTAGCCATGCCGCGGGACTTAGCCGTCATGAGCTGGCTCCAAGGGCGGTAGACGCGCGTCGGAGACGGTGGCTCGCGGTCAGATTTCGCCTGCCTCGTGCTCGGTGAGCCGCCCTGACCGGAGAACGCCCGTGTCCGATAAACACGACGAGCTCATCGGACGACACGCAGCCAGAGGTTCGTCGCTCGTTGCGCGTGGGTCAGGCTGACGCGTTCGAGCTTGACGTTGGTCCGGCCCCGGGATTCGAACAGCCGCCGTCGCCGAGCAGGACGGGCGCGATGCACACGAGGATCTCGTCGCGCACGCCCGCCTCGAGGCACTGCCGAGCAGTGCTGGCGCCGAGGATGTTGACGTAGCGGCGGCCTTGGCCGCGGCGACGCCGCTGCCCAGGTCACCGACGAAGGTGATACCAGGCACCGGGGTGTCCGGGGCGTGGTGGGCAAGCACGAACTGTGGGCCTGTCCACCCTCCGCCGAAGGGCTTGCCTTCCTTGGCCGCGCCCTTGTGCGGATCGTCACCGCGGAAGGTGCGGTTGCCGACGGGAAGCGCGCCGATCTTACCGATGACCTCGTCCACCGTCGGGTTGGGCCCGAGGTGCTCGGTCAACCAGGACATATCACCACCTGGGCCGGCGATGAACCCGTCCAGTGACATGGTGGCCGAATAGAGCATCTTGCCCATGATCTACCTCCGCCGAGATCAATTAGTTGACCCTTGTCGAGACGGCCGGCCGCACCCAAACTCATGGGGTCGGTCGTGGCAAACCAGGGGCAGAGCCACCGCCGGGAACAGGCCACGGCCCGCCGGGCCACAACCTCGCGAGCAGCACCCGCATGCTCGAAAAGGGTGGACACTCGCCGTGCCAGCCCTGGTGACGGCCGGTGATCCCAGCGCTAAACGCGGCGCCTCTGGCCGCTCCGGCGCCGGCCGAGTGCGGCGCCCGGCGGGTGGCCGAGCCCAGCAGCCACCGGCGGACATCAGCTTGTCGCGAGATTGCCCAAGCGGTGCGGTCGGGCCGCGCCCGTCGAAAGGATGGCCATGCAGCGGGGGCTGCCTAACCGATGTAAAGTGCGGGCCATCAGGGATCCCTGCCAATGTATGCGGAGGATGTCATGGCTGCTATGAAACAGTGGAGCGATCTCAGCAAGCGCAACCGCAGCCTACTCATCGCCGCGGCAGTTGCCGAAGGCTGCCTCAAGACGGCGGCGCTCATCGACATCAAGCGTCGGCCAGCTAGTCAGATCCGAGGCTCGAAGTGGATATGGGCGACGGTCGTGGTAGTCGTCAACTCCTTCGGGGGCGCGCCTATCTCCTACTTCGTCTTTGGGCGGCGGCGGCAGCCTAGGTTCCAGCCCGAATGATGCGCGCAGTACATGAGCACCGCCACGGGCATCACGCGCACCGGGAGGCGCAGGGGTCGCCTGGCTGACGCCCGTGTCGGTCCCAACCATGGTGACGAGCATCGGCACGTCCGGCTGGAGTTATGACCATTGGGAGCCGGAGCTTTACCCACCCGGTCTTCCTGCGCGGGATCGGCTTGCCCGTTACGCAGCGACGTTCTCGACTGTGGAGCTCAACAGTAGCTTCTACCGCTGGCCCAGGCCTTCGGTCTTCCGTGGCTGGCAGCGCATGCTGCCTGACGGCTTTCGCCTGTCGGTCAAGGCCGCGCGCGGTCTTACGCACGGCAAGCGGCTGCACGCACCCGAGGCATGGGCACAACGCATCGCGGCCGGCTGGCACGAGCTAGGGGAAAGGCGCGCCGTTCTGCTTGTCCAGCTCGGACCTGCCCACCAGCGGGACGACTCCCGGCTGGCCTATTTCCTGCAGGTGCTTCCCGAGTGGATGCGAGTCGCGGTGGAGTTTCGTCATCCCAGCTGGCAACAGGAAGATGTCTTCGCGCTGCTCGCAGAGCATGGCGCTGCTTACTGCGTCATGAGCGGCGCGCACCTGCCGTGCGTTCTGCGAACGACGGCAGCCTTTGCCTACGTCCGTATGCACGGCCCGGATGACCATCATCTGTACGGCGGTTCGTACAGCGACGGCAACCTGATGTGGTGGGCCGACCGGATACGAGAATGGGAACGGATGGGCAAAGACGTCTTCGTGTACTTCAACAACGACGGCCAGGCCAATGCCGTGCGTAACGCACGCACCCTACGTGGCATGCTCGGCCAGTAGGGTCACAGCTCAGCCGCCGACCGCGAGAACGGCCAGGATCCCGGCACGGCGCCCGAGTCCCGGCAGGCGCGATTCGCCGAGCGGATCGGTGCGCCGAGGAGGCCGTATCGCCTCGGCCGCGGCACCTCCCGCGCGCTGTACGACCGCGCCGCGCGGCGCACTACCAGCATTCCCGAGCGGCGCTACCTCAAGTCGCGAGCCAGCCACCTGAAGTAAGGCCGGACTAACCCCCGATTACAGCGTCGAGCGCAGCGATACCAGGGCTGATACGTGAATTGGCGGATTCTCATCGAGCAGTGCGCGGGGCCGCTACAGTCTGCGGGGATCCCGGGGGCTGTCGCCCCGGGACAATACAGTTTTAGCCTTAACGGCCGCGCCACCTGTCACTTGCATCATGGTCAGTACTGGTCGTCGATACCAAGATCCACATCGACGGGGACGCTCGTAGGCCCGCGAATCAGTGCTTGACGCAGACATAGCTCCCGAGCGAACGATTTCTCGCCGGCCAGGACCTCCAGGATGCTGCGAGCAGCGCTCGCGGGCCGCGAGCGAGCCCAGCTGAAGCGCTTGCGCCAGGTCGAGCAAACCGGAGGTCCGGCCGTGGGCGGCAGGCAGTGGCCTGTCAGAGGACCGTCCAGGTTTGTTTGCTCGCGACTGGGTAGGGAGGGGCGGAGCGCGCGGCCGTGGCCGTCCTAGTGCAGGCCAGAGGGGCCCGCCGGGGTCGCCGCGCGCTGGACGACAACTGCAATCGACGTGAGGAGCTGTCGTGCTTACGCTAACGCGCCCCGCACTTGAGGCCATCCGCACCCTTACCACCCAGCCCGGGCTGCCCACCGAAACGGGGTTGCGTATCGCTCCGGACGGCGGCGACGGGGGATCGCTGACGCTGGCCGTCTCCGATGGACCGCAGATCGGCGACGAGGTCATCGAATCAGAAGGCGTGCGCGTGTTCGTGCAATCAGACGCCGCCGTCGTGCTCGATGACAAGTCGCTCGACGCGGAGGTCGACGATCAGGGCGTGACCTTCCGCCTCGGCCTGCAGCCCGAGTAATCCGCCGCACCAGCGGCCGCCCTAGCTAGTCGCGGTCGCCCATGCCTGACGACGGTCAGAACCTGGCCTCGAGCCCGGGCCGCCCGTGCCACCCCGATGGCCCGTGCCTTCATGAGGGCCAGTCACGGCGGAGGTTACTTCGGTCAGTTGCCTTGATCGGCGCCCGAACGCCTGCCGCCCCGGCGATCTGCCTGACGGTGTCGATCGTGTCGGCATCTGCGCCGCGCTTGTCCGGACGGTACCTGATGACGCGAGCGAACCGAAGCGCGAGGCCGCCGGGATATCGTGGGCTGCTCTGCACGCCGTCGAAGGCGATCTCAACGACCAACTCGGGCCGGACCCGGACGACCCAGTCGGCGTTGCCGGCCGGTCCAGAACTGCCAGGCGGATTGGCTAGCTCGAGCAGTCGCTCCGTCTGCCACGTCAGAGTCTCGTCCGTCAGCCCCTTGAACGTCTTGCCCAGCATCACGTGCCCGCCGGTGGCAGGATCACGCGCGGCGAGGTGCAGATTCGACAGCCTGCCGCGGCGCCTGCCGTGACCCCACTCGGCGGCGATTACCACGAGATCGAGCGTATGCCGAGGCTTAACCTTGATCCATCCGGGGCCGCGGCGCCCCGCCGCATAGGGCGCCCCGAGAGACTTGACGAGCACTCCCTCGTGACCGCGCGCGATCGCGTCGTCGAAGAACCCCGTCGCCTCCGTCGCCGTGTCCGTGACGATGCGGGGGATGACGAGATCGCTGGGAATGGTGGCTGCAAGGTGTGCATACCGCTGCGCGCCGGGCGTGTCGACCAGGTCCGCACCGTCCAGGTGCAGCAGGTCAAAGAAGAAAGCGGTGAGCGGAACCTCAGCGGCCAGCCTTGCGACGTCACTGCGGTTTCCCGCGCGCCCGGCCGTCACCTGGAAGGGGCGGGGGCGCCCGTCGGCGCCGAGTGCGATGATCTCGCCGTCCAGCACCACGGATCGGGCTGGCAGCGCAGCCACCGCCGTGACCACCTCTGGTACCCGGGCGGTGATGTCGTCGAGAGTGCGGGTGAAGACCGCAACGTCGCCGCCGTCCTTGTGGACTTGGACCCTGATCCCGTCGATCTTCCACTCCACCGCGGCCGGGCAGACACGTTCGAACGCCGCCTGGACGTTGTCCGCGGAACCGGCCAGCATCGGCTGGAGCGGGCGCCCAACCCGCAGCCTGAAGCTGCGCAGTGCCCTGAGCGCCGCGTCTGGCGTGATGGTCTCGGCCGCTGGGCCCGCGCCGTCATCCGCGGTGGGGCTGGGGCCCATGGCGAGTGCTGCCGAGGCGACCGCGAGCAGTGACCCGCCAAGCATGTGCGCTCGCCGCACCTCGCCGGCGGGGACGTCCGCGGCCGCCGCGATTGCCTCGACCATGACACCCTCGAGCGCACCCTGGCGCAGGTCGCCGGCTAGAAGCCGGGTCAGGAAGGACCGCTCGGCGTCGTTCGCGCCCCGGTACAGGGCGGCGAGGAGCCGACGCCGTTCCGCCTGCGATCCCACGCCTGCGGCCGCGCCGATTCGCGCGAACGCCTCGTCAACCTCGGTGAGGGTGAGTGCGGGTGGCGGCGACGTGCCGTCCGGCACGCCCGCAGCGCCCGCCTGGACGGTGCCCGCCTGGACGGCGAACGCGTCTACTGCCTGGCCCGGTCCTGCCTGGCCCGGTCCTGCCTGGCCCGGTCCTGCCTGGCCCGGTCCTGCCTGGCCCGGTCCTGCCTGGACGGGATCTGCCTGGACGGAAGTGTCTGGCCGGGTGGCAGTACCTTCACCGGGCCACGAGCCGCCTGCGATGTCCCGCAGCGCGGCGTAGCCGATGCCGATCTGGCGCTGGCGAAGTTCCCCGGAAAGGAATGCGACCGCCGCTGGCACCTCCGCAGGTTCCGCGCGGCGCAGCAGGTTCGCGATCGCCTCAATCTTGGCGCGGCGGGACGAGGTCGCCGCCACTGCGACGGATGTCTGTACCAGGTCGTCGAGCAGCACTCTCGCATTGTGCCCGACGGCACTGACACTATGGGCAGGGCCGACCCCCGATGGGTGCGCGTCAATTTTGTAGGTAACCAAGATTGTTTAGTTTAGTGGGTTTGGCTGGCCAGGCAGATGGCTTCTGGTTGTGCGGCGCGTATCAGGTCCGGTCTTCGGGCGCCTCATCGAGATGACGGCCAGGAACGGACTCGGATCGAAGCCTGGCGGCGGCTAGCCACGTGGCGACGATCCGCGGCGTGCGGCCAGCGTGAACGCTCCTTTGACGGCCGAGAGCACGGCCGGTGTCGCCGTGGCCTTGTCTATCGGGGCGGACGGGTTCCGGGCGAGAACCGCGACGACGTAGCTGTGCCCGGTCCGGGTAGTGGCCATGTAGGCAGAGGTCAGGACTCCCGGCTCGGATCCGCCCTTGAGCCAGGTCGTCTGCCACTGGGTCCGGGTCAAGTCCGAGGCTCCCGTCGTTGATCTGGAGCTCTCGTGGACATAGCCGTTGATCACCAGCGCGATCCCAAGCGACCGGTGCGACGGCGCGGCGCCCACGACCGGCGGGAACCTTGACGCCGTCCATTGAAAGTGATAATCATTTTCATTATCGGAACGCCCGCCCATGACCGGAAACGTTGCCTGGCTGTGGGTTGCCAGCGGCCGCACTCGGACGCGGTGAGGACGATGGCGCCGAAATGGCGTCGCTTTCGAACCGGATCCAGTCCGTCCCTGGCATCCCGAGGCTCGTCGTGACTCTTGGTTCGGCCAGCGCCCGGATCCCGGCGATGGGCAAGACTTGGAGGATCGTATGTCGCTAACTGTCACCCCTCAACTGGTTCGGCAAGCGCGTGATGGTGAAATCGGGGACGAGGTGTTCGTCGCGTGCGTTGCCGCATCGCTGCCGTACGCCTGGTCGGTGATCCATGGACTCACCGACCGCCTGCATGCGAGCGGCGCCGAGTTCGCTGACAACACCACGCCGCCCCCTGATGAGGCGTCCAGGGGCGAGTTGCTCCGGCTGCTGGCAAGCGATGCCATCCGTGCGGCTGTCGAGAGGCACCTGGGAGTGCGGCTGGCATTCCAGAACTGCCATCGCGCCGCTGTCTTCCTTCCTAGCGCGGAGGGCGCCTACAACAAGTTCGTCACTCCACGCGCCCAGATTCTGAACCAGAGCCCGGAACTGGTCAACTGCTGAGCTTAGTCCTGGCGGGCCGGCAAGTGAGCGTATTGCGCGGCGCGATCTCCGCACGCGCTGTCCCCGCATCCGCCATCCCGCATGCACCGACAGTCAGGGCACTCTGGCTCAGGAGTCAGGGTGCCCTGGCCGTCAGGGCGTGCCGTGAGGGCATGTGCTCCGCGGACGCGCGTGTCGTGAGGGGGTGCGTCCCGCCAGGACGCGCGTCCCGCCAGGACGGGTGCGCGTGAGGTCGCCTGCCGTCTCAACGTGGCTACCTATGGCGTGCGTACCTGGCCATCAAACCCAGCCTCGGCGTCGGCACGTCCTTCTTCCGTCTCTGCGGCAGCGAAGGCGGCATCGTCGAGATCCGCTTCCATTCTCTCCTTGTTTCGCCGCACGGCTACCGCGGTGATCGCGCCGATCGTGGCCGCAAGGAATGCCACGCCGCCTATTAGCTTGGGCCAGCGCCGTTTGGGCTGGTCCGACTTGGCGAGCGCCTTGCTGCGCTGCGCGCTCACCTGTTGCGACGCCGCGAGCGCCCGTCGCCGTGCCCTGCGTCCGAGCTCCTTCAGTTCCTCCGGCGCAGGCTGCAGCCGCTGGGCAGTCACCTGAAGGGCAGCCGACACCTTGGGCGCAACGTTCTCCTGAACGCTGCTTGCAGCTTGTTCGACGCGCGGCGCTGCCCACGCACGCGCGTCATGGATCCGGTGTGCCGCATTATCCCGCGCGCTCTTCGCCACCGGCGCGAGTTGCTGCGCTGCCTGTTGTGCAGCCTGGCGCGCGCGCTCAACTGCGGCGGGCGACACGGTCTCGTCGTGTCGGTTCTTGGTTATCAGCGACATGTCATCCTCCCGGATTGGCTTTCTGGCAAGCTTCCCGCGTTGGCCTATGCCAACCCTGCCGCGCGCGGCGGCCTTCCGCCAGTGTCAAGCCTGCATCACCGTGAGTACCCAGCGCCAGGACGGCTGACGCATGCAGTTAGCCAAGAGCGGCAGCACTTGTGCGCTCGTGGGAGGATGCGGGCATGACAGATGCGCTCATCGCAACGTTGCAGACCAACCACGGCACGATCGTAGTGCGGCTATTTCCCGACCAGGCGCCGAAGACGGTGCGCAACTTTACCGAACTCGCCGAGGGTGGGCGGGACTGGAAAGACCCCAGCACCGGCCAGCAAACCACGGCGAAGCTGTACGACGGCACCATCTTCCATCGGGTGATCCCGGGTTTCATGATCCAGGGCGGGGACCCGCTCGGCACCGGCACGGGCGGACCCGGCTATAAGTTCGCCGACGAGATCCATCCTGATCTCGTATTCGACCGCCCCTATCTGCTCGCGATGGCCAACGCCGGTCCCGGCACGAACGGCTCGCAGTTCTTCATCACGGTGGGGCCGACGCCGTGGCTGAATCGAAAGCACACCATTTTCGGTGAGGTGATCGAGGGCAGCGACGTGGTCGACGGGATCAGCCAGCTAAAAACGGGCCAGCAGGACCGTCCGGTGGAAGATGTGGTGCTGGAATCGGTTACCGTTGAGCGTGGCCCAGGCACAACCGCCGGATAGCAATTTGAACGCCCCCGATACCGACAGCGGCACGGGCAGCGAGTCCCAGGTTCCGACCTGTTTCCGGCACCCGGGCCGCGAGACGTACGTGTCATGCGTGCGCTGCGGCCGTTACGCCTGCCCGGACTGCCTCCGCAGCGCACCGGTGGGGCAGCAGTGCGTCGAGTGCGTGCACGAAGGTAGTCGCAGCATCCCGCAGACCCGGACCGTCTTTGGCGGCCGGGTCGCTGCCGCTGCGCGGGTGACCTGGGTGCTCGTCGGCCTGAACGTCGCCATTTATCTGGTCGAACTGGCCAACAACAAGATCATCGATTACTTCGCGATGATTGGCGCGGCGCGGGACTCCGCGCTCGGCGGCCAGTTGATCGGGGTCGCGGACCACCAGTACTACCGGCTCATCACTGGGGCGTTCCTGCACGCCACAACGCCGCTGCACATCCTGTTCAATATGTGGGCGCTCATCGTCGTGGGCCCAGCGCTCGAGCTCGCGCTCGGCCGCCTGCGTTTCACCGTCGTGTACCTGATGAGCGCCCTGGGCGGCTCGGTTCTCTTCTACTACCTCGGCGCTCCGAATGTGCTGTCCGTGGGCGCGTCAGGTGCCATCTTCGGCTTGTTCGGAGCGTGGTTCGTGGTGGCCAGGCGCTTGCGTGTGGACGCCAGGGGGATCCTGGTGCTGATCGGCATCAACTTGGTGATCAGTTTCACGATTCCTGGTATCGCATGGCAAGCGCACGTGGGCGGGCTCGTCACCGGCGCGGCTCTCGCCGCCGCCTACGCATATGCCCCGCGGAATCAGCGGACGATCGTGCAGGCAGGTGCGACGGTGTTGCTGCTGGCTGTGCTTGTCCTGGCCACGATCGCCCGCACGCACCAGTTGACCGCCTGACCCGCCCTGACCCTATGACGCCCAGCGCCTGTCGCCCGTCCACAGGATGTGGATCTCGCACGCCCGCCTGGCCACTGTGTGAGGCGAGTTATCCACAGGCTGTGGACTGATTTGTGGATCGAATTACAGCTCTGTAAGCCGCGAGCCACCCTGGTCTCGAGCTCAACCCGTGGGCCCAGCCCGCAAGCCTGCCCAGCCCGCAAGCCTGCCCGCCAGCGGTGACCGTCAGTAGCCTGGCGTGCTCAGCGCCACCGAGTCGACAGGCCGACGCCGCCGATGATGAAGACGAACCCGACGAGCAAGTTCCAGTTTCCCATCGCGCTCATCAGCGGGATGTTGCCGCTCGTAATGTAGAACACGGCGATCCAGGCGAGGCCGAACAGCAGGCAGAACACCATCGTAGGCACCAGCCACCGCGGGCTGACCTTGGCTTTGGCGGATCGTGGCGGCGGCGTGTAGACCGCCTTCTTGCGTACGCGGGACTTGGGCACTGTCGTCTCCTGGTTGGTCCTGTCGGTAAGGGTAGTTGCTACTGGCTGTGGATAGG
This sequence comes from Streptosporangiaceae bacterium, assembly GCA_035517695.1. Taxonomy (GTDB): domain Bacteria; phylum Actinomycetota; class Actinomycetes; order Streptosporangiales; family Streptosporangiaceae; genus DATFVJ01. Next base: position 19,390 of record DATIYI010000282.1, read on the forward strand.
GGCGATCGGCGGATAGGCGGATCGGCGCGGACGAGCTCTTCCCACCGAGCGCTTCCCACCGCTCGAGCATTTACCTGAGCGCGACGGCTCGTGTACGCTCTGTATGCGGCAGGTCATTCTCGCAGACTGCGGAGCCATTACTTGAGCGCTTGCGGGCTTGGCACGCGGCAAGGCACACGGTGGGAACCCTCAGCAGGATCACGGCCAGCCCAGCGAACCGGGTTTCGCTGGGTCGTCAAAAAGTTGCGTTAGCGGTGGTCTCATAAGTGCGAAACTCCCTGCGCGTCTTCGGAGAGCTTTGCCTCACCCTCGGCGCGATCACGTTCCTGTTTGTCGGTTACCTGATATGGGGAACCGGCATTCAAGCAAGCCGTGCACAGCACGCCTTTACCAGCCAACTGAACCGCCAATGGCGCGGGCCAGTTGTCCGGGCCTACTCCAGCCATCCCCTTCGCGACGCCATTCACCCCGTCCTCGGCAAGCCCTTCGCATTCATCGAGATCCCGCGCCTTGGCAGGCACTGGCGTTTCGCGGTTGTCGAAGGCACGGGCCTGCCGCAACTCGCTCTTGGGCCCGGTCACGTGCCAGGCACCGCGCTGCCTGGCCGGATTGGAAACTTCGCCATCGCCGCCCACCGGGTCACTGCGGGCAACCCCTTCTACCACCTGCCATTGCTTACAGTGGGTGATCGCGTGCTTATCGTTACCAGAGTCAACAGATACGAATACCGGGTCACAAGCAAGCGGGAGGTGCTTCCTACGGACACCAGCGTCCTCGATCCCGTGCCGGGTCATCCGCACGTACGGCCACGGCAACGGATGATCACTCTCATCACGTGTGACCCGCCATGGACGGGCACGCATCGGATCATCGTGTTCGGGCGGCTGGCCAGCGCGCAGCCACGGCATGCGGTCGCGGGCTGAGCCGTGTATGAGTGGCTGTGGCGCCGACTACCTGGCGGCTTGGGCAGCAAGGTCGTCTCGTTCCTACTGATCGTCGCACTCGTCGCCGCCGTGCTCTGGTACTTCGTATTCCCATGGGCCGCACTGCACCTGCCCATCGACCGGGTGGGCGTAATCGGCTAGCACCAGCCGACCAGCCGTAACCGGCTAGCGCTAGCAGCGGTCGGCTTGCACAGTCGGCCAGCGGCCCCGCCCAGCACGGGTGGCCAGCGCAGCCCAGCAGGCCCGGCCAGAGCAGGCCCGGCCAGCACCCCCGGCCAGAGCAGCCCCGGCCAGCGCAGCCCAGGTCGGCAGTGAAGGTCAGCAGCCGCGCTCACTGCAGGGGCGGGCTCTGCCCCTGCGTCGGACCCTGTCCGGTCGGCGTAGTCGTAACTGTAGGCGTGGGTGTCGTCGTCGATGTTGGCGTCGGCGACGATGACGTGGGCGGTGTGGTCGGCGGGGCGGGCTGTACGTAGATCTTGACGGTGGCACCCGGCGTCAACGTGGTGCCACCTTGCGGGTTCTGTGCGTACACCGTGCCTACGGCAGCGCTGGAAGGGCCAGGGGTCTGGACCACGCTCACCTGGAAACCCTGCCCTTGCAAGATGTTCTTCGCTGTATTGACCGGCTCGTTGATCACCGATTGAACGGTCGTACCGCCGCTGGAGACCTCGAGGACCACGGTGGCGTTCTGGTTGACCGAGGCGCCGCCGACGGGCGTCTGGTTCACCACCGTCCCGGCCGGTTTGATCGACTGCACCGTCTTGATTTCGGGGTTGAGTCCGGCGGCCGTCAGCTTGCTCTGCGCCGTGGCCGAGTCATCGCCCACCACGTCAGGCACCGTCACCTGACTCTGGCCGCCCGAGACGACGACCTTCACAACGGAGTTGGCCGCGAGCAGGGAGCCGGCAGACGGGCTGGTACTGATGACATGATCCTTCTGCACGGTCGCTGACGTCTGGTTGACCACTTGCGGTTGCAGATGGTTCGCCACGATCTGCTTCTCCGCCTGGCTCAAGGCCAATCCGGTCACGTCGGGCACCGCGTACTTCTTGCCGCCTCCGGCCAGCAGGAAATAGGCGACGGCGGCGACGGTGCCGAGCACGAGCACGGCGAACAGCACCCAGAGCAATGCGCGGCGGCTCCTGCCGCCTTTCGGCGGCTCTTCGGGCGGGCCGTACTGGTAACCAGGTATCGCGCTGGTCGGCGGCGCCACCATGGTCGCGCCACCCATCCGCTGGTTGTGCTGCAGCATCTCGGTCGGCGGCGCAGAGACGGGCATGCCCGACATCGCACGCTGAATGTCGGCGCGCATCTCGGCGGCGTTCTGATAGCGGTCAGCCGGGCTCTTGGCCATGGCCTTGAGCACGATCGCGTCCGCCCAGCGTGGTATCTCAGGGTCGACTTGCGACGGCGGCACCGGATTCTCGCGGACATGCTGGTAGGCGATCGCCACTGGCGAGTCACCACTGAACGGCGGCTGGCCGGTGAGCAGTTCGTACAGCAGGCAGCCGGTTGAATACAGGTCGCTGCGGGCATCCACCCGTTCGCCCCGCGCCTGCTCGGGTGACAGATACTGCGCGGTGCCTATCACCTGGGCGGTCTGGGTCATGGTGACCTGGCTGTCGCTCAGCGCGCGGGCGATGCCGAAGTCCATGACCTTCACGTCGCCTGTGCGCGTCAGCATGACGTTCGCCGGCTTGATGTCGCGGTGCACGATGCCGTTGCGGTGGCTGTAGTCGAGGGCCCGCAGGACACCGTCAACGATCTCCAGCGCCCGTTCTGGTAGCAGCCGGCGGTCGTCACGGAGCAGGTCGCGCAGGGTACGACCGTCGACGTACTCCATCACGATGTACGGGACCGTGATCGGGCCCACCAGGTCCTCGCCGGTGTCGTAGACCGCGATGATCGACGGGTGGTTGAGTGAGGCCGCTGACTGGGCCTCACGGCGGAAACGCGCCTGGAACGTCTGGTCGCGTGCAAGGTCGTCACGCAGCGTCTTGATAGCGACGATTCGGTCCAGGCGAAGGTCACGCGCACGGTAGACCTCGGCCATGCCGCCGCGCCCGACGACCCCGTCGAGTTCGTAGCGGCCACCGAGGAGCCGGGGCTGAGTCATATCTCGCACTTTTCCTTGCCGTCCTGCGTCTTCTTCATCCCAGCGATCCCCAGCGCTCGGCGTGTCACGGCGAGCCTACGGCGTTGACGAATGCGTCGTGGCCGGTGCCGGTGATGTCGTCGTCGGCGAGGACTTGGGCGTGGGCGTCGGCGTGGGCGTGGGCGTCAGCCTGGGTGTCGGTGTCGGAGTTGGTGTCAGTGTCAGTGTTGGTGTCGGCGTCGGGCTGGCCGACACCGACGGGCTCGGCGTCGGCACGAAGGTCGGGCTCGGCGGCGCTGCCGAGGTGGTGATGGGGACGACTGCCTGCTGGGTCGGTGCAGGGGTGTTCCGCACGACCTGGGGGGCGCGGTGAGTGGGGTGCGGGCTCGCGCTCGTCGACGGGCTTGCGGACCCGCCGGCGTCCCCCGCGTGGTTATCGTTCAGCATCAACGCCGTGGTTACTCCGCCCACTCCCAGAATGGCAACGCTGAGCGCGGCCACCATGATGGCGCGCCGGCGAACTGGCTGACGTCGCGCACGCGGCAGCCGTTCGGGATCATTAACTGGTAGCTGCGTCGTGGCGCTGTCATGCAGCCGGGGATTGGTCGCCGGGTCGTCCGCGAACCATGCTGCCGTGTCCTCGGACGTCACGTCAGCCAGGCCAGGGCCTGGCGTTGTGGGCATCGCGTCGCACAGGAAGTTAGCTCGATCGGCCACCGCTTGCGCGCTGGCGGGCCGGTCCTCAGGCCGTTTGGCGAGCATCCGCATCACCATGTCGCTCACCAGCGGAGGAACGCTCGGTGGCAGGGGCGGCGGCACATCACGCACGTGTGCGAGGGCGAGCGCGATCAGGGCATCCGCGGCAAACGGCGGCGCGCCAGCGAGGCACTCGTAGGCGACGACACCCAGCGAGTAGACATCGGACGCATGTGTCACCCGCAGCCCGCTCGCCTGCTCCGGCGACACGTACTGCGCGGTGCCCATGACCATTCCGGTCTGGGTGAGGTGACCGGCCTGGGCGGCCTGAACGGCCCTGGCGATACCGAAGTCCGTGACCTTCACGCGGCCATCGGCCGTTACCAGGAGATTGCCCGGCTTGATGTCGCGGTGTACGATGCCGGCCGCGTGCGCCGCCTGGAGCGCGCCCGCTGCCTGGCCGATGATGTCCAGTGTCACCGCGGGAGATAGGCCGCCGGTGCGGGCGAGGATGGCGGAGAGCGGCTCGCCCGGAACCAGTTCCATGACGAGGTAGGCGCCGCCTCGCGAACCGCCAGCGGTGCGCCCGTCCTGTTGTTCCCCGTAGTCGAAGACCTGCGCGATCCCGGGATGAGACAGCGACGCCGCGTACCGCGCCTCGGCACGGAACCGTGACGCGAGCGACTCGTCGCCGATGTACGCGTGCCTGAGCAGCTTGACTGCCACCGGCCGGCCGAGCACCATGTCGGTGCCGCGCCAGACCTCGCCCATGCCGCCCGTCGCGATCCGCTGCTCAAGCCGGTACCTGGAGCTGAGCATGACACCGACCATGCCGTCAGCGTCACCAGAATCGTCCGTGCGGTCGGGGCCCTCTGAGTACCGCCGGTCTGCCTCGCCCGCCTCGTCGGCCGGGTACGGGCCGCCCGGGGCGGCGGAGTATCCGTCCATATCGGCAGGGTCCTGGCCGTCCGGATCGGCGCGGTGTTCCATGCGTGCCCGGACGCCGGGATCGGTGGAGTCCTCGCCCTGAGGTCCGGCTGGGTGCCGCGTCGCCCCTGACCCAACCTGGCCAGGGGCATGTTGCCAGCCATCCTGACCGCCGGGTCCGGCAGGAGATCCGCTGATTGGACCGGTTCCGCTCATTGCTGCCCCAGATACGCCTTGATGACCGCCACGGCTATGGGCGCGGCCGCATCCGCGCCCTGACCGCCCCCCTTCACCACGACGCCGACCGCGATCTGCTGGTTGCCAGACTGTGCGAAGCAGGTGAAAACGGCATCGTCCAAGCCGGTGTTGTTAATCCCATTCTGCGCCGTGCCGGTCTTCGCTCCGACCTCGATGCCCGAGTTCTGCAGGCTTGCTGTGGCGGCATGGGCGGTGCCAGACGGGCTCTGCACGACGCTCAGCATCATCCTCTTCACCTCACCGGCCACCGCACCGCTCACCGGCTGGGAGAGCGACTGCTGAGTGGCCGCCTCGACGCTGGACAGGTCCTGCGCCTCGACCTTCTGAACCAGGTAGGGCTTCATGAGCGTGCCCCCATTGGCGATCGTCGCGGAGAACATGGCCTCCTGCAGCGGCGTTACCGTGTCGTCGAACTGGCCGATCGCCGACTGAGCGACGTGTGGCGGGTCATTAGTCAGCAGCGGCATGTTGCTTTCTGACACGGGCAGCGGGATTGTCAGGTTCGGGTCGTTCATGCCGAACTTGGTCGCCTGGTCATGCAGGGCCGGACCGCCGATCTTCATGCCGAGGCCACCGAAGACCGTGTTACACGACACGGTAAACGCGTAAATGATCGGCACACTGCCTGTCCCGCAGGCCTCCCCGTCGAAGTTGATCAACGTGGCTGTGCTGTCCGGGAGTTGGAGCACCGTCGGCGCGGGTACCACCGTGTCCGGTGTGTACTTGCCCGAGGAGAACAGCGTTGAGCTTGTCACCACCTTGAAGGTGGAACCTGGCGGGTAGGTCTCGTTGATGGCACGGTTGAGCAGTGGCTGTGCTGGGCTCTGCCGGTAGGCGGTGTCAATCTTGTTGAGCTTTGTGCCGCTGAATGTGGCGTAGTTGTTCGGGTTAAAGCTCGGCGCCGACGCGAGAGCGAGGATCGCGCCGGTCTTCGGGTCCAAGGCGACGACGCCGCCCGACAAGCCGGTAGCGAGCAGGTTCTTGTAGGCCGCGGTCTGTGCCCTGGGATCGATCGTGGTGACGACCTGGGCCCCCTGCGGCTTCTTGCCGGTGATCATGTTCACGAAGTTGCGGACGAGCAGTCTCGGGTCGTTGCCGGAAAGCAGCTTATCCTCGGTGAGCTCGAGCCCGCTCGCACCGAAGATGGAGTCGTAGCCGGTGACCGGGGCGTACTCCGGGCCGTGCGGGTACTGCCGCTGGAACTTGTAGATCACATTCTTGGTCGCGACCGACTTAGCCAGGACCGTGCCGTCGGCGGCGACGATCTGGCCGCGCTGCTGCTGGAACTGCTGCTCGAACGCGCGCACGTTCGACGGCTTGCTTGTCAGGCTGTCGGCCTGGAAGGCCTGCAGGTAGTTGACGTTCAGCAACAGCACGGCGAACATCACCAGGCTGGCGATGGAGATGCGGCGCAGCGCACGATTCACGTGACCCTCACGACCTGGGTCATCCCCTCCTCCTGAATCGGCTGCGGCGGCGGCCGGCGTGCGCTATCGCTGATCCGCATCAGGATCCCGATCAGCAGCCAGCTTGCAACGAGCGAAGAACCGCCCTGCGAGAGGAAGGGTGTGGTAATACCAGTGAGCGGGATGAGCCTGGTGACCCCGCCGACGATCACGAACACCTGGAGTCCGAGCACGAAGGACAGGCCGCCTGCGAGCAGTTTGGAGAACGGGTCGCGTACGGTGAGCGCCGCGCGCAGCCCGCGCTGCACGATCAGCCCGTAGATGAGCAGGATGGCCATCAGCCCGGTCAGGCCAAGCTCCTCGCCGAACGAGGACACGATGAAGTCGCTCTGCGCGAGCGGCGTCAGATACGGCTGGCCCTGGCCCCATCCCCGGCCCACCACTCCCCCAGAACCCATCCCGTAGACGCCCTGAGCGAGCTGGTACGACGGCGCGCAGTTGGTCTGGGTGGCAGGATTGCAGTTGATGTTCGCAGCGGTGAACGTGTGCCTCCAGATCTCGAAGCGCGCACCGACGTGGGTGAAAAGGGCTGCCGTCACCAGCACGCCAACCACGAAGAGGGCCACGCCGATGAGCAGCCACGAAGTCCGCTGAGTCGCGATGTAGATCATGGCGATGAACAAACCGAAGAACATCGCGGACGTGCCGATGTCGGACTCGAAGATCAGGATCATCAGGCTGGCGGCCCAGGCGACGAGCACGGGGCCGAGGTCGCGCGCCCGTGGCAGGTCGATACCGAGGACTCGCCGTCCCGCGAGCGCGAGCACATCGCGCTTGACCACCAGATAACCGGCGAAGAAGATCGCCAGTGCCAGCTTCGCGAACTCGCCAGGCTGGATGGAGAAGCCGCCGACGATGATCCACACCTTGGCGCCGTTGATCGCGCTCAGCGAACTCGGCAGCAGCGCTGGGATGGCGAGCATGATCAGTCCGGCGATGCCGAGCGTGTACGTGTACCGCTGCAGGACGCGGATCTCGCGGACCGCGACGAGCACCACGATGAACCCCACGATGCCGAGCCCAGTCCACAGGAGCTGCGTGGTGGTGGCGGAGGCGGCGAGCGTATTGCCCGGCATCAAGCCCGCCTGGCTGGCCAGCTGAAGCCGGTGAATCATCACTAGGCCGAGGCCGTTGAGTATCGCGGCGAGCGGCAGCATTAGCGGATCACCCCACGGCGCGAACCTGCGCACCGTCAGGTGGGCCGCGACCAGCAACCCCGCGAAGGCGAGGCCGTAGCCGAACGCGCCTGAGGGCAGCTTGCCGTTGACCCCGAACCCCACGTTCGCATAGGCGAAGAACGTGATGAGCACGGCGAATGCAAGCATGGCCAGTTCGGTGCCGCGGCGCTTGCGCAGCATCGGCGCGAACGCCACGCCGCCCCCCTGGGAGGCTATTCCTGCCCCGGCACTCATGGCGTCGCTCCCGCCGTGGGCGTGGCGGGTGGCTGAGATCCCGTCGATGTCGCTCCTGCGACGTTCGCTGTCGCGGGCGGGCAGGCCGGCGGAACCGGGGGCCGCGGCGGCTTCGGCTTCGCCTGCTTGCCCTTTGCAGGCTTCGGCCAATGGGCCACCTCGTTCTGCCATACTGCCAGCTCCGCCTGCGCCACCTGGCAGGCACGCACTTCGCCCGCGACCCGGTTGACAATGCCGCGGGCGTCGGCGAGACCGGTCGCTGATATCGCGGCCGCAATTCGTGTCCGATCATCCTGCGGGACCGCCGCGAGCGGGATGCCGGTGCGCTCGTAGACAGACGACAGGCTCAGGCCCGCGACCTTCTGGTTGATACCACGGAAGATCACGACCTTGCCGCCGTCGGCCGCGACGTAATACTGGCTCTGCGAATACCGCCACGCGGCGAAACCGCCGCCCGCGATGACGGCGAACAACAGGACGAGGATGGCGGTGACAATGGGCCAGCGCCGCCGCGACCGGATGGCCGCGCCGCCCTCCTCGTCATCTGCCGCTGCCCTCGCCTGGCCGTTCCCGTTGGCGGTATCCACAATCCCGGGCCCGACGGTGGGTTGCGGCGCGGTGTGAGTGAGCGCGTTGGCGCGGCCCGCCGGGGTGTCAGGCCGGGCCATTGGCTGCGGCGGCATGCCCCTGCCGTTGGACGCGGCGCCTGCGATAACCGCAACCTCGGTCGGCGCGAGCCTGGCCGTTGCACTGTCCACCACATCGGCGACGATGCAGGTGATGTTGTCTGGGCCGCCGCCACGGTTGGCGAGTTCGACCAACTGGATCACGGCCTGGTCGGGCTCACTGACCGTGCTGAGCGTCCGGTGCAGCGTTTCCGCGCTCACCACGCTGGAAAGTCCGTCCGAGCAGAGCAGGTAGCGGTCGCCGATCTTTGCTTCGCGAAGTGACACGTCGGGTTCGGCCTCGCTCCTGCCGTCGAGTGCGCGCAGGATCAGCGAACGCTGTGGGTGGGTCGCTGCCTCGTCCGGGCTGATGCGGCCCTCGTCCTGCAACCGCTGCACGAGGGTATGGTCATGGGTTATCTGATAAAGCTCGCCGTCCCGTAGCAGGTAGGCGCGTGAGTCGCCGATATGGCACAGTGCCATCCGGGCTCCCGACCAGAGCATCGCGGTGAGCGTGGTGCCCATCCCGTCCAGGGCGGGATTGGCGATGACCATCTGGTGCAGTGTGGTGTTGGCTTCGCGGACTGCCCGGCCGAGCGCATCGGCGAGATCGGTGCCTGGCATGTCGTCGTCAAGGCGGGCAAGAGCGGAAATGGCCACCGCGCTCGCTACCTCACCCGCGGCGTGTCCGCCCATGCCGTCAGCAACGGCGAGCAGGCGCGGGCCCGCGTACGCCGAATCCTCGTTTCCCTCCCGAAGGAGCCCGACGTCAGAGCGGACCGCGTATCGGAGTGCAAGTGTCATCTGCGCAGTTCCAGAACCGTCTTGCCGATCCTGATCGGCACGCCGACCGGCACGGGTGTCGGCCGGGTAACTTTCTGACGGTCGAGATAGGTTCCGTTGGTCGAACCGAGGTCTTCAACGATCCACTGGCCGTCTTGTGGGAATAGCCGGGCATGTCGGCTCGAAGCGTAGTCATCGTTGAGCACCAGCGTGGCATCATTGGCCCGGCCGAGGGTGATCTGCTGATCATTGAGGCCCAGGGCTGTGCCGGCGAGCGGACCCTGCGTGATCACGACATGCCCCGGCACCCCCCGCTTTCCGCGCGGCTGCTTCGGTGGCCGCTGGGTTTGCTGCCGCTGGCGGGCCGCCTTCCGCGAGCTTGACGACTGGCCGAACATGTCGGTCCGCACGACGCCGACGGCGGCGATCACGAACAGCCAGAGGACGGCCAGGAACGCCAGCCGGATGAGAGTGAGGGTGAGCTCGTTCATCGGGCGATGCATCCTTGGGTTGGTCCGGCATCAGGCTGGTGCAGTGCTGTAGGTGTCGCTCTAGGTATCGGGATCGGCAAATCTTCTGGTGGGTGCATGCCGTCAATGCGGCGGATCGGCGCGGAAGGTGAGCGTGGTCCGGCCGATCGTCACCCGCGACCCGTCGGTCAATGATGCGCGCCTGATCGGCTGGCCGTTGACGAAGGTACCGTTAGTAGAGCCAAGGTCGACCACAACGACATCGCCATCCTCGACCCGAAGCTCGGCATGGTGCCGCGACACACCCGGGTCTACCAGCCGCAGGTCGCAGTCGGTACCCCTGCCGAGCAAAGTGACAGGGGTGGCTAGTTCATAGGTCCGCTGATCACCGCCTTGCGAGGCGCCGTCCACCGACACACCGCCGCCGGACACGACCAGCCGCGGGTGACCGGCGAAGCCGCCGTAAGACCGCGGCACGTCGCTGACGGGCTGGCGGATCTCGCCACCTTCCACGGTGCTTCCCCGGATCACCCCAGAACGGATCCTGAAGGTCCCTGTGGTCAACTCTGGCACGCCCTGGAACCGCGTGCGGACCGGTCCGACGAATGAGTAGCCCTGCTCCTTGGCGTAGTCACGCGCCAGGTTGGCGAGCTCGACGCCGAGGCTGCCCGCATACACCGCGAGCCGCTCATTGTCGGTCTCGGCAAGCTCCACCACGAAGTCGTTCGGCACCAGCGTGCGGCCCTGCGCGACAATGGCAGCACGGTCGTCCATCTCACGCTGCACCGCACTGGCGATCTCGACTGGTTGCAGTTCCGACTTAAAGGCCCGCGCGAACGCACCTTCGACCATGCCTTCTAGGCGGCGTTCGAAGCGCTGCAGAACTCCCAACGAGGCACCTCCCTCCCTTCATCGTCTACGATCGTATCGGCGCAGTGGCGTGCTGCGGCGACGTGCTAACCTAGCTCACTGCCCAGGGCGGGTGGCGGAATGGCAGACGCGCACGGTTCAGGTCCGTGTGTCCGCAAGGACGTGAGGGTTCAAATCCCTCCTCGCCCACGCGTGCTCGCCGGGCTTTGACCGGCTTCGCAGCGACGTTGTGCTGGTCCGGGGGGCGACCCCCCGGAACCCCCCGGCTGTGCCCACGCGTGCTCGCCGGGCTTTGACCGGCTTCGCAGCGGCGTTGTGCTGGTCCGGGGGGCGACCCCCCGGAACCCCCCGGCGCCCGCGCCCGGCTCGGCAACTCGCAACGGAACCCACGGCCCGCGCCCGGCTCGGCGACGTGCCGGTTTGGGTGGCGAGTATCGCGTTTGTCACAGGGAAACCAGAATTCTCCCAAACGGCTGCCGCGTGGCGCGACGGCGCTGGAACGTGCCCGAACAATTTCGTTCTGTTACTGGATGTGACAGGCAGGCTGGATGTGACATTCAGGCCGGCTGCAGCCCGCCGCACGTGGCCCGGCCAGAGGACCTGGACAGTGATCTGGCAGTTTCATCCGCGGGCTGGGTCCGGCAGACTCTGATACATGCCTGAACTGCCCGAAGTGGAGGCGCTCGCGATCTTCCTGCGTGAGCGCGCGGTTGGGCGCACCGTCGCCCGGGCGGATGTGGCGGCGATCTCGGTGCTGAAGACCTACGATCCACCGCTTACCGCGCTTGCGGGCCTCGCCGTCACCGGCGTGGCAAGGCATGGCAAATTCCTCGACATCTACTGCGGCGCCGAGCGGGACATGGACCAGGACAGGGAGCCGACCTCGGACGAGCCGCCGCTGCACCTAATTACCCACCTGGCACGGGCCGGCTGGCTGCGCTGGCGGGATAGTCTGCCGGCCGAGCCGCCGCGGCCGGGCAAAGGCCCGCTGGCATTTCGGGTGGTGCTCGACGACGGATCCGGCTTCGACCTCACCGAGGCGGGAACCCAGAAGCGGCTCGCGGTCTATCTCGTCCGCGACCCAGCCGAGGTGCCGGGCATCGCGGCCCTTGGTCCCGATCCGCTCGCCCCGGATTTCGATGTCGCCGCGCTTGCCGCGCTGCTCAGCGGGCGCCGGACACAGATCAAGGGAGTACTGCGCGATCAGAGCATCGTCGCGGGCATCGGCAACGCCTACTCCGACGAGGTGTTGCACGTCGCGAAGATGTCACCCTACAAGCTCGCCGCGAGCCTCACGGCGGACGAGGTGGCCACGCTGCACGCCGCGATCGTGGACACCTTGCGCGGTGCGGTGGCCAGGTCGGCGGGCTTGGCGGCAGGAGACCTGAAGGCCGAGAAGAAGACCGGCCTCCGCGTACACGGGCGCGCCGGGCAAGCGTGCCCCGTCTGCGGCGAAACAATCAGGGAGGTGTCGTTCGCAGACTCCGCGCTCCAGTACTGTCCGACCTGCCAGACGGGCGGCAAGCCGCTCGCTGATCGTCGGCTGTCCCGGCTGCTCAAGTAACCCGGCTGTGCAGCTAACCCGGAGCTAACCCGGCTGTGCAGCTAACCCGGCTGTGCAGCTAACCTGGCTAACCCAGCTCTACGGACTTGGAACCGGGCTGGCGTAGGGCCCGAACACGGCCCCGATCCGGCTCCAGCGCGCCGTCTGGCAGCCGTCGACCCTCGAAAACGTCGCATGCACCGATGTGCCATGCCACGTTCCTTCTATGGTCGCGGTCTGCGGGCCCCCGTAGATCATTGGGCACATGATGCCGCGCCGCACCGGCGCGAACGGATCGGAGACCCCGGCGAGTGCGGCGCATGCCGTGGCCGGATGCGGGAGAGTACCGCCGGCCGGATCGCAGGTGAGTGCCCAACGCTGCGCGGAGGCGTTTGCGCTCGGCCTGACCTCGATCGTCAGCGACACGGGCGGATGCGTGGGGCTTGGCACCCCGCCCACGGCGGCATGCTGTGAGCCACACGCGGCGAGCGCGAGCATCGTCGCAGTGACCGCAACGACGGCCGCCGATGTCGTTGGGACCTTCATGCGGGTTGGACGCCCCCCGGCCACCCCCGGTTCCGCCCGGGTCGCGCCTCAGCGACCACTGGTAGTAGCTGCCGCCCCGCTGTTCGGTCCAGGCGACGACCGCACGGGCCAAATGCGCTAGCGAGTGCCAGCGGGCGGTGCGCGATGGCACGATGGCGTCGTGGGGACAGATCGCCGCGAGGTGCGGTCCCGGGTGGACGCGATCAGCCGGGCGGCTATAGAGTGCGCCGCCGACGCGATCATCGCCTTCGATACCGATCGCACCGTTTTGCTGTGGAATCCCGCCGCAGAACGGATGTTCGGCTGGGCCGCAACCGAGGTGGCGGGACGTGACCCGCAGATCATCCCCGAGGAGCTGAAGGCCGAGCACAATGGCGTGCTAGAGCGGGTGCGTAGCGGCGGCCAGATTTCCTTCGCGACCCGTCGCATCTGCCGTGACGGCGGCCTGCTTGACGTGCGGATCGATACCAGCGCGTTGCGTGACGTGGGCGGTGAGGTGATCGGCTGGGTGAACGTCTGCCACCGCGTCGGCCAGGACGACGCGGCCAGGCACCACATGGCACAGCGAGCCCGGGTGGTGCGCCGCCTCGCGGGCGTGGTGGCCGACATGGCCGCCCAGCGGGACCTCGAATCGGTGCTTGACCGCATTGCTGCCAGCCTGCGCGAGCTCACCAGCGCGGACGCGGGCGGCTTCGTGCTCATCGAGGGCGGCGAACTGCGCCTCGTGAGCCTGGACGGGCTGCCGGAAAGACTGCGCGGCCGCAGCGCCCGGCTAGCTGACAGCATGGTCGGGGAGCTGATGCGGGGCGGCAAGACAGTGATGATGGCAACCGGGGCGACCGCCAGGTTCGATGACATGATCTGGTCGGCGCTGCCGGGTCTGCACACGATCGCGATCGGGCTTTCGCACGTGGCCGGTCGCCCCTATGGCGCGCTTTACGCGCTCTACAGCAGGCGCAAGGTGGGGCATATCGAACTCGAACTGCTTGAACTGCTCGCCGGTCACGCGGGCGTCGCGCTCACCAATGCGATGGCATTCGAGGAGGTCGTCAGGCAGCGGGCGCATGAACGTGCGGTGATCGATGCGAGCGCCGACGGCATCGCGGTGCTCGACGCGGCCGGCCTTGTCAGGCAGTGGAACCCGGCAGCGCACCGGCTGACCGGGGTTTCCGCGGAAGATGTGCAGGGCAAGCCCCCGCCGTTTCCGCTGCCCGCGCCCGGCTCGAAGGCGACACACAAGCTCACCAACGGCCACTGGCTCGACGTGCTCTGCACCGCCCTGGCCGGCGGCGACGAGCGGGTACTGGACTTCCGTGATGTGACCGCGGCCAAGGAACTGGAGGAGGCGAAGGATCTCTTCCTCGCGACCACAAGCCACGAACTGCGTACGCCGATCACTGTCGTACACGGGTTCGCGAGCACGCTGGCGAGCCGGTGGGACAAGCTGACCGACACCGATAGGCGCAGCGCGGCCGCGATCATCGCGGAGCGCGCCGGATCACTTGGCCGTCTCGTCGAGCAACTGCTGCTTGGTTCACGTGCGGGTGCGGACGAACTCACCGTCACCAACGGCCCGTTCGACCTGGCCGGGCTGCTGCGCGCCGCCGCGGTGGCGTTCCGGCCCCTGTCCGACGAGCACACGCTGCTCGCGGACATTCCATCGGACCTGCCCGCGGCGTTCGGGGACGCGATGGCGACCGACATCATCGCCGGGCAGTTGCTCGAGAACGCCTTCAAATATTCGCCATCGGGCGGCACGGTGACGGTTCGCGCCCGGGCTGTGGCCGACCGGATCGACGTCACGGTCGAGGACGAAGGCATCGGCATCTCGCCGAGCGATCACGAGCGCGTCTTCGAGCGGTTCGTTCAGGGAGAGGCGGGTGACCGGCGCCGGTTCGGCGGCATCGGCCTGGGCCTGTACATCGTCCGCAGGCTCGCCCACGCGCAGGGCGCCCAAGTGCAGGCTCGGTCAAGAACCGGCGGCGGCACCATCATGTGGCTCCGGCTGCAACGGGCGGACGCCCAGGCGACCGCCGACGCCTCACCGGCCAACGCCTCACCGGCCGGCGGCTTGCTGGCCGTTCAGCCGTTGACAGAAGTTCGCTCGCGCCGTTCGCCGCCCGCCGCGTCAAGGTAAGCGTCGATGATGCCTGTCACGTCGTCGCCATCCATTATGATCTTACCCTTTTCCAGCCAGATCACCCGGTTGCACGTCTGCTCGACCTCTTCGAGGTTGTGCGCGACGAGAAAGACCGTGCCCGCCTGCCGGCGCAGTTCCTCGATCCGTCTGTGGCTCTTGCGCCGGAACTCGGCGTCGCCTGTGGCGAGTGCCTCGTCGACGAGCAGGACGTCATGGCTCCTGGCCGAGGCGATGGCGAACCTGAGCCGCGAGCCCATGCCGCTCGAATACGCTTTCATCGGCAGGTCGATGAACTCACCTACCCCGGAGAAGTCGACCACCTCCTGGTAGCGGTCCTTGGTCTCCTGCCGTGTCATGCCCATGGCCAGGCAGCCGAGCACGACATTTCGGTCGCCAGTGAGGTCGTCCATGAGCGCGGCGTTCACACCGAGCAGTGACGCTTCGCCTGTTGTGTAGACGGCGCCTTGCTCGGCAGGAAGCAACCCGGCGATAGCGCGCAGCAGCGTGGACTTGCCCGATCCGTTCCGCCCGATGACGCCGATCGCGTCGCCACGGTAGGCCACGAACGAGATGCCGCGGATCGCGTGCACCTCGCGGACGGATGGGCGGTGCTGCCGGCGCATCAGCCGCATCAGCGCGGTCGCGGCCGTGCCCTTGTCACCGCCCGCGCCGTAGACGCGGTAGACGATATGCAGGTCATCCACGATGACCATGGGGTCAGCCACGGCCGTACACCGCCTCCGCGTGCCAGAAGTAAAGGAAGCCGACAATGAGCGCCACCAGGGCCCAGCCGACAGCGAGCAGCCACAGGTCTCTGGGGCTGCTGAGCGGAGCCGGATGGCAGTACGCCGACCAGTACGGTTTGCTCGTCGGATGCTTGCCGTACCACCAGCACTTGGGGAAGTTGTATGGCTTCGCACCTGGGGCGCTCAGCCGCTGCGACTTGAGCAGGGCGTCCCTGACGAGCGTGATGTAGACCGCCGCCGGATTGGCCTGCAGCAGCGCCTCAAGTTTGTGGTGATCCTGAAGCCGGGCCACCGTCCGAAGGCTGAAGATGACGCCGGACAGATACATCCAGGTTCGAAGCATGAACGGCAGCAGCTGGCTGAAATCGTCGACTCCCGCGCCGGTGCGCGCGATCATCATTCCGGAACCCACGTTGAATATCGCCTGGAGCAACAGCGCGGGAACTACGAGCACCCAGTACCAGGTGATCGGCTCGCCGGTCGCAAGCACAATAGCGGCGAGCACCAGCATGGACAGCATCGTCTGCTGTAGTTCCACCACGACATAGCCGAGGGGCAGGCAGGCGCGGGGAAAGGTCAGCGCACGGATCAGCGATAGATTGTCGTTGACGACCCGCGAGGCGACCAGGAACGACCGCTGGGTGAAGTTGAAGATGAAAACCCCGGTGACCAGGAATGCGAGGAAATTCGGGACCCCGCGGCTGGTGCCGAGCAGCACGCCGAAGATCAGGAAGTAGACGCCCGCGTTGAGCAGGGGGGTGAGGACCTGCCAGAGCTGGCCGAGCCTCGCCTCGGTGTACATCGCCACATTGCGCGCGGTCGCGAAGGTCAGGATGAAATGCCTTCGCTGCCAGAGCTGGCGTATGTAGGTGAGCAGCGGCGGTCGAAGCGCGCTCGGCCGCAGGCCGTACTCCGCGGCGAGCTCGGCCAGCGGCTCATCGGGCAGCCGGGTGACCTCCCCGACCGGCGTGATACCGGACAGCGTGCCAGGGCCGCTGAGGCTGCCGCCGGGTCTGGCTGATCCGCTCATGGGGCCGAGCCTATTTCGGGTTGGAGGCCCACAGGCACAGATCCCCTTCGCTCGAGGTGCGGGTTCATCAATGGATGCGCCATCCGCCTGACGGCTAGAGTTGTAGCGCGCAACTATCCGGCCCAACGGTATACCATCAGAGTTGCAACGTACAACTGTGAGTGGCCGGGGCTGAAGAAACGGCTGGGAAGCCGCGAACACAGCTTGGGAAATGGGAAACAGCCTGGGAAAGGGGAAGAGCGGTGGAGCAGATCGCGGCGGGCGGGCCGCTCGGGGAACTTCTCGGCCAGTTGCTCAGGGCTGCCGGTCCTGCCGAGGCGCCAGCCGCGGTGCCCGGGCCGCAGGTATCGCCGTCCGAGGCGCGGGCGCTGCTCGAGCTGCTCGCCGCACGCGGGATCGCACAGGGAGATCTGGCCAGCCTGCTCGGGCTCGAGAAGAGCACGATAAGCCGGCTGGCCGCGGGGCTCGAGCGCAAGGGCTGGATAAGGCGCGGGCGCGACACGGCGAATCAGCGCTACGTCAGGCTCCACCTCACGCCGGAGGGGCGCGCGGTGGCCGCGCGCATGTGGCGAGAGTGGCAGGATCGCCAGGACCGTATCCTCGGCGCGCTCAGCGACCAGGAGCGCGCCGGGCTCGCCGTTGGGCTCGGCGGGCTGATCCGCGCCCTTGCGGCCGAAGGCTTGATCGGGGAACTACCTAGCGACGCTGAGCACATCGCCGCGGCTACGTCCGCACCCACGTCCTCGTCCCACCCGGCATTGCGATCGCGACCGGGCATTTAGCCTGCCTTGACCCGCCAGCGGTCTCGAGCCGCAGCCTGGGCACGCTGCCCAGGAGCGCCTATAGCCGCAGGTAACCAACATCTGGTGTTTCTGTGGCTCATTTCCACACCATCGGCATCACGCGGTTTCCGACCCAGTTCGGCTGGGCATCTCCGCTCGTACCACGTCCGTGTGGATCTCTGAGTTTTGGCTGGCGGAGGCGGCTGCCCGCCGGAGGGAGGTGAGGACGTCGAGTACGGTCCTGCTCCCGTATACGCCCGCCAGCGTCGCGGTCGCACGGCGCCGCCTGACCGCCGAGCTGCTCGGCGCGGGAA
This sequence comes from Streptosporangiaceae bacterium, assembly GCA_035517695.1. Lineage (GTDB taxonomy): Bacteria > Actinomycetota > Actinomycetes > Streptosporangiales > Streptosporangiaceae > DATFVJ01. The sequence continues at coordinate 37,077 of DATIYI010000282.1, forward strand.
TCCGTGAGCCAACCGCCCAAGACGCCGCCCTGGTGATGAGTGAGCTGCTGAGCAACGCGCTGCGGCATGCGAACCCGCTGCCGGACGGTCACGTGCGGGTGGGATGGGCGATCGACGCGGACATGCTGGAGGTCACCGTCAGTGACGGCGGCGCCGTGACCCGGCCACGTGCTTCGCGGCCGTCACTTTCTTCACTCGGCGGCCGGGGTCTGTCGATCGTTGCCCACCTGACCTGGGGCTGGGGGGTACGCACCGACGATGGCGGTACGACGGTATGGGCGGTGCTCCCGGTGCCTCCGGTGAACGGCGGACGCCAGTCAACATAAGTTGCATAACAGGGCGTGAAAGTGGTGATACTCACAGTGACGTGACGCTTGAGGACAGAGTGAGGGATCCGGGGGTAACCGTGAGCCACACCCACGGCGTGGACAGCGAGGTCGGTCGGCTCGGCACAGTCCTGCTGCATCGTCCGGGTCTGGAGCTGCGCCGGATAACCCCACGAAGCAGAGCCAAGCTATTGTTTGCCGCCATACCCTGGGTCGGCCGCCTCCAGCAGGAGCACGACGGGTTCGCTGCGACGCTGCGGCGCTGCGGCGCCGAGGTCCGCTACCTCACCGAACTGCTGCAAGATGCCCTCGAGTACCAGCCGGCCCGCAGCGAGGCAATCACCTCCCTGCTCGGCGACGGAAGGCTCGGTGATGAACTGCGCGGCTACCTCCGGTCGTACCTGAGCGACCTCGCTCCTGAGCGGCTCGCCCAGGTTCTGGTCGGCGGCCTTGTACACGAAGAACTCAAGCCAGGGCGTGGGGTCGTCTACCAGCTTCTAGATCCCCACGAGTTCATCGTCGACCCGCTGCCCAACCTGCTGTTCATCAGGGACTCGAGCGTGTGGATCGGGGACAGGGTCGCGGTCACAAGCCCGGCCTTGGCGATCAGGCAGCGCGAGGCCACCCTGTTGCAGCTCATCTATACCCACCATCCGAGGTTCGCGGGAACCAAGCGGCTATACCACCCTGGCCTCGAGCCACTCGAAGGCGGGGACGTGCTGGCGCTCGCCCCAGGCATCGTCGCGGTCGGCACCGGCGGTTGCACGACCCCCGCCGGGGTAGAGCGCCTCGCCAGCCGCATGTTCGATGCCGGGCTCGCACATACCGTCCTCGCGGTGCCGATGCACGGCCATCGGGCGTCCCTGCATCTGGACACCGTGTGCACGATGGTCGACGTGGACACGGTGGTGATGTTCCCCGCCGCTGCCTACACGCTCACGGCGCACGTGATCACCGTGCGTGCGGAGGGTCCAGGCGTGCTGCGGGTATCGCGGCCCATGCCATTCCTCGAGGCCGCCGCGCAGGCCATGGGAATCGACCGGCTCAGGGTTATCGACACGGGCCTGGATCCGGTCTCTTCCGGTCGGGGGCAGTGGGACGACGGCGGCAATATGCTCGCGATCGCACCGCGGGTGGTCGTCGCCTACGAGCGCAACGTCGACACCAACGCGACGCTCGAAGCCGCGGGAATCGAGGTCATCCGGGTGCCGGGCAGCGAACTTGCCTGCGGGCGTGGCGGCCCCCGGTGCATGACATGCCCAGTCAGCAGGGAACCCGCCACAGAGCCCGCTGCGCCCGCGCCCGTGGCGGCGATGGCCGCGCCGCGCTTTGCCCGGCGTGGCTGACAGGCCAAGGCGCCGAGTACTCGATCAGTGCACTCAGCGTAACCATCTGGCCCAGGAGCCTCAGGGACCGGTAGGGTGCCGCACGTGGAGCTTAAGGTCTCGAGCCAATCTCAAGGCGATCAAGCGATCGTTACCGTATTGGGTGAAATCGACTTGTACACCGCGCCTCGGCTGCAGGGCGAGCTCACGGCCGTGCTGGACGGCGGCCGTCCGGTCCGGATCTTGGTTGATATGTCCGGGGTCGAGTTCTGTGATTCCACTGGCATGAACGTCCTGCTCGCCGCGATGAAGCGGGCGGGCGAGTACGGCGGCGGGCTCGACCTCGCCGGCCCCCGACCTGCAGTTCGCAAGATCTTGCAGGTGACCGGGCTTGATTCGGTTTTCACCGTCGTCGATGACACGACCGGCGCCGCGGGGGAAGGGGCCGCAGCCGGCTAGGGCGCGTCCCGTGGAGCTTGGTGGATGCGGGCGGTGATCGAGGCGGGCGGTCGGCAACGCCCTGCTTGTCCTCGAGGAGCCGATACTGGAGCTGTCGGCGACGACGACAGAGCCGTCCGCGACCCGGGTCGTCGTCTGGGTCGCGGGCGGCACCTTCGCGCCGCCGAAGATCCACGGGACACCAGCCCTCTAAGTCCGCGTGCCCCTGTACAGGCCTTAGGATCGGCGACATGTCCCAGACCGGTGACACCGCGGCAGTCATTCCCGCCAGGGACGAGTGCGACCGTATTCACGCGACCGTCGTGTCGGCGGGGGCGCTACCAGGGGTCGACCTCGTGATCGTCGTGGACGACGGTTCACGCGACGGCACCGCGCGCGTGGCGGAGGCGGCGGGCGCCCACGTCGTGCGGCATGCCAGGAGCCGCGGCAAGGGCGCGGCCATGGAGGCGGGCGCGGAGGCGGTCCGCCTCCTCGACGCCGTCGAGCGCCGCGGCAAGCCGCGCCACCTGCTGTTCCTCGACGCCGATCTCGCGGAAACCGCCTGTAACGCATTTCCGCTGATCGAGCCCGTCCGTGCGGGGACCGCTGACATGACGATCGCAATGTTCGCGAACCGGGTGAAGGTTGGCGGGCACGGTTTCGTGGTCCGGCTTTCCGGCTCCGGAATCCAGCGGGCCACGGGCTGGCAGCCAACGCAGCCGCTCAATGGCCAGCGATGCCTCACCAGGGACGCGTTCGAGAAGGCGCGACCGCTCGCCAGCGGATTCGGCGCGGAGACCGCGCTCACCATCGATCTGCTGCGGCGCGGCCTGCGGGTCACCGAAGTGGAGGTCGACCTGGCGCACCGGGCAACGGGTGCCGACTGGCACGGCCAGCTGCACCGCGCCCGCCAGTTCGCCGACGTGGCCGTCGCGCTCGTCGCCAGGCGATCCCTGCTGCCAAGCGGATCACCGCCCACCCGAGGATGAAGACCGGCCCAGCAGGTCTCGCCGCGACAGGGACGAGCATCGGGCTGACCATCCTCGTGGCGCTGCTCGGCCCCTCGGCGATGGAGCCGCCGCTGCCCGGACGACCGGGCCAGCCGCCCTTTTCACTCGTCTGGCACCCTTCCGCCTACCTTGTCGTGGCACTCGCGGCGGCCGCCGTGGTGGCGGGCACGCTGGGGCTCGGTCTGTGCATGGGCGCGGCACGGCGCGGGTGGGCACCTTCACCGCGCGCTCTCGCGACCGCGGGCATCATCGCCGCGGTCGTGCTCGTCGTGCTGCCGCCGTTCGGATCCGCCGATCACCTCAGCTACGCGGCGTACGGCCGCATGCTGGTGACCGGGCACGACCCCTATGCGACGGGTCCGAGCGTGCTTAGCCACGACCCGATCAGCCGAGCGGTGGAGGACTGGCGCACGACCCCGTCCGTCTACGGCCCCCTCGCTACCGCCGGCCAGGCGTTCGCCTCGTTGATCGGCGGCACGTCGGTGCGGTTGACGGTCTTCGTGCTCTCGCTCCTGAACCTGGCAGCGTTCGCCGGCGCGGGCCTGCTGCTGCATCGGCTGGCCCGCGGTGATCGCCGCCGTCAGTTCCGCGCGGCCCTGCTGTGGACTTTCAACCCGCTGCTGCTCTATGAACTGATGGCCGGCGCCCACGTCGATACCCAGGCGGCCGTCTTCGCGCTCGCCGCCGTCGCAGTATTCGGACCGATCAAGCCGAACGGCTCCGCGCGCTGGCACGGGCTTGCCCGGTGCGCCGCAGCGGGTGCGTTCACCGGGCTCGGTGCGGCGGTTAAGCTGACCGCGGCGCTGGCAGGCGGCGGCCTGGCCTGGGCCGCTCGTCGGCGCCCGCGGTGGCTGGCCGGCCTCGCCAGCGGGTTCGTGGTGGTGGTGGGCGTCGTGCTGGCCGCTGGGGGTCCACACGTGCTGCGGCAGGTGGCGGCAGGTGGGAACTTCGTGTCGATCGGCTCGCCATGGCGGGCCGTGCGGACCGCGTTGCAGGCCGCGCTCGGGCACGCGGCGGCCGGCACGCTGGTCTCGGCAGGGTCAGTGGTCGTGGCGCTCGTCCTGCTCGCGCTGCTGCTTCGCGGCCTGCCAGGTCCGCGTAACTCATCAGACGCGGACCTGCTCCCGACCGGAGGAGCAGCCGGCACCCAGGTGGCCGCGAGGGCGGCACTCGCATTCGCGCTCGCGTGGCTGTTCGCGTGGCCTTACGTGCTGCCGTGGTACGACGCGCTCGCCTGGGTGTTGCTTCCCCTGGCCGTCTGGTCGTGGGTGGACTGGCTGCTGCTCGCGCGCACCGCGGCCCTCGCGTTCGGCTACCTGCCGGCCCGCGGCCAGTCCGCGCGGCTGCCCGCCGACCTTGGCTGGCTGCAGTCGGTCGTGCGCACTGGCGTGACACCAGCGCTTCTCGCCGCGCTCACTGTGGTCCTCGTGGTCGCTTGCCTTACGGGCGCGCAACGACGGAGTCCTGAACTGCGTGATCGGCAAGAGTTGTCGGCGGTATCCGCGGAAAGGTCTCCCGGATCATGAGAGGGACGGGAGAATCGCACTCGGACTCTCGCGGCAGCCGTTCTGGATCCCGGGCGGTGCACAATGACTCAGTGCCCAGCCTCACGACGTTTCGCGGTTCGGGTCGGCTGCGGCTAGCCGCGCCGCGGCCGGCTCTACCGGAGCGGTTGCGACGCGCAGGGCCTGGCGTGCTCGCCTGGGCCGCGGCGCTGGCGCTTGTCGCGCGGCTCGTGCTCCGCTACCTGACCAACCCGTCGGACCAGCGCATGGTGGACCTCGACGTATACCGCACCGGCGGGGTCAGCTTGCTGCACGGTCAGCCCATCTATCACATGCTTACCCAGGCGCCTCAGCTGCTGCCCTTCACTTATCCGCCGATAGCGGCGGTGTTCGCCGTCCCCCTGGCGATGATGTCCTGGCCGGCCGCGCAGATGGTCTGGCTCGCTTTCATTTACGTGCCGCTCGCGGTAACGATCTGGTACGCGTTCCGGCCATTGCTCGGTATTGACCCGGGGGGGCGGCCCCCCGGAACCCCCAGGACGGTTGGCGCGGGGGGGCGGCCCCTCGCAACCCCCGGAGTCTGCGCCGGACGGTACGCGCCCGTCGTGTATGCGGGCCTCTTCGCGGTGTGCGCCTATCTCTTTCCGATGCGGGACGAGATGCGGTTCGGCCAGGTCGACATCCTGCTCGTCGCGCTGTGCGTCGCCGACTGCGCGGCGGTCTCTCCGCGCTGGCCGCGCGGCGCGCTCGTCGGCCTCGCCACGGCGGTGAAGCTGGTGCCGGGCGTGTTCATCATCTACCTGTGGATCACCGGGCGCAGGCGTGCCGCGGCGACAGCGGCGGCCTCAGCCGCGGCGTGGACGCTTGGCGCGTTTGCGCTGCTGCCGAGGGACTCGCTTTACTACTGGACGAACGCGATCTTCGACAGTAACCGGCTGGGCTCCAACACGGGTACCTCGAATCAGTCGCTGCGCGGCATTCTGCTACGGCTGTTCCTGCCTTCCGCGGCACCTGGAGCGCTGTGGCTGGTCGCGGCGATCGTGGTGGCCGCGACCGGCTTCGTCGTCGCGCGCCGGATGGCGCGCACCGGCGGCGAGATCGCGGGAGTGGCGGTCACCGGGCTCCTCGCGGTCCTGCTCTCGCCGGTTGCCTGGATTCACCATCTCGCCTGGGTGGTCGTGGTGATCGGTGCGGTCGTGGGCGACGGCAGAGATCGCCGCCGCCTCGCCGCGGCGGTCGCGATCATCGTCTTCTACACGGTCACCCTGCCCTGGTGGGGGCTGTCGCTGATGAAGGTGGGCTGGCTGCCCAAGGTTGCCGGGCGGATCGTCCAAAGCTCGTTCGGCCTAGGTGCGATCGCCCTGATCCCGGTTGTCGCCTGGGCCCACCGCAGGGGGGTCGCCAGCGCCGATGCTGCTGCTCCGGGCGGACCATCGACCGCCGTCCCACCTGGAAACGAGAAGAAAACGCAGGTCAGATCGGCCATTTAGGTGCCTGGGAAAGATCGACCATATAGGTGCCCTGAAAAGTACGAGGCGCTAGGCTCCGTATTGTGATAGCGATCGTGGTTTCTGCGCTTGCCCTGCTTGCCGGCGGGGCCGGCGTCACGCTGGCGATCGCGGCGAACAACCGGACCGACAAGATCATGGCAGAAAGCGCCGAACTCATCAGGAGCGAGTTGGCAGCCGCGGGGACCGGAACTTCAGGGACTGCGGCGGCGGCTGGAGCGGCCGGAACTGGAGCGGCCGGGGCCGGCTCGGTGGATCCGCGTGCGATCAGAGACGTCGCCCTGGTGCGTTACGACGCACTCAAGGAGATGGCTGGCCAGCTCTCCTTCTCCATCGCCCTGCTCAACGCCGCCGGCGACGGCATCGTGCTCACCTCGATCAACGGGCGCAGTGAGACTCGCACCTACGCCAAGGCCATCGCTGGCGGAAAAGGTATACAGCCGCTGTCGCCCGAGGAGGAGCAGGCGGCACGTTCTGCGCGCCTCGGCCAGAACCTGCCGACGGTGCCTGCGCAGGGCGCCGGGCTAAAGGAAGGCGTGACCTTCGTGCGCACAGGCCACGTGGAAGGCAGGGGCTAGCCGGCGACATCGCATGGCTGGCAACCGACGCGGCCTTTCCGTTAGCAACGCCACTCGGCCGCAGCGGGAAACAGGGCCTGGACCTTGAAATCGGCGGGGCGTGAAAACAGCGGCCCAGTGCGAAGAGCGGCACCGTGAGATTATGAGCGACATGCCAGCTCGGTACGCTTACCTGGGCCCGGAAGGAACATTCACCGAGGCCGCTCTGCGCAGCCTGGATGAGGCCGCCGCGGCGGAGCCGATACCGTATCCCAGCGTGCAGGCCGCGCTCGACGCGGTACGCAAGAGCGAGGCGGTGCGCGCGGTCGTACCGATCGAGAATTCGGTGGAGGGCGCGGTCACGGCAACGCTCGACGAACTCGCCACCGGCCATGATCTGGTGATTTGTGCCGAGATCCTGCTGCCGGTCACATTTGCGCTGCTGGCCAGGCCAGGGACCAGGGTCGACGCGGTCAAGACAGTCGGCGGCCATCCGCACGCGCAGCCCCAATGCCGCCGCTGGCTGGCCGCACACCTGCCTGACGCCGAGTGGCGGCCCGCCTCGTCCAACGCGGAGGCGGCGCGGCAGGCCGCGGACGGGCAGATCGGCGCGGCGCTCGCGGGCGCGTTCGCCGCAACCAGGTACGGGCTCGAGGTGCTCGCGGATGACGTCAGCGACCACGATGGTGCCGTCACGCGGTTTGTTGTGGTCCGCGTGCCTGGGCCGTTGCCCGCGCGGACGGGCTCAGACCGTACCTCACTGGCCGCGTTCCTCGCCGCCGACCGTCCAGGCGCGCTGGCGGAGATTCTGACCGAGTTCGCGGTGCGCGGGGTCAACCTAACCCGGGTCGAGTCCAGGCCCACCGGCGATGTGCTGGGCAGGTACTGCTTCTCGATCGACTGCGAGGGCCACATTGATGACGCGCGCGTCGGGGAGGCCCTGATGGGCTTGCGCCGGGTCTGTGCGGACGTACGCTTCCTCGGCAGCTACCCTCGTCGCGATGGCGGCACCACTCAGGTACGTGCTGGCACGTCCGACGCGGAGTTCGCCGACGCTACGGCGTGGCTGGCCCGCCTGCGCTACGGGCGGGTGTAGCGGCGCGATGGCCGAATAGCCGCCAAATAGGGGCGCCCAAGGGGCGATCGATCTCGGGTCGGAGATCGGTCACAGGTAGGGGCCCGAGGATCCGGGCGGCGGCGCGTGCGGACCGTCTTCTGGAGCTTGCATCATCCCGGGCGGAAGCGCCCGCCGCATCTGCTCCAGTTGAGCGCGTGCCGCCATCTGCTGCGCGAAGAGGGTGGTCTGGATGCCGTGGAAAAGCCCTTCCAGCCATCCCACAAGCTGCGCCTGAGCTACCCGGAGCTCTGACTCGCTTGGCAGCTCGTTTTCCGTGAACGGCAGCGAGAGGCGCTCTAGTTCCGCGACTAGCTCAGGGGCGAGCCCGTCCTCCAGCTCCTTTATCGAGCTTTCATGGATCTCCTTGAGCCTGGCACGGCTCTTCTCGTCGAGCGGCGCGGCGCGCACCTCTTCAAGCAGCTGGCGGATCATGCTGCCGATCCGCATCACCTTGGCCGGCTGTTCGACCATCTCGGTGACCGGACGCTCGCTGTTCTCCTGGTCGTCGCGTTCGGAACTCTCGATGGCCATGCCCTCCGGGCCGAGCACGACGACCTCTGGCTCCTGCTGTTCTGTATTCATCCGGTCGTTCATGCTTCAAGTCTGGCGGACGCTGCCGCATGCTCGCACCAGGGGCGGCAATCAGGGCGGGCGGCATCCATCCGGTAGCGCACTCGACGATCCCTGAACCGCACGATCCCCTGAACCGCACGATCCCCTGAACCGCACGATCCCCTGAACCGCACGATCCCCTGAACCGCACGATCCCCTGAACCGCACTGGGCGGCGCGGGCGGCGCGCCATGCGGCAGCCGTTAAGACTCATGATGTCTCAGGTGACAAGCAGAACCTTCCCGACGTGCATGCCTGCCTCGATCACCTCGTGCGCCGCCGCCGCGTCCTTCATCGGCAGCACGCGGTCGATCACCGGCCGCACCTTCCCCGCCTCCACCAGGGGCCAGACGTGCTCACGGACCGCGGCCACGACGGCGGCCTTCTCCGCGACTGGACGGGACCGCAGCATCGTGCCGTGCAGGCTCGCCCGCTTCAACTGCAGCGCGCGCAGGTCGATTTCGGCTCTCGTACCGCCCTGCAACCCGATCACCACCAGGCGGCCGCCAATTGCGAGCGAGTCGATGTTGCGGGCCAGGTAGCTGGCACCCATGATGTCCAGGATGACGTCCGCGCCGGCGCCGCCAGTGAATTCCCTCACTACCGCGGCGAAATCCTCGTCACGATAGGAGATCGCCCGGTCCGCGCCGAGTTCCTCGCATCTGGCCACCTTCTCCGGCGAGCCAGCGGTGCAAAGCACGTGGGCGCCGTGTGCCCCGGCGAGTTGCAGCGCGATCGTGCCCACACCGCTCGCGCCGCCGTGAACAAGGACGGTCTCACCCGGCGCCAGTTTGGCAAGCTGGAAAACGTTGGCCCAGACGGTGCAGGCACCCTCGATCAAGGCCGCGGCGTCAGTCACCTGCAGCCCCCCGGGCACCGGCAGCACCTGCCCGGCGGGCACCGTGACCCGCTCCGCGTAGCCGCCACCGGCCAGCAGCGCACACACCTCGTCGCCCGCACGCCAGCTGGTCACGCCTGGCCCTGCTGCCGCGATGCGGCCCGAGCACTCGAGGCCTGGATATGGTGGCGCGCCTGCGGGCGGAGGGTAAAAACCTCGGCGTTGTAGCAGGTCGGCCCTGTTGACGGCGCTCGCGGCGATGTCAATAAGCACTTCGCCGGGTCCCGGCTCCGGATCTGGGACTTCCGTCCACCTAAGTACCTCCGGGCCACCGGGACTGGTTATGACAATGGCGTGCATGGGTGCTCCAAGCGGCTAAGTATGCGATTCCGCTGCATGGGTACGGCCCGGCGTTCTGGTGGCCTAGGCTCGGCCTATAGCGGTATCCCGGCCCGTGCGGGGCATGACATTCTCGTACAGACGAAGCTGGGGGAAGGACTTTTGGCCAACCAGGATCACAATACGCCGACTCAGGCCGACGAGCCGGTACCAACCGACGATACCGACGCCGCTGCTGATGACGAGCCAGCCGCTCGAGACGCCGCCGGTCCAGCCGTTGCGGGTTCGGCGGAGGTCGAGCCGAGCCCAGGTAGCGCGGAGGACAATGGCGCTGAGTCGGCGCGTGAGCATGTGCCGTGCGGTCAGGCGGCGTCCGGTCAGACCCCGTCCGGTGAGGTGGTGTCCGAGCAGGCAGCGTCCGGTCAGGTGGTTCAGGTCCTGGCCGGCCAGGTTCCGGCTGGCCAGGTGGCGCCTGCTCGGGTCCCGTACGTGCCGCCTGGTGGGCTCCCGTTCGCGCCGCCCGCCCCCGGCGGTTACGCGGGTGCGCAGTCGGCGGGACTGCCGGCCGCTCCGTACCCGCCACCTGCCGGGCAGATCCCGGGTCAGCCGACGCCGCCTTCCACGCCAACTCCCGGCTCCGCCGGTGAGCCGTCCGGCGGCGGCGAACAGTCCTACGGCGCAGATCCACCCTATGGTGGCGACCAGTACCAAGACGGTGACCCGTCCCAGGGCGGCGAGCAGTCTTACGCCAGCGATCCGTCCTATGGTGGCGACCCGTCCTATGGTGGCCCCGCGTACCGACCGCCTGCCGATGCGCCGCAGTACGAGGGCCCTGGTGGTTACGGCCCGGCTGGCTACAACGGCCCCGCTGGCTACAACGGCCCCGTTGGTTACGAGCGCCAGCGCGGTTACGGCGCGCAGGCTGGTTACGAAGGCCGCGGGGTGGCTGCCCCGCAGGCACCGCCGTACCGACCGGCTGACTACGGGTACGGCCAGCCTTACGGCGAACCTGACCAGGAAGGCGGGTGGGATTACGCCGAGGAGGGTTCGTACGCCGCGCCGCAGTATGGCGTTCCCGCATACCCTGGTCCCTCGCCGCAGCCCGAGCCGCCCCGGGCCGCCCCTGGTGCCTATCCGACAGCCCCTGGCACTTATCCCGGCGCCCCTGGCTCGTACCCGGGCGCACTTGGCGATCAGGGCCACAGCGCTGGCGATGGCGCGGCAGGTGACTACGGCAACGGGGGTGACTACGGCAACGCCGGTGACTTTGGGAGCGGCGCCGGGTATGGGAGCCCGATGGTCGGCGACGCGCGCACCGGGCCCCCCGCTCCGGACGACACACTCGCGCCGCTCCCGCCACGGCGGACCGATCAGCCGCCTAGGGAGACTGCGGACAGCCTGACGTCGGAGACCCTGCTGCCGACGAAGAAGCCGCCCCCCGCGCCGGGCTGGCGCCGCGCCGTCTACCGTGTCACGGGTGGCCTGATCCGGCCCGGCGACTCACATGCGGAATTGCACAGGCGAGAGCTGATTGTCCGGGCGAGGACTCCGGTCGCCGGCGGGCACCACCGTGTCGCCGTGATGAGCCTGAAGGGCGGAGTCGGCAAAACCACGACGACGGTTGGGCTCGGTGCGATGCTCGCGTCACTACGCGGCGACCGGGTCATCGCCGTTGATGCCAACCCGGATCGAGGCACGCTGTCCGACAAGGTCCACCTCGAGACCGCGGCGACCGTGCGTGACCTGCTGAACGAGCGCGGGCAGATCCAGCGCTACGCCGACGTGCGGGCTTTCACCTCGCAAGCCCCCAGCCGGCTCGAGTTGCTTGCCTCCGACCGTGATCCGACCGTGTCGGTCGCCTTCAGCGAGGACGACTACTACGAAGTCGCGCGCGTGCTCGGGAACTACTACTCGATCTGCCTCACCGACTGTGGGACTGGCCTGCTGCATTCGGCGATGTCCGGGGTACTGCGCCTTGCTGATCAGATAGTTCTGGTCAGCTCACCGTCGGTGGACGGTGCGCGCAGCGCGAGCGCAACACTCGACTGGTTGGACGCGCACGGTTTCGACGACCTGGTGCGTAACGCCGTGGTCGTCCTTTCAATCATCCGTCCGCGTGGCAAGAGCAGCATCGACCTCGACCGGCTCGAACAGCACTTCGCGTCGCGATGCCGGGCGGTGGCGCAGATCCCCTACGACGCGCATCTGGAGGAGGGCGCCGAGGTGGACCTTGAACAACTCAACCCGGAGACGGCCGACGCGTACCTGCTGCTCGCCGCGACGGTCGGTGACGGGTTCGCATGGCCCAGGCTGGTGCGGGCGTCCGCAGGCTAGCGCCGCTAACCCGGCTTTCACAGGTCTTCGTACTGCCGGGGACTGGCCCCGGGTTAGCCGGCCGCACCGTATGGTTAGCACCACAGGAGGGCTCGCCTAGTGGACGATGGCGGCGGTCTTTAAGATTGCTGAGGGTTGCAGGCTCGACCGTCGCCGTCCTGCTGGAGACTGCTGCCGCCGTGCGCCGCAGTCCGCAGTTGTCCAGGGGTATGGGCTGCTGCACCATTGGCTGCACCCGGACGACGTGGTGGAGCCAGTCTCGCGCCTTCACCTAGTGCCCTTCCCACACGCCTACCACGCCGCACCTCTGCCGGTCCGACCACGCCACTGTGCCGGTCACGCCCTTCAACGGGCCGCCGATGAGACGTAGCTTCGACAGTTACCGGGCCACTGACATTGATCTTCACCGTCTCCACGTCGCACTCTCCGGCGATCGCACGCGAATCCTGGGGCAGGCCGCGCCCCGCCCTCTCCTCCTGCCCCAAGGACCCGTAGAGGCTCCAAGGTCAAGAGTGGTCGAAGGCCATCGGCGAAGCCGACGCGAAGCGCTCTTGAGGTTGGAGGGACGGGTCCGGACCATTAGCGTGCAATCCCCGTACGGGCTGAGCTGCGAGGGGTCCTTCTGATCCGTAGTTCCATGTGCGGGCGTCCGGACCGGTTCAGATCGGGTCCGTGATCTCGGGCGCGTTCCCGTCGGTTGTCCGTAGAAGTCCGGAGAATCAAGATATCGTTCGTCCGTGTGGCTCCCAGCGTGGCTCCCGGCCGTGCTCGACGCCTGGCGCGTCGGTGCCCGGAATCGGAATCGAACCCGCACTATAACTGGTAATGAGCGGTTTACCAACCGCGTCGAATACCTCAGCTTGAAGCACAGAGAATTGCCATCCTCTGTCCTCGTTGATGGGTTTCTGCTGTTGCCTCAGCTGCATCAAGCGGTCGCTCGATGTAACCCAACTGGATGTCACGCCGTGGCACCTGACGCAACCTGGCATTCACACGGCGCTCTGACCTGGGGCTTCGCGCTGACGGCCAGCGTGGGCCGCCGCCAAGTCCAATGCTGCATCCCTTACTGCGTCGTAATCACCCTTCTCGGGGAATGATGCATCTGATGCAACTCCGCCTATTTCAGCTAAGGGCTATCACCTGGGCCGTTGGTCGTGGCATTCGGGTCATGATGGGCTGGCCTGGCCGGTGTTGGCGTGGCCGTCAGGTGCTGGCGGGAATGCCTGGGCGAGGGTTCGGCGTAGCTTGGGGTAGATGGTGAGGGCGTTGATGCCCTGGAGGATCCAGGCTTCGCCGGGGGCGGCTCGCAGGGCAGTCCCGTCGTCGTGCCAGCCGACTTTGACTTCGGCGGTGATCAGGGGCATGCGCCGGATCTTCAGCGTGGAGTCCGACGTGGCGGTCACCCGGTACGCGTGGCCCAGGGCCTCGCTCAAGGTGCGCTGGATTTCTTCAAGTGGTATCTCGCCCTTGATTTCTGTTGTGGACATATGTCCACCTCCTCGTTTTGCTGGGCAGGCGGCACGCGGCTTCTTCTACTCCCATCTGAAGAAGCGCACGGCCAGGATGCCGAAGATCACCGCCCAGGCGGCCAGGACCAGCAGCGATTTTGCTGACGGGAACGAGCCCAGCATCGCATCCTGCAGCGCGTGCACGGCGGCGCCGGAAGGGGTCCAGTCGCCGATGTTCCGCAGGACCGGTGGCATGCTCGCCCGGGGCCAGTAGAAGCCGGAGAAGAACAACAGGGGAAGGAACAGCAGCTGCCCGACTGCGGCGGCCGTGTTCTGGGTGCGGGCTATGGCCGCGATCCACAGCCCGATGGCGAACAGGGCAGCGACCGTCAGCACCAGCGCCAGGGTGAACCCGCCCGGCTGCCTGGGTGCGCTGAGACCGAACGCCGCCATACCTGCCACCACGAGGATGGCAAGGGCCACCACGGCCAGGGCGAGGTTGATGATGACCTGTGCCGCCAGCATCCACGCCCGGGGGACCGGTGTGGTGGACAGTCGCCGCAAGATGCCCTGCTCACGGTAGCTGGCCAGGTGTGTGGGTAGGCTGAGCAGCGCGAGCGCGGCCAGCGCGAACACGATGAGGACCGGGACGTAGACGGTGAAGAGGGTCAGGCCGCCCAGCGACTTGCTGGGCCTGTTCGCGCCCGGTACGAGGCCGAGGATGACCAGGACCAGCACCGGGATCGCAACGCCCAACATTAATCCCACCGGTACACGCCAGGCGTACCGTCCCTCGTCTTGCAGCAGCTTGCCGAATGCGGACCGGGGTGTCCGCTCCGGCAGCAGTACAACGTGACTGCTCATCGGTGCACCCTCCCTATCTGGTCCTCGTGGATGTGGCGCCCGGTCATCTGCACGAACGCGTCTTCCAGGTTCGCCGAATCGAGGTGCAGGTCGGCGGCGGTGACCCCGGCCGCGGCCAGGGTGAGAATCACTTCATTCGCAACGTCGCCGGACCCGGTGACGACGACGTGCTCGCCAACGTACTCGACGCTGCGCACCCCAGGCAGGCCGGTCAGCAGCCGGTCATCGAACGGCGCGGACGGCGCGAACCGCACGCGCTTGGCCACCCCGGCCCGGTGGGCGAGGCCCTCGGGAGTGTCGATGGCGACGATCCGCCCGTGGTCCACCATTGCCACCTGGTCACACAGCCGCTCGGCCTCGTCCATGTAGTGGGTCACCAAGATGATCGTGACCCCGCGGTCGCGGACGTGCTCGATGAGCTGCCAGGTGTCGCGGCGGGCCTGCGGGTCCAGGCCGGTGGTCATCTCGTCGAGCACCGCGACCCTGGGATTACCGATGAGCGCCAGCGCGACCGAGACCCGCTGCTTGAGCCCGCCGGACAGGGACCGGTAGTAGTCATTCTTCTTCTCAGTCAGCCCCATGGAGTCCCTGATCTCCGCCAGGTCGGCCGGGTGCTGGTAGAAGGAGTGGAACAGATCCAGTATCTCGCCGACCCTCAGCTTCGCGGGAAGGGCACTGGCCTGCAGTTGGGCCCCCACGATCGTGTGCAGCTCCTCACGGTCCCGGTGGGGGTCCAGGCCCATGACCCGGATCAGGCCCGCGTCAGGGGTCCGCAGCCCGATCACGCACTCGACGGTGGTGGTCTTCCCCGCCCCGTTCGGGCCCAAGATGCCGAAGATCTCACCCTCGGCGACCGAAAACGAGACGTCGTCAACCGCGACAACGGGGCCGTAGGTCTTGCGCAGATGCGAGACCTCGATAGCGGCCTCGGCGCCGCGGCCGGCGCGGGGTCTGGCCGCTTGGTCTGCTGTCGTCACGGGGACACCGTGAAGCGATGACAGCTTCATCGCGACCTCCCTTCTCGCCTTTCAGGTCCACGTTCACGCCAGCGGGATGGGGCCTACAGGGCCGACCGTCCGCGCCTGTAGGGTTAAAAGGCCCGAATGGAAGGGACAGTCGGACCCTTCTGTGGCCGCCTCCGGAATCGTGAGCCGGGCGGCCTGCGGCCAGCGGCAAGTTAAAGCCGGGAAGCGGGCAAGCACACCAACAATGCGCATCAGAAGCGGCCCGAGCGGGCCCCAGGCAGCCGGGCGGGTGGTGCCGGTGCACCCGCCGGGCCGCCGCCATCTTGGCCCCGGCCGGAAGACGGCACCGCCCCCCGCTGGCTCGCCCGCCAGGCCCGCCGCGCCCGCGACCACCGGCTCACCCGCGACAACCAGATCGCCGCCGCCAACGGCTGGCAGGTCCACCGGGCCGGCCGCGGCACCTACGCCTACCGCGATCCCCGCTTCAGCGAGTACCGGCAGGCGCTCGCCGACCGGGCCGCCCGGCACGCGGCCTGCGGCACCGGCACCTGCCGCCACAGCCACGGCAATTGCGCTGCGGGTTCATAACTGTGTGCTGTCTCAGTCGGGCTTGGGGGGGCTGGATCTGATCGGTAATCCCAGGGTAGCGGTGCTCGACGAGATGACCACCGGCCTGGACCCGCAGGCCCGCCGCGACACCTGGCAGCTCATCGAGCACGTCCGCGACCGCGGGGTCACGATCATCTTGATGACCCACTACATGGCGACTGTCCACCACACCGGTCCCCCGGGCGTGCTGGCGCCACCGATGGAAAGTTGAGCGCGGAATCCGCAGAATTGCGATCACCTCGGGAATCGTGAGGTATCCGTTTCGCTCACTCACGCGGCGGCCCCACGATCTTCGCCATGCGTGCGCATCGCTGATGCTCAACTCGGGCGTCAGTCGTCCCGGCAACTGAGGCGGCGCGGCGGCTCGGGCACAGTGTGGCAATGCTGCTGAAGCGCTATGCGAACTGTGTCGACGGCCAGGAGCTGGCCGCCAACGAGCGGATTGCACGGGCGCTAGAGGATGGCGGGATATGAGAGGCTGGGAGCCGACGCCGGGGCCGTTCGGGGACGGCCTGGTGTCGCAGCTGCGGACCAGCGACGGACCAGCGGACACCTGACGGGCCGTGATCCGAGCGTTGTTGTAGCAAGGAGGGCTCGCCTAGTGGACGATGGCGGCGGTCTTGAAAACCGCTAGGGCCGGTGACGGTCCTCGTGGGTTCGAATCCCACGCCCTCCGCTCAACATGGTAAAACCATGCCTGACCTGGGCTTATGTGCCTCCTTTCTCGGGTTGTCACCTGATCCTCGGCCGCAACCAGATGCAGCCAAATGCCGCCGTATGTCGCTGGTCGCGGGATATACGCGGGATGGATCTTGACGTATTTCCGCAGGTCGGAGTACGAAAGAAAGAGGGCCCGGCGGATACCAGGCCCCTTGCATGGTAGATCGGTCACGCTGCCAGTGCCTTATCGATCCTCCTGTTAGCGATCTCCTCGCCGCCATCGATGCACTTCGCGTACACCCGCAGCAGTACCTCGACGCTGTGCCCGGCACGGTCGGCCACTTCCGTAACGGCGACTCCGCCGTTCAGCCAGAGTGAGACAGCTCCGTGCCGAAGATCGTAAGGTCGGCCCGCCATCGGTGAGGCGACCTGCTCCGGTGTCAGGGCAAACGTCCGGGCAGCGGCCCATGTGGCGGTGTGGTCGTAGATCATGCCGCCGGTTGCGGTTCTGAACAGGCGCCCGTGTGCGGCGGTCCCGAACTCCTCGATATGCTCCCGCAGGATCATCACGAGCTCAGGCGGTATCGGCACTGATCGCGTGTCGTCGTCTGCGCGATGCTTCAGACCCCGGTCGTCGAATCCCTCTCCGCTGTCGGTCCATCGCTTGTTTGCCTGCGGTCGCGACCTCGACAGGGTGAGCCTGCCCCAGCCACTTACGGGAAGGCAGCAGCCGTCCTTGCGCAGCGCCTTGACCTCGCCTGGTCGCAGGGCGGCGAAGTACATGCAGGCGAAGAACGCCCGGAGGTGACGACCACGCCACGGTCGGCCGACATAAGTGACGGCTATGAGCAGTTCCCGAGCCTGGCCGGGATTCACAACGACTCGGCGATCCACTACCTCGGCCACCTTCGGCGGCTTCCTCTTCACCCGGTCGAGCGGATTTGCCGAAAGCTCCTCCAGTTCGGCCGCGTAGCCCAAGACGTTGTGGAAGACCGCTCGCTTGCGGCGGATCGTCGTTGCCGCAGCCGCCGTGCCGTTTAGGCAAAGCGTCAGCGCGTCGAGCGCCGCCCGGACATTGCGCGGCTTCTCCAGCTCTGCCACCGGCAGCGAGGCCCGGTCGAGCCAGCCGAGCGCGGCAACGATCTCGGCGGGGCGCGGTAGCTTGCGAGCGGCGGGCACTAGTGCGTACTGGCGGAGCGCACGCCGCACCACCAGCGGGTCCGGTTGTCCAGGCCTGTCGTCCACGAGCGCGGCCGTGACAGTCGCGAGCGCGTCCGTCATGCTGTCGCGCGTCTTGGCCGCCGCGCGAGGCCATTTCACATCAACGTACGCGAGCACAAACGCGAACCACGACGTCGCATGCTTCGCCCGCCGCATCGACAGCGGAAGGCCCTCGCTTGTGTCGAACACCTCGCCCCGCTTCGCCGCCTGCCGCAACTCGGAAAGGAAACTCTCCGCAAGCGCCTTGGTTGCGCGGGTCCTGGAGAATTGCTTACCACCCACAACCCAGCGCACCTCATAAGACATCGACCTGCTGGACCTATTGCGGCGCACATCCCAGAACCGGACATCGGTCGTCTCGTTCACGCCGCGTCCTCGCGAAGAGATTCGAGCCAAGCCAGGAACTCACTCCGCCATACGCGCAGCTCGCGATTGGGTAGCCGGATTCCCTTTGGAGCGCGGCCAAGCTCGCGCCAGCGATAGAAAGTCCGCTCAGACACGCCGCACAGCTCAGCGAGAATCTGCTCGACAGTCATCAGCTCGTCGTGGGCCTTTGCCATGCGAGTAACTCCCTTCGATGTCATGCGACCTTGCTGACTGCGGATTCAGATCCGAGTTGTTCGGCGGCTCTCCGCCGGGCTTCAACGAGTGCTGCTTGCCACCGGGCGCGATCGGCGACAGCGTGCAGCAGCCGCCGGGAGTGTTCCATGTGGTCGGGGTCGCCGGGAATGACGGGTTCCCAGGTGTAGCGGGCCGTGTCGGTTGCCGAAATCCCGAGGGTGGCCATGAGCCAGTTCTTCCGGTCGGCCCGGTGGTCGGCCAGGGTCTTACCCGACCACTTGCGTGAGTTCAGGACGCGACGCCCGCCGTAGCCGAGATATTCACGGCGGTGGCTTTGCCCTTGCACGCGCCGGGGACCAGGCCCGGCCGGGCGTTCTTGGGCTGGATACCGTACCGGAGCCAGTTGGCGCACCGGGGCGAGCACGGCTCGAACCGCAACGCCTCAGCCAGTCGGTCGGCATGGGCGCGTTCGGCATCAGTCTGCGCCTGATGGCAGTCGGCCACCTGCTTGGTCAGGTACTTCGTCAAGTAGCCGATGCACCGCGCGGCGTCCTTCGATCCGGAGAGCACGCCCTGGGCGTCGAACCGGTCCCCGAACCGGGCCACATGCACCGGCCCGTCCTCGGCGCCAATCGCGTCGAGGGCCTCGTCCCACGTGGGAAGGACTTCCCCGCTGTACGGATCGACATACGTACACGTCTGCTCATCCCACACCGGCCGCGCGTCCCCGTCGAACTTGATGCCCGAGCTGCCCGGCCACCACACCTGGTGATAGGTCGCGGCCAGCACCCGGCGCAGCTCAGCACGCGACACCGTGCCCCGCATCGCGATGTGGATGTGCGGGGCCAGGCGGCGCTGTGGTTCGACGACGGCGAAGTACTGCACGTCGTAACCGAGGAACCGGCGCAGGTTCTGCATGAACCGGTCGAACAGCGCCGCGAAGTGCAACGCGTCCCGCGCCGCACGGCGGTAATCGTAGGCGGAGGGGTCGGCGGGGGTGCCGTCCTCCCGCACTCGTCCGTAGCTGGGGCATGTGAGCGTGAGGAACATCGACGGCCGAAACGTCTTGCCGTCCGGCGCGCAGTAGGTCTTCCCGACCGTACGGCTGCTGACCTTGCGGCGGGGCAAGTCCGGGGCGTCCTGACGGCGTCGAGTCGAGCGGTGCCGCGTCGGCCGGGCCGGGAGAACCTTCCCCCGCATCCCCGCGTTGGTGATCTCAGCGTCCAGCTCGGTGACGAGCTCGTCCAGGTCGCTGGTGTCCTGCCCGTCGCTAGCGGCCTGGTCCCGGAGCCGCTGGGCTTCGGCGCGGGTCTGGATCCACCACCGCTGAGCCTCGGTGGCCGGGTCCGAGTCCATGACCGGCTCGTCCTCGAGGTGCCAGCCTTCCCCGCATTGCGCGGCCCGCAGCGTCCGGGCCCGCTCGGCGCACGACGGGCACACGCTGGCGTGGGTATGCCCGCAGGGCACGAGCACCTGCTCTATCCGTCCGGTATCGAGGTTGGTGCGGCGCAGCTGCACCGGCCGGATGCATGCGCCGTGCTCGACGGCCAGATCGACAACGACCTCACGAGCCAACGGCATGGCTAGCCGCTGCGCCCGCGTCGTCCTGGTCGTGCTTTCGCCGCTCACTGGTCACCTCCGTCGTCCTGGTCACCGGTCCAGATGTCGGCGTAGCCGCACAACCGGCACTCAGCGGTCATCGCCTGGCCGCCGTCCTCCAGCACGATCAGGCAAGTGCCGCAGACCGGGCACGGCTCATCGATCCGCCAGACTGTCGCCGCGTTCATGCGAGCACCTCGTCCAGCACCCGCGTCTCCACCTGGGCCGTCATGGCCCAGATGTCGCCATCGGAGACCCATCCGGCGCGGACCCGTACCGGATCGGGATCGGCTTCGAGCCGGACGAACGCGACCCCGGCCCCGGTGGCGGGATCGGTGGAGATCAGCTCGCAGGTCGCGCCGCGATCCCTCGCGCCGTCCCCGAGCACCATGTCCACCTGCTCGGGCTCGTCCAGCCGCATCGCGATCCGGTCGGGGAACAGGTTCCGGATACTCAGCACGTCCTTGCGCGGGTCCTGCAACGCGGCCACCACGCTGTAGCCGACCGCCCGGCCCTGAGTGGTCAAGGTGGCGAGAGCGGCCATGATCCGCTCGCGCAGCTTGCGATCCCGCTGGTAGGCGGTCAGGAACGCGACCTCATCCACCAGCACCACCACGAACGGGTCGTCTACGGTCGGCACGTGATCGCGTCGCTTCCCGGCAAACCGGGCCGCCCGCTCCTGCATGTCCGCGACGGCGGCCTCCAGCATCACCGCGATGTCTTCCGGGTCGGCGGCGTAGGCGCCGTAGCGCTCGAAGATGATCCGCCCGAACGCCAGTTCCATCAGCTTGGGATCGGCCGCCAGCACCCGCACCAGGCCGAGCTGCATAGCGGGCAGTACCGCCCGGACTAGCGACCATAGCAGCGAGGCCTTGCCCGCCCCGGTCGCGCCCGCGATCAGCACATGCGTGCCGTGGAGACGGACCAGCCACGGCAGCCCGTCCTCCTGTTTGCCGACCGGTAACGCCCGCAGGTCCGGGTGCAACGGGACGGGCAGCGCCGGGACGACCTGGGCCAGGGCGTCGCGACAGACGAACTCCAGCAGCACCGCACCGGATCGTGCGGTGCGGACCCGGCAGAGCAGCGCGCCGAACCCATGCGCCAGGTTGTCGGCCCGGTCCGCGAAGTCGGATGCGGATTGGCCGGATACCAGCCGGACGGCTACCCGATCGGTGTAGCGGGTCGAGGAGACCTTGCCGAGCACTGGCACGAGGAGACGGCCCTGATAGAACGGGGCCAGGCCAGCCACAGTCATCACCGCGCCCCACCGACGCCGGTAGAACCACGACCGGCGCTTGCCCCGCGCCGGGGTGGCGATCCACCGGCTGAACAAGACCGGCCGAGCCCACCGCCAAACACCAAGAATCAGCATGACGGCGGCGGCCAGGACGACGAGCCCCGGCCCGCCCGCATTCAGCCACACCAGCACCAGAACCGCGAGCACGGCGTCAGCAACCGGGTGGCGGATGATCAGCTTGATCAGCCACCACAGGAACCGACCGAGCTGGACGGCCGCGATGATCCAGCCGGGGGTGCGGTAGACCGGTGCCCGCCAGGCCGGGACCGCAAAAGGGTCGGGGTTGGTCAGCTGGGCGATCTGCTCACCGGTCACGATCCTCCGCATAAGCTGTTCACCTCTTCCTTGGATGCCACGGGAGAGAACCCAGGGGCGGCCGGAGGTTGCAGCTCCAGCCGCCCCGCCCTACACGTCATTGCAATCACGCCACCGTGCCCGAAGCCGCGCTGGAGGCTTCCTCGCTCTCGCGGGTCTGGGCCACGCGGCGTTCCAGCTCGGCCGCGTACCGGGCCGCCGCCTCGGCCAGCGCCCGGCCGCAGATCAGGTCTTCCTCGGTCACCTGGCCGCTGTCCGGGACCGTCACCGACACCGAGACCTGCACGTCCTGGATGACCAGAATCGGCGCGCAATCCTCGTAGACATGGCAGTCGATGAACGTGCGGCAGGTCGGCCGAACAGCTGAATCGACGGTGGGCACGTGGCCCCCGCTGAACCGGACTGACGCCGCGGTCGCTACCCCCGTCATGCCGTCACCGCCTTGGCATCCTCCAGCGGCGGCAAACCCCTGAACCGGCGTTCCACCGCCACCGCATACACGGCGGCCTGCGCCGCGAGCTGCCGGGCGAAGGCCACCTGCACGGCTTCCGGCTCGTCCGGAATGGTGAGGCTGACGATCGTGGACCCGGTGTTGATCACGAACATCGGCGCCCGCCGCGGGAACGGCAAGAACGCCACCTCATGCCGCGCGCCGACCGGCAGGCACAGATGCGGCTTCTGACTGCCGCCGCGCCCCGCCATCAGGCCGCGTCCTTGTTCTCAGCCGCCGGGCGGCTGAGACCGCGCGAGGGAGCCCGGACACCGGTCGCCTTCAGCGAGTAGGCCAACCGTTTGGCGTCGTTGACGTACGGGGTCACCGTCAGCCCGGTGAACTCCACCGGCGTGAACGGCGACCCGGCCGGGGGCGACGGCAGCACCGGGGCATGCTCAGCCGCCACCTTCACCTTCACCTTCACCATCCGCTGCCGCGCCTGCGGGTCGGCGTCGATCACATCGACGGTCCACAGCGGCACGCCCGTGTGCTTGTCGGTCTGCTGGACAATCCGGTCCCCTTTGGACCGGTCAAAGTCCCGCAGCTTTTCCATCGGCCCGGCGATGTACGCACCGTCCGGGAAGAACATCCCGAACTCCACCG
Source organism: Streptosporangiaceae bacterium (assembly GCA_035517695.1). Taxonomy (GTDB): domain Bacteria; phylum Actinomycetota; class Actinomycetes; order Streptosporangiales; family Streptosporangiaceae; genus DATFVJ01. The sequence continues at coordinate 59,620 of DATIYI010000282.1, forward strand.
GGATCGCGCCCTGCAACGCCATGAGTCCTCCTGCTGTTGTTCTGCCGCGGCGGGTATCTCACGGACCTTCCGTGCCGGTTTCGCGGCTTGCTGGTCTCACGTTCGCCCGAAAAGGCGGGACGCCGATACCACACAGAGGGACGACTAGGGACGTCCGTGCTATGATGAGACGTCCTTAGAAGTAGGGAAGTGCGCGATGCCGAACGATCGTCTGCGTGACCTGCTGCTGCGGCACGGCTTGACGCCCGATGAGGTCGCGGACCGGCTAGGCGTGGATCGGAAGACCGTGGAGCGGTGGATCACAATGGGCCGGACGCCCTACCCGCGCTACCGGCACGCGATCGCCGCCATGGTGGGTGAAGGCGAAGGCTATCTATGGCCGGATGCGCTAGCGGCCGACCGGCGCACGGAAGTCGCAGAGTCAGAAATCGTGCAGGTCTACCCGCACCGCGCGGCCGTTCCCGCTGACCTTTGGGCCCGCATGCTCAAGGGCGCGGGTGAGCGCATCGATGTCCTGGTGTACGCGGGCCTGTTTCTGTCCGAGCAGAACGCCCGGCTGCTCGCCCTGCTGCGTGAGCGGGCGGAGACCGGGGCGAAGGTCCGCATGCTGCTCGGTGACCCCGAATCTGCAGCGGTCACAGAACGCGGTGCCGAAGAGGGTATCGGTGAGGCGATGGCAGGCAAGATCCGCAACGTCCTAGTGCTGTACCGGCCGATCGCGGACGTGCCTGGCATCGAGGTCCGGCTCCACGCTACGACGCTCTACAACTCGGTGTTCCGGTTGGATGAGGAGATGTTCGTCAACACCCACATCTATGGTGTGCCTGCCGCGCACGCGCCTGTCTTGCACCTGCGCAAGTTGTCCGCCGGGGATCTGTTCGACACCTACGCCGACAGCTTCGAGCGGATCTGGGCCCATAGCCGCCCGGCCTGGGCCGATCAGGCACAGTAGAGCCATGGGCCGCCGCATTGACTACCTCAACGACCCGAACGCTCCCAAGGCCAACAGCATGGTGCCCTCGGCCAATGTGATCGTGGCCGGGGACGACGGGCAGATCCTGCTCATCCGCCGCACCGACAACGGCAACTACTCACTGCCCGGTGGCGCGCTCGACCTGGGCGAGTCCATCGCTGAGACGGCCGTGCGCGAAACCGAGGAAGAGACCGGCGTCCGGTGCCAAATCACCGGCCTGGTCGGCATCTATACCAACCCGCACCACGTCATCGAGTACACGAGCAACGGCGAGGTCCGGCAGGAGTTCTCCGTTGTCTTCACCGCCCGGCCGGTCAGTGGAACACCCGCCACCAGCAGCGAATCATCAGAGGTCGTCTGGGTGCCTGCGGCCGAGGTCGGCCAGCTGACGATGCACCCAACGATGCGGCAGCGGATCAGCCACTACCTCGACCGGCGGTCAAGCCCCTATATCGGCTGAGTGTCGGCGGCCGCCAGGCGTTCCCTGGTCCGGGTCACCGCCGCGAGAATGTCTGGGCGGGCGCGATCGATGAACCGCGTCACCACATCGCCCGGCCCGTACCGCGCCTGAATTTCCGTCAGCCGGTCATCCGGATCTACCGGTTCCCCGTCCGGTGAGGTGGTCATGTCCGCAAAGCACAGCGCATCAGTCAAAATCGGGTCCCCCGGCGGGAACTCGGCGGCCAGCTCGCCGTCCAGGCCGCGTTCGGCCGCCTCCAGCAGCGCGAACGAGTGATGCGCGACCAAGCGGACGATCTGCTCGTCGAGGCCAAAGCGACGCAGATACCGGCCACCGTCGAGCGGGTGAAACCCGGTGTTTTTCGCGGCGTCCGCGTACCCGATGTCGTGCAGCCAGGCCGCAGCGATCAGCGCGCTCCCAGGCTGGCTCAATCCGGCGGCAACGCGTTCCGCCCGACGGGCAACACCCTTCACATGCGCCCAGCGCCGGGGCAGCGCCTCTGCCAGCAGATCCTGCGCCAGCTCACGAGCCTGATCCACCGCCGCCATCATCCCCTTAGCCTACGCAGGCGACGGTCGAGACCACTGCCGAATTAAGCCGTATCTGATCAAGGCGGCGCCTGCGGCGCCGTGTCCGGCGCTCCCCGCGCCGGGCTCTGGCCTTGGGAGGCCCCGCCCGGCGCGCCCGCGCCGTCCCACCAGGCGGCATTGATTTGAATGGCTCATCGTCACGCCAACCGGTGCCGCAGGCGCCGACTTCCTCTCGCCCGATTCTCCCATTAGCGGGCCGCCGGTACCCGTTCTGCTTCTTTCAGCCAGCGGCTCCGTGGCCGATGGCTTGCACCGCGGCGTGTTCGTGCAAGGCCCTCTCGTCCTCGTGGGTGGCTGGCCTGAGGTCGAACACGACCTTTCTCACGGTTCCGGTGAAGGCGTACGGAGCCTTGTCCTCGTAGGTGCGGTCGACGACCAGGCCGTTGTCGCGGCCGACGTCCATGCCTGCGTAGCTGGAGAACGCTACGGGGACGGTGTGGTCAATCCTGCCCTCGCCGATCTGCCTGCCGTTGGCCCACAGGGTCACGGTGCCGCCAGTGCCGGGCTTGGCCTGGTCCGCCTCGAACAGCATCTTCACCGTCACGTCGCCGGTGGGGAGGTTTTCGGTGGCGGTCTGCTTGTAGGTGTCCACGCCGAGGAAGGAGTAGGTGTGGTTCAGCGTCCCGTTGCCGTCAACCCACAGCCCGAACCCACCGATGAAGTCGGCGTTGGCCACGACCACCCCCTCGGCGCCTGACGGGGGGATGAAGAGATCGGCCTCGATGGCATAGGACCGCCCGTAGATGCGTGGCACCATGCCGCGCTGCACATTCTGGACGTCCCCGGCGAAGGTGAACCGGGTGATGGTGGACAGCGGCGGCAAGATGCCGAAGAAGACGGAGAAGCCGCCGAGCAGCGGGAGTGCCCGGTTACGCTCGGCCTCGGCCCACCACAGGTCCTGCAGTTCCCTGAGCTTGCCGGGATTGGCGGCGGCCAGGTCGTGGGCCTGGGAGAAGTCGTCGGGCAGGTAGTACAGCTCCCAGACGTCCTTTTCCGGGTCGTAGACCCCCGGCGCGAACCTCTTCATCGTTTCCGGCGACATGTCCCAGGGGGCCTTGTCCAGCCTCGTGCACGCCCACCAGCCGTCCTTATACATAGCCCGGCTGCCGAACATCTCGAAGTACTGCACCGTGTGCCGCTCGGCGGCGTCCGCGCCACCGAAGGTGTAGGCGAAGCTGGTGCCGTCCATCGGCTCCTGGCCGATCCCGTCGACCGTCGTCGGCTCAGGCAGCCCAATGGCATCCAGGACGGTCGGGCCGATGTCAATGCAGTGGGTGAACTGGGTCCGCAGGTCACCGCTGGCCTTGATCCGGTTCGGCCAGGCGACCACCATCGGGTCCCGGTCCCCGCCGAGGTGGCTGGACATCTGCTTGCCCCACTGGAACGGAGTGTTACCGGCGTGCGCCCACGCGGCGGCGTAGTGCGGGGCGGTGTGGTCACCACCCAAAGCCTCGATGCCGCCGTACTGGTCGATGAGCGCCAGTTGCTGCTCGGGGTCGAGCACAACGCCGTTGAGGAAGGTCATCTCGTTGAACGAGCCGGTGATGGTGCCCTCCATACTGGAGCCGTTGTCGCCCCAGATGTAGAAGATCAGCGTATTGCCAAGATCACCCATCTCCTCGAGAGCATCAAGCAGTCGGCCCACGTTCCAGTCCGCGTTCTCCGAGTACCCCGCAAAGACCTCCATCTGCCGGGCGTACAGCTTCTTCTCCGCAGCAGACAGCGAGTCCCACGCCGGGAACAGCTGCGGCCGCTTGGTCAGCTCAGTGCCGGGCGGGATGATCCCGCGCTCCTTCTGCCGCTCGAACGTTTCCTCACGCAGCTTGTCCCAGCCGCAGTCGAATTTGCCCCTGTACCTGTCGGCCCACGCCTTCGCCACATGATGCGGCGCATGCGCGCAGCCGGTGGAGTAGTACATGAACCACGGCCTGGCCGCGTCCTGTGCCCGCACGCCATGCAGCCACTCGACCGCCTTGTCGGTCAGGTCGTCCGGGAAGTAGTACTGCTCCCCGTCCTTGCCCTCCGGAACGCCAAGCACCGAGTTGTCCTGCGTGATGATCGGGTCGTACTGACCGGCCGCCCCGGACAGGAACCCCCACCAGTGGTCAAATCCCCACGACTGCGGCCAGTGGTCGAACGGCCCCGCGGCGCCCTGGACGTTGTCGGGAGTCAGATGCCACTTGCCGAACCCGCCAGTGACATAGCCGTTCTCGCGCAGGATACGCGGCAGGGCAGTACAAGTGCGCGGCCGTGCCGCGGTGTACCCAGGGAACGGACCAGGGTACTCGGCGATCGAGCCGAACCCCACCCGGTGATGGTTACGGCCGGTCAGCAACGCAGCACGGGTCGGCGAGCACACCGCCGTCACGTGGAACCGGTTGTAGGTGAGCCCCATCCGCTGCACCCGGGTCAGGTTCGGGGTGGAGATCGGGCCGCCGAACGTGTCGGGGTTGCCGAACCCGGCGTCGTCGATCAGGACCACCAGCACGTTCGGCGCGTCCTCGGGCGCCTTCGGCCCGGGGATTACCGTCCAGTCCGGAACCGACTGGTCAATCGTCCGGCCCATCGTCCCGCCGAAGCTGTGGTCGGATATCGGCAGCACCGTGCGGTCCGGGCTGAACTTGCCCGCCGCCTCCGCCAGCGCCGCCTTGAGGTTCCCTAGGCCCTTCTTATCCATCGAGGCGACCGACTTCGCGAGGGAACCGGCCAGCGCCCGCTCGGCCGCCAGCCGGTCGCCGTCGTTGACGATGGCAATGACGACCGCCGTGCCCGGCTGAAGCTTGTCACCCAGCCCCTCCCCGATACCGCTGTCCACCTTGTGCTTGGTGAACTTGCCGACCAGGCCGCCGACGGCCCCTCCAACGACCACCGAGGCCAGCAGCGGCGGTGAGAACAAGCCAACCGCTAGCCCGACACCACCACCCCACCCAAGGCCCTTGCGACCCAGATGATCGCCCGTATGGGTCACCCGCACCTGGCCGTCGGTGTCATGCGCGACCACGATCACGCCCTCCGACACGACCACCTTGTCCTTGACGAGTTGCACGAGCGCGTCAAAGTCCGTCTGGGCCGGACCGATGGACGGATAAGCCGCCATGATCACGTCGAAGGCATTACCCATTGCTGCTCCTCACACCGATTCGAGTCGCAACGTCTACCAGCCATACGGCGGTGCAGCCGCCCGACAGCGCGATCATGAACCAAGGATACGTACCAGCCTCATGACCGCACCTCACCCCCGGCGGGCGAAGTACCGCTCAGCCGTTACACGCCCGGCCATTGGTTATCGACGGTCGGCATGCAGGTGGAAGTGTGGGTGTTCTCTCTCCCGAACCCGCCGTAGGAGTGTTCACGGCAGCCGGAACCTGTCAAGGGCGCTTTCAGCGTCACTTCGTGATCGGCTACGCCGACCCATGACAGAACCCGTCTGCCGTCAGGTTCGGCAGCTATCGGGTTCGGGGGAGGGTCTGGGCAGGGCAAAAGCGCGGTCACAGCGCCGGACGAAGGTCCGCTGATGGCGACGAGCACCAGGGCGCCGAGATGCCAGGCGTCGTGCCTGCCGTAGACGGCGGGCGTACAGGGCCCCGCGGTCTGGGTCGGCTTGCCCACCGGACAACGTGGCCTGAGCTGACAGCAACCGTGACAGCAACAGCAGCTACCAACGGCAACCGGTGGCGATCGGCGACACCGCTACACGCTCGCATGGCGCGCGGCGACTTGGGGATATGTTCGGCCTGAAAAACGGACGGTCGGTGCTTCACCCGACCCGGCCGCCGGGCCATTAGCGGGCCATTCACCTCGGTGAAGAGTGGTCCTTCACGGTCACTCACGGACAGCCCGCCTCCCAGGTCAGGCCGTGCGACAGCCCAGGCGGCACAGATTCCCAAGCTGACAGTACGGCAGATCTCGATGCCGCCGGCGGGGACCTCGGGCTCCGGGATGGAGGGGGACAAGCCTCCTTATGTGGCTGAGGTTGGAACCGGTTCGTCCCGTCACCGTCGGCCCAGACAAAGCCGAGCAGACCAGGCCCCGAGGGTCAAGATCGTTGGTCCAGTCGGGCGCTGCATCTTGACCCTCGGGGCCTGGCCCGCTCCCCGGGGGCGGGCCGACGGTGACGGGACGAACCGACAGGCTGGAGTGCGCGCGTCGCGGTCCGCGGGATGTTGGTCCAGCCTGAACCGATCCAGACGACCGCGACTGAGCTGCTCATCTCATACGAGAACATCTTGCACTTCGTAGGCGGAAACCTCCCGATCAGTAACTATTTCCACGACCAGCCGGATTCCTCGGAGCATCTCACCGTAAGGTGGACGCTCGACGAGGCGAAATTTGGCAATGTGGTTATCGTCACTGCCGTACACGTAAAGCGTGTTGTCTTCAAATTTTACATCCATGTCTTCTATTTTCCTCTCTATTTTTCGTGTCCGACGTGCTTTGTGCTTACATCGCAGGATATTTCCCCGCATCGCTCGATGACAACGAGGACGAGGCGGGTCGTGCGGCTGGGAGGAGCCACCCTGGGAGCCACCCGCATGAACAACCTTGGAATGCTCTGGACCACGCTGGACAACCAGGAGCGACGAAGCACGAGGTCACGAACTGATCTGAACAGGGACGATATCCAGACGATATCCGCAGTCGACTGAATAGCCTGCTTCAGATTATTCCCTGATTTAACCGCCAACTGATTGAAGGCGGCGGCCTGCCCCAACGGTCGCGAAAGTAGCCCAAAGGAATAGCAAGATCTATTCCTATGGCCTGAGTTATGGCGATCAAGGAGCGTTCCTGGTCATCGGTGGGCTCTCCCCGCGCTCTCCCCGGCTCTCAGGTTTTGGGTTGTTACTGATTTCTGCGGCGTGTCGGTCCAAAGCGGGCGGCCCGTGCCCCGGTAGCGTCCCGTGCCGGAAGGTGACGGTGCGCGACGGATAGGAGACGGCCGGTGGCTGGGTCGGTGTGGGATGAGGTGCTGGTTGCGACACGAGGTCGCGCGTGGTGAGTGAGCTGCGTGGAGGAGGTTCGGTGGTGACGCCGTGACGTAGCTACGGGTTTGTGTTCGACCTTTGTCCCCGCCGGGACGTGCGCGGCCGGCTCTTGGCCGGTTGGGTACGGA
>DATIYI010000283.1:0-5585 GCA_035517695.1 Streptosporangiaceae bacterium
TCAGCTCAGCCGGCTCCCCGGCACGCACCCGCGCCGCCAGCTGATCCGCCAGATCAGCCAGCACATCCTCCGGCAGCACCAGCCCGGCACCACCGCCCGGCAGCGAAGATCCCTCACCAGGGTCCTCGACTTCGCCGGCCAGACTCTCTACCATCGTCATCTTTGACCTTCCTCGGGATTGAGCCGCCCATGCGGCCCACGGAAAGTTACACTGTGATCACCCCCTGACACAGAGTTTCTGACACACTCCGCCGCGATGACCGGCATCAGCGCGAACGCCGCCCGCGCCCCCGGACGCCCAGGGGCATGCGCCGCGTTGAACGCGCTCGACGCCGCGACCAGGCCCCAGACGGCCACCCGTGGCACGATCGCCGACTCGGCGCGCGCGGCGCGGCGCAGCAGCAGCACCGCGCAGAGACCGGCGGCGCCATCGAGCGCGAAGAACAATAGATAGGGCCACGGTCCGCACAGTGCCATGTTGTCGCGGGCGAACCCGGTCAGGCCTTGCGCGGAGATCCCGGCCGCGACCGCGGCGAACCCAAACAGCAGACCGTACTGGGCAACCGCGGCGGCCACCTCGCGAGCCCGCGCGCGACGTTCCGCCTCAGCTGCCATTGCCAAGCGCCCGAGCCTGCGGACGCCGACGGCCAGCGCCCCGGCCGCGATAATCACCACGACCAGCCGCCACAGCTGCGGCGCGACGTCAACGGCCAGGCCTTTCATCAGCCGACCACGGATGCTCTGGTCACGCATGCGCAGTCCCAACCGCCGGCCGTCACGCGGCAGCCGCCGACAGGCCACCGTATGTCATGCCGTCGGGCATTCCTCACACCGCCCCGCGCCGCCATAAACTCAGATACAGCTGTCCAGCTGTGCTGACAACTTCAGTTGCCATTGCTCCAGGATAAGCGCGGCCGGCAGCAACATGTCAACCAAAATCTACGGCTACCCATCGACCATCGCTCTAATATGACAACGACACCACGAAGCAAGGAGCCTCGGCGTGCCAGACGAGACCACCCGAGACGACCCGGCCGCAAAGACGCTCGCCGACAAGGTCGACTGGCTCTTCCAGACCGTGCACCCCGCCGGGCGCGGCCCGTACTCCCTCGCCGAGGTCGCCGCCAAGATCGAGGAGATCACCGGCGAGAAGGTCTCCCACACCGCACTGTGGAAGCTGCGCACCGGCCGCAACGCCAACCCCACCAAACGCCTCATCGAGGCCGTCGCCCGGGTCTTCGGCGTCCCGCCCGCGTTCTTCTTCGACGACCAGCAGTCCGAACCGCTCAAGGATCAGATCGAACTGCTCACCCTGCTCCGCGACAGCGGCGTCGACCAAGCCCAGCTCCGCGCCTTCGCCGCACTCACCCCCGACGGCCGCCAAGCCATCGCCGACCTCATCGCCGCCACCGCCCGCGCCGAAGAACAAAAGCCGAGCCGCCGAGCCGACCGGCCATGAACGCTCCGACCACGGGCCGCTGGTAGGGGACGGGAGCCGTAAGACTGTTCCTCAGGTTCCTGCGCTCCCCCAATTGACAATGGCGCACAGGGGGCACGAGCCGGTCGCCGCCCCGCCGATAACAGGTAACGACGATAGATCAGCGTTACGGTGATGCCGTGCCCGATGATGACGCCTTGCCGTTCGCAGAGCGATTGCTCGCGCTCCTGGATGCCACACGTTATTCGGCGACGTACAAACTTGCGACGCTGCTCGCATTGATCGACGTAGCGGCTGAGCGAGTCGCTCCTGACGGTTCCGCTCCCGAAATGCTCTCAGGTAAAGAGATCGGCCGCCGGGTCATCGAGCTTTACTGGCCCCAGACTTGCCATACGGAGCTGTCATCGGCGGCCAGCCGAAGGTTCTCGCCCAAGCGCCGCAGAAGGACTTCTCGTCGAAGCTGGCCGCATGGCGGACTGACCACCACCTGAGCTGGGGCGCGAGCCTGGAGGACGCCCGTGCCGTCGATCCGCTCAGCTGGGCGAAGCCGGAAGCGGATCTGCTGGCCATGGTGATCGGGATGCCCCTAGAGCCAAGCTCCAGCGGTTCGGGGACGGGCACCGCTCGGTCGAGGAACGATTCGTCTACCACTTCTCGCGGCGCGAGGAAGTGGGCCACTCGACGGTGGCCCGGCCTGATTTCGATGACTCCCTGCGTCTGAGGCCTGGGGTTGGCTCATGGCTCGTCCGGCTCGCACCTCTCATCCGGCCGCTGGTCCAATCAAAGTGGGCCGCCAGGGTCGCGGACCGCAACTCTGACCTGGTCGACACCGAACGGCTCGACGAGTTCCTCTTCGGCGCCCAGCGGATCAGCTTGCACCGGGTCCGCGGCCCGCTCACCGAATCCCAAGGCGGGGACTGCTTCTACTGCGCCGGGCGCATGGGCAACCGCGCCGCCGTCGATCATTTCCTTCCGTGGTCCCGGCACCCAGATAACAGCATCGACAACCTGGTCGCCGCCCACGCTGCCTGCAACAACGCCAAATCCGCGAGCCTGCCAGGGCTTGATCACCTAGGGCGGTGGATGGAAAGGTTCAGGCCTGCCCAGCCAACGACCTTCTCGACATCGTGGCTGCATCTACCTGCTGGCCACGCCGATCAGACCGGATCCTGCCGAGTGCCCGCGCCACATACTTGTGGCTACCGGAGGGCACCCGGCTGTGGCGACACGCATCGATATACGAGCCACTGCAGCCAACCAAGATACACGCGTTGTTCGCCTCCGTGACCTGACTGAGTACACTGGACGCTACCTGCCCCCTACGCCGGGACTCGGCAACGCGGGCAACGCCTTGGCATCGGCCACGCACCGAGCCCGCGCGCGCGTTAGTTCCGGGTGGAACCGGTTACGGCTGTTCCCCTCGCAGGTTGAGGGGCAGGTCGAGCGTGGCGATCAAGTTGTCCTCGAGCTCCTGCGGCCGATCGCGCACCGCCCAGCTGACGAAAGCGTTCTGCGCCATCCAAGCCGATAGCCTCTGTTCGCCCGTGACGAAAGTCATTCGGTTACCGGAGCCGACCCGCCGCAACTGGATGCCCAGCTCGTCCGCCAAAAGGCAGCCGAGCGTCTTCCGGAGGGTTGAGCCCTCGGCGTTGCCGCTGTAATGCGTCTGCAGGCGCAGCCGTAGGTGCTGCCGGCTAGCAGAACGCCCGTCCGGCACGCGGCGCATCCCGGGGTGGCGCTCCCATGGCAGTTGCTCCAGCAGGGCTGGCAGGCCGGCGAAGGAGTCGAGGATATGGTCGGGCGTGCCGGTGGCGCTGCGGTGCGCGCCGGGCAGGTACTTGCCGGTCTTGAGTGCCCCGGTAAGCCCTTGGCGCTGGGCAGCGAGCACGTCGTTCTCGATGTCACCGCCCACCATCAGGGTGTGAGCGGCATCGGCGCCCAGGTGCGCCAGCGCGGCGGCGAAGAAGGCCGCGGCGGGTTTGCCGACCACTTCCGCCGCCGTCCCCGCGGCCTGCTCCAAGCCTGCGACAAAAGCCCCGCTGTCGAGTTGCAGGCCTTCGTCGGTGCGCCAGTACATGCCGCGGTGCATCGCGACCAGCGCGGCTCCGCGCTGCAGGTGACCGAAGGCCCGGTTGAGTGCCTGATAGCTGAACTCCGAACCGGCACCGCCAACGATGATCACGTCCACGGGGGCAGGGTCGTCCGCACCGACAAGGGTCACTCCCGCCAGATCCGCGCGGATGTCCCCGCTGCCCCGCAGCAGGCACCGGGCACCCGGGTAGTGGTCCGCCAGGTAGGCACCGGCGATGACCGGCGCCGTGAGAATGTCCTCGACAGTGACCGGGAAGCCCGCCGCAGCCAATGTTGTCGCGATCGATGCCCGCGTGCGAGAGGTGGTATTAGTGACCAGCGCCAACGGCAGCGCCGCCGCGCGTAGCCGTTTCAGCGCCCCGACCGCTCCATCGAGCGGCTTCCACGACACGGTCAGCAACCCATCGATGTCGATCAGCACCGCGCCAATGCCCTGCATGGCGTGACAATAGCCGCGGTCGCCGCGCGAGCCCAAGGCCCTGACCTCGCTGCCGGCTACGGGCCGAGTGACTCCGCGAATACGCTCACCAAACTCTCTCCATGGCAGACCTTCCGCATAGCGACCCACCAGCGCGCGCCATGCGGCATGACCGGACGTTCATCCTGATGGCAGCCCTGCATAGACACGCAGTCGGGCCAATCGTGCGCTGAGCTATGACCGGCCGTCGGCGGCGCGAGGCTTGCTGAATAACCTCGCGCCGAGCCGCCCGATACGCTATACCGGCGGTGTGCCGAACGCGTTTGTGCAGAGCATGGCCCATAACTTCGAACAGGCGCTGCGGCTCATGGAGACGGCGCTGACCGACTGCCCCGACGACCTGTGGCAGACAGACTTGTGGCCGGACGAGGCGCCCACGGCTCCAGCGCCGCACGGGGGATTGCACGGCTCGGCTCCCTGGTTCCTCGGCTACCACGCGCTGACTACGCTCGACTATGACCTGGCCGGCGAGTTCGAGCCGTGGGCACCGCCACAGCCGTTTGACGACAACACCTACAGCTTCCCCAACCGCAGGTTCACCAAGCCCGAGCTTCTCGGGTACGTCGACTGGTGCCGCGGCCGCGTCCGCCAGACCCTGGACGGCCTGACCGAGGAGATGGCCGCCCGGCCACTTCCCAGCGCCCATCGATACCACGGGATGCTGTTCGCGGTGATTGTCGGCAGCATGCCCCTCCACGTCGTTGAGCACGCCTCCCAGATCCGTCAGTTCCTCACCGCGGCGGGCGTCACCGTGCAACCCATGCCCGGTGACCGTGGGTACACGGCATGACTGTGATGGTGATCCGGCGGATGCTCCTGACTGGCGACCCCGGCGGCCAAACTCAGCTGGCCGAAGCCGTCGGCCCGAGCTGTCATTGGCGCCCGTCGCTATATGTGCAGATCGCGGCAAGAGAGTACGGGCGACTCCCGCTGCTAACCATCGCCGAGCGGCCAGAGGTGCACGACCAGTTCAGCGTGGCTGCCCAGTTCCGCGCGAATTGCCGCCTCGAGTTCACGGGCCTGCCTGGCCCAGTCGTCCCGCAGTTGCGGTGAACGCCACCCCGTGTCGTAGTGATGACCGGTTTCGAAGGCTTCCTGCCATTCTGCCAGCCGGTCCAGGAGCTGGGGAGAGAACCCTGTCTGCCGCCAGCCGAGCATGCCCTCTTCTTCGCTGGTCAGTGGGAGCTCAGCACCATAGTCCGGCTCGAGGATGACAACAGCCGGCAACGGCCCGCCCTGCTCATCGTCTTGACCAGGACGCCACCACGGTCTTTCGCGCACGGCCGGACCATCGCATAGATCCCGGCGGAAGACCAGCCCCAGGCCGGATCGGCGAGCCTACGGCCGAATATCCGGTCGGCGGCTATGAGAGTACGTCCACAGACCAGCGCCGACGCATCCTAAAAGCGCTGGGGCCATACCCTTGACAAACGTCCCTCATAGAAAGGGACCGGGCAGGAGGCATTAGCCACTCATCCGATTGGTCGATCCTGTAGGCGCTATCTTTCGAGCCATTGACTCTGGCCACGGATATCTAATCGGTGGATTGTACAGGAGGAGTTCCCCAGTCGGCGTTCC
>DATIYI010000284.1:0-2995 GCA_035517695.1 Streptosporangiaceae bacterium
TGCTCGGCTACCGCGGCCACTTCCTCACCAAATCCCGCCGCTACTCGGCCACCTTCACCCAGCTGCGCCAGGCCCGCACGACCCACCGCCGCACGCAACGTCACCCCGAAGGGGAGAAAGACCCCTGGGGCCGCGACCTCAGCGAACGCACCGTGCTGGTCCTCGCCGAGTGGCGCTACGCCGGAACCGGCCATGCCACCGCCGCCGAACAACAGCTCGCGCTCGCCGCCGCCACCCGCGCCCGCGAGCACGACCGCATCGCCCGGGAAGAGGCCCGCATGAACTGACAACGCAAGGGACCAACGCCATGGGCAAGCCTGCTCTGTCGGCCCGCACGTGCGCGGACGGCTATCCAACGCGTCTTCCGGCAGGACCCTGCGATGCACCCACATGTACCTCATGACAAGGAAGGAAAGAGGCTAGGACCGATGGACAACCGGCAAGGGGATGACCTGCTGGATGGGAGCTGGCTTACGACCGAACAGCTGGCAGGAATGCTGGGAGTAGATCCGTCCACTCTGCGGCGCTGGCGAACCGGGCATCGCGTGCAGGGACCACCGTTCGTCTGCCTGTCGCCACGCGTGACGCTGTACAACACACACGATGTGCGGCGCTGGCTGGCGAGCCGCCGCACCGACCCCGGGCGGGCCGCCTGATGAGTGGATCTGATCGGCTGCCGGTCGGCGTATCCATCTCGGCGGACGTGGAATACCGGCAAGAGCGGCCGGAACCGTACCGTGCCCGCATCCGGTGGGTCGATCCAATCACCAAACGCCGGAAGTCAAAGTCAGCGTCGGTCAGCACACCACAGGCGGCACGGGAATGGATCGACGCCATGACGAATGCCGCGGAAGCTGGCGTTAATCCTGAGACGGCGAGCATGAGCCTCGTATCGTACGGCGAAGCCGTGATGCCGCTCGCACTTCGGGGGCTGGAGACAAAGACTCTCGATCCGTACCTGTCCGGCTGGCGTAAGCGGGTCGTTCCCGCGCTGGGGCACGTGCCCGTACGAATGGTTACGAACGGCGTGGTCGATCGCGTGGTACATAGCTGGATCGCTGATCAGTGCGGCCGGTCCACGGTGAAGAACAGCCTCGCGGTGCTCGTCCGGGTGATGGAACAGGCCGTTCGCGATGGAATCGTCGACCGCAACCCGGCACGGGTCGTCGGGTGGCAGCGCGAGTACCGGCGCGCCGAGGACGAACTCGATGATCCGCGGTCGCTGGCGCTACCCGACTGGCATGCCCTCGCCCAGCTCGCCGCCGCGCTGGTGGAGCGGTCGGCCGATCATTTCGCCGGTTGGGCAGACGTGGTCATCTTCGCGGCCTGCACCGCGGCACGCATTGGCGAGGTCTCCGGTGTCCGGTGCGCAGACATCAACCGGGACGCCTGGACGTGGGGGGTGCGGCGGCAGACCACGCCAGGCCCAGGCGGTCTCATCGACAAAGGCACCAAGGGCAAACGGGCCCGGACAGTCCCCTTGATCGAGGAGGTTCGCCCGCTCGTAGCCCGGCGGCTCGATGCCGTCGGCGACGACCCGATGGGCCGCCTGTTCACCGGCCCGCGCGGCGGGCGGATCAGCACGGCCGTCCTGCGCGATGCGAGCATTGGGATGAGGTCGTCACCCAGCTAGGTTACGAGCATCTTCGCCGTCACGACCTTCGCCACACCGGGCTGACCTGGATGGCGGATGCAGGCGTGCCGCTGCACGTACTCCGGAAGATCGCCGGGCACGGATCACTGGCAACGACGCAGCGGTATCTTCACCCCGACGCGCAATCGATCACAGCCGCAGGAGCGGCGCTGAGCGCGCACCTTTCAGCCAAACGGTCCCCAGATGGTCCCCAGCTACGCGTCGTCCAACTCATAGCAGGGCGTCTGACCTGCTACTTCTTTGTCGGGACGGCGGGATTTGAACCCGCGACCCCTTGACCCGGTCACGAACATCGTGTCTGGGGAGGTCGGAGGGAGCCGGAAGGGGAGCCCCTCACTTGCGATAACGCCCTAAGTGGGTCGCGGCCAGTCTGAGTGGATCTGAACACGTTGGCTCCCCCGGTTGGCTCCCGTGACTCCCTGGGCAGGAGGAGCGCAGCTTTGACAATCGACATCAGCCGCTCGATGGCGGCATACGGCCAGGCATCGCCCCTTTGAGCCAGGTGCCGGTGTGGCGCGGATCAGCGGGCCGATCGTGGCCGATTGGACGCGGACAAGCGGCGGTCGGGGCGTTGTCACAGGTCAGGACGGTGGTTGAGCGTCTGCTCTGCGTCGCACAACGACCGTAACCGGATGAGCTCTCTGGATTGTCGCAGTTCAGCGCATATGCGAGGATCCCGCCGGCTCGAACGATGGCTTCTCCTACCCTGATGCCTTCCGTCTGGCGCAGACGAATTCGTGCGTCTCGACGCTCCCGTTATCGCACTTTTGCTATAACATGAGGCCTGCGCGATCCGGCGTTCCGGGCCGAGTGGGAGCGCACGGCCATCGCCCGCGAGGTCGCCAAGCGGCTCATCGCCTACCGCGCCGAGCGCCACATGACCCAGAGCCAGGTCGCGCGGCAGGTTGGCACCGTCCAGTCCGTGATTGCGCGGCTGGAAAGCGGAGACCAGGCGCCGTCCCTTGCCACTCTCGCTAAGCTGTCCCGCGGGCTCGGCATCGAATTCCATCTGATAATCACCCCAACGACTGTCGCCATCTCTGCCTGAGTTCAAGTGTGCCGCCAAATCCGCTGCACGTTCCTTGCAGGCACAGGCACCGAGCGCGTGGAGCCTGTGGGCTCGATTACTGGATCTGGCGTGGGCGGCTTGCCCGGGGTTGGGATCATCACTGAGTGATCAGTCCGGCAGTCGGGTGAGCTGGGTGCGGCCGATCCGGGCTGAGTCCGTACTTCCGAAGATCATGAGCACGCGATCGCGGGAAATTGGCCGTTGACCTGGGCGAATAGCAGGCGGGCGTGATAGGGGCGTGTTACTACAGGCTGCTGCGGGTGGCGGTTAGT
>DATIYI010000285.1:0-9391 GCA_035517695.1 Streptosporangiaceae bacterium
ACGGGCCAACCACGGCACCGCGTCATGGCAAGATTCACCACGCCGGTTAGCCGGTCCGATGCCCGAGCGCGGCCAGAGCCTGGCTCCGGCACCGAGATCCGGCCCGAGAACCCCGGGCCTAGATCCTGGGCCGAGGATCACTGGGGGCGATGAGCGAACGCTCGTGAACGTCTTCACAAGCAAGTACACTCGTCCTCGAAAACGCCACCGCCCGGATCCGAAGGGTCGCAGAAGTGCCTAAGCCCATCGTCCTTGTCGCAGAAGAGCTCTCACCAGCCGGTCTCGCCCTGCTCGAATCCGACTTCGAGGTGCGCCAGGTGGACGGCGCCGACCGGGGAGCGCTGCTGCCCGCGGTCGCCGATGTCGATGCCCTGATCGTGCGCAGCGCGACCTCGGTCGATGCGGAAGCGTTTGCGAGCGCCCCCAAGCTGCGTGTCGTCGCGCGAGCCGGGGTCGGGCTCGACAACGTCGATATCGAGGCCGCGACCAAGGCCGGCGTGATGGTCCTGAACGCGCCCACCTCCAATATCGTCAGCGCGGCGGAGCACGCGGTGGCGCTGCTGCTCGCGACCGCGCGCAACATCCCGCAGGCAGCGAGCTCGCTGAAGGCTGGCGAGTGGAAGCGGTCCAAATTCACCGGCGTCGAACTGTATGACAAGGTCGTGGGCATCCTCGGCCTTGGGCATGTCGGCGTGCTTGTCGCGCAGCGGCTGTCGGCATTTGGCATGCGGGTGACCGCATACGACCCCTACGTCCCCACCGCGCGCGCCGCCCAGCTTGGGGTGCGGATGCTGAGTCTCGACGAACTACTCGCGGAGGCCGACTTTATCACCGTGCACCTGCCGCGCAACGCCGAGACGCTCGGGCTCATCGGCGACCGGGAATTGCACCTGGTGAAGCCGGGCGTCCGGATCGTGAACGCCGCCAGAGGCGGAATCGTCGACGAGGATGCTCTCGCCTCTGCGCTCAAGGAGGGCAGGGTCGCCGGAGCGGGCATCGACGTCTACCGCAGCGAGCCGTGCACGGACAGCCCGCTCTTCGCCTTCGACGGCGTGGTGGCCACCCCGCATCTGGGCGCGAGCACGAAGGAGGCACAGGAGAAGGCGGGCACTCAGGTCGCGCGATCGGTGAAGCTCGCGCTCTCGGGCGAATTCGTACCCGACGCCGTGAACGTCGACGGCGGAGCCGTCAACGAGGACGTCAAGCCAGGCCTGCCGCTGGCGGAGAAGCTGGGCCGGATCTTTACCGCGCTCGCGGGCGGTGTGGCCGTCAACCTCGACGTCGAGGCGCGTGGTGAGATCGCCGCTCATGACCTGCGGGTGCTACAGCTGGCCGCGCTCAAGGGCGTGTTCAGCGACGTGGTCGAGGAACCGGTGACGTACGTGAACGCGCCACTGGTGGCCAAGGACCGCGGCGTCGAGGTGCACCTGCTAACCGAGTCCGAGAGCCCGGACTGGCGTAACGTGATTACCCTTCGCGGCACCATGCCAGACGGCCAGGTGATCTCGGTTTCCGGAACGCTGTCCGGGCCGCGGCATCTGGAAAAGCTCGTTAACGTCAACGGCTTCGAAATGGAGATCGCCGCCAGCGCGCACATGGTGTTCTTCATCTACACCGACCGGCCAGGGATTGTCGGGCTAGTCGGTCAGCTGCTCGGCGGCCAGGGCATCAACATCGCCGGCATGCAGGTGTGCAGGGATGCGGCGGGCGGCAGCGCGCTGATCGTGCTGACCGTCGACTCGGCGCTGCCGCCCGCGTTGCTTGAGGAGATCACCCGGTCGATTGGCGCGGAGGTCGGCCGGAGCGTCGATCTCGACGAAAGCTGACCGGCGAGGCGCGGGTTCACTGACGATCGTCCCCTCGTCGCATAGTGAGACACATTGCTGCCGGGATGCGACAACTGGGCTACTAGCAGGTAACATGGTTTACGGCATGTGGCACTTCGTATTCATCCTTCGCTGCCGTAGCGGGGCCTGACAGGGCAGGCCAGCGCCCGCTACGGGAGGGAGTGCTGGCTGGCGAGTTCGACCGGTTTCCCGAACTCCGAATAAGTCCCGTCAAGCCGATGATCGTGATGAAGCCCACGCCAGGAGAATCTCCCGTGTATGACATGTATCCCTGGGATCAGCCGGCCGAGGCCAGCGAAGAATTCACCGAGGCCGTGCACGCGGTCCAAGTCGCGCTCGACCGCCGCGACAACGGTGGCGACGCGGGCGTGCGCCCAGGCCCGGGCGCATGCACCAGCCAGCGCGCACGCACCCGCCCGCGCGCACCCACCGGCGCGAGAGCGGCCACCGGCGCGAGAGCGCCCGCGCAGGCCGGCCGTTGACCCTCGCAAGCACGCCGTTGCGGCGCCCGCCGTGCCAGTAAGGTACCCGCATGGCATCGCGTAATATCCGGCTCGCTGTGATCCCGGGCGACGGGATCGGTCCAGAGGTCGTGGCTGAGGCCGTGAAGGTCCTCACCGCCGCGGCGCCGAACGTGACGTTCGGCATCACAAGCTACGACCTCGGCGCCGCGCGCTGGCACCGCACCGGCGAGACGTTGCCTGACGCCGTCCTGGCGGAGATCCGCGCGCATGATGTGATCCTGCTGGGCGCGGTCGGTGATCCGACGGTACCGAGCGGGACCCTGGAGCGCGGCCTGCTGCTACGGCTGCGCTTCGAACTGGATCATTACGTGAACCTGCGCCCGGTCCGGCTCTACCCCGGCGTCGCCACGCCGCTGGCAGGGGTGCGGCCCGAACTGCTGGACATGCTGGTCGTCAGGGAAGGTACCGAGGGCCCGTACGCCGGTGCGGGCGGCGTGCTCCGCAAGGGCACCCTGGCCGAGGTCGCGACCGAGGAGAGCGTGAACACCGCGTACGGCACGATGCGCGTGGCCCGGTACGCGTTCGAGCGCGCCATGGCGCGGCCGCGTAAGAAGCTCACCCTGGTGCACAAGACGAACGTGCTGACCCACGCGGGCGACTTGTGGGCGCGCACGGTGGACGCATTCGCCAAGGAGTTTCCCGCGGTGACCGTCGACTACTGCCACGTGGACGCGGCATCCATGTTCTTTGTCAGCCAGCCGCAGCGATTCGACGTGGTGCTGACCGACAACCTGTTCGGCGACATCCTGACCGACCTAGGTGCCGCCATTGCCGGCGGGATGGGCCTGGCCGCGAGCGGCAATATCAACCCGGAGCGAGTGTCACCGTCCATGTTCGAGCCGGTGCACGGCAGCGCACCCGACATCGCAGGCTTGCACCAGGCCGATCCGACGGCGGCGATCCTGTCGGCGGCGTTGCTGCTCGATCACCTGAGCCTGCAGGCCGAGGCGGCGCGGATCGAGCAGGCCGTCGCCGACGATCTTCTCGAGCGCCAGGGCGCATGGGCCACTCGCTCGACCGGCGAAATCGGCGATGACATCGCGGAACGAGTAGCATCTTAGGGCGCGCCTACCGCATCCAAAGGAGCCGGGCTCATCGAAGGTACGCGGCTGGTTCTCCGGGAGCGCCCCACGGCGTCATGCCGTGACACAGGGGACCGATCCCGTTCCGCGCGGCAAGATGGCGGCAAGATGGGAGTGCGGGTCCGGCAGCGTCGCCGCACCCCCCGGTGGCTGCCGGGTAAGAGGAGAACAGCGATGAATGCCGATACCACGACCGACCTCACCTTCGACATCCGTCCGTCGAGTGAAAGGATGCCATCGTCCCGCCGTGGCGAGATCCTCGCCTCGCCAGGATTCGGGCAGGTCTTCACCGATCACATGGTCACGATCCAGTGGACCGAGGACCGCGGCTGGCACAACGCCAGGCTCAAGCCCTATGGGCCGCTCACCCTCGATCCGGCCACCTCGGTCTTTCACTATGCCCAGGAGATCTTCGAAGGGCTGAAGGCGTACCGGCAGGCGGACGGATCAATCGTGGCGTTCCGGCCACACGCGAACGCGGCGAGGTTCAGGCGCACGGCCAGGCGGATGGCCATGCCGGAATTGCCCGAGGAATTGTTTGTCCAGTCGATAGACTTGCTGGTCTCCCATGACCGCGAGTGGGTGCCCGCGACCCCGGGCAACAGTCTGTATCTGCGGCCATTCATGATCGCCACCCAGCGGGGCCTGGGCGTGAACTTCCCATCCTCGTCGTACTTGTTCCTAGTGATCGCATCGCCGGCGGCCGCGTACTTCTCAGGGGGGGTCCGGCCGGTGACGGTGTGGCTCTCCGAGGATTACACCCGTGCCACCCCTGGCGGCACCGGCGAGGCGAAGTGCGGCGGCAACTACGCGGCTGCGTTCGCGGGCCAGAGCCAGGCCGTGGCGAACGACTGTGACCAGGTGGTCTGGCTGGACGCGGTGGAACACCGATGGGTCGAGGAAATGGGCGGGATGAACCTGTTCTTCGGCTACCACTCCGGGGCACAGGCCCGCCTGGTCACACCGGCCCTGACCGGGGCGCTGCTGCCGGGCATCACCCGTGACGCGCTGCTCAAGCTCGCACCCGAGATGGGAATCCCCACCGAGGAAGGGCGGATTTCGGTCCCGCAGTGGCGCGCGGAGAGCGAATCGGGCGAGCTCACCGAGGTCTTCGCTTGTGGCACCGCCGCGGTGATCACGCCGGTCGGCCGGGTGCGGTCGGCCGGTGGTGAGTGGCTGGTGGGTAACGGTGAGCCGGGTCCCGTGACGCTGCGCCTGCGTGAGGAGCTGCTCGGCATCCAATACGGGCACCGGCCCGATCCCTACGGGTGGATCCACAAGATCTGCTAGCGGCCAAACCGCATGATCCTTAACGGCTGCCGCGGATGCGGGGTCCGCTGCTGCGGGGGGATCCCGGGGGGTCGCCCCCCGGGGCCAGCACAGATCCCTGACGGCTGCCGCGGCCGCGGGCTGCGGCGACAGGGGGACTCCTCTTCGGGGTGACAAAGCATCCCCGGACTGCGGGCAGGCAGGGCCGACGAGCCCGCCGGTGGCTGAACGCCATCCGGCCGGACTCACCCGCCCCACCCGCCCCACCCGCCGCGCCAGTCGGCAACCGGCTCCATCAGCACTGAACGGCGGGTCCGGCACGCCCTATGTCGATCGCGTCCGTCTGGTTTCGCCGCCGGTCCCGACGGCACCTCCGAAGCCCGTAGGCACCGGCCTCGCTCACGTCGCGCGCACCGCAGCCCAGTAAAGCTTCCGAACCAAGACATCGCCCCCCGACACTGGCACCGTGAAGCGGCGCCGCCGAGCTAGTTTGTCGATGGCGGCGCAGACGTCATCCGCGCAGCCTGAACAGTAGGACGGCGACGCCCTGTCGGTGGTCTCGTGGTCGAGCCAGGCCCGGTCGGAAAGCCCGGAGCCGCCGTCTTACCGGATCTAGCCGAACGTGCTGGGAGCCAGGTGGCCGAATGGGACGTATGCCCGAACAGGCAGGCGCCGCGCCTGCGGCCGGTGGACTCCACCCAGGGGAAACCGGGCCGCGAACTTGTTTCCTCGCCGTATCCGGGCGTAGGCCGCTAGGTTGATTGAAAGTGACCGTGCCATCCCCAATCCAGCGTTGTTCGCACGCGGGTCGATGCTGAGCTCGACTCCGGTAACTGCGCACCCGCCCGCTGCGTGCTCGCCTCCACTCCCGCCCTGGCCATGCTAGCGAGCTCGCCGGCAATGGTGCTGAGCGGATGGGCGGCGGCTTCCGGGATGGTCATGCCCGCACGCTAGCAGCCAGTCAAATGATCACGCTGCGCCCTTCGTCGCGGGGCACCCGCGCCTGGCGGCGCGTCAAAAGGCCCGCGCCCGAAAATCTCGATTTCGCGCATCACCCGCAGCGTCCCGATGGATGCTCATCATGCCCCTTGCACCTGCACCCAGCCGTGCGGCTGCCATTCCCAGTCGTACTGCCCGCCACCTGCCACACCCTCGCTGAGCCGGCTGGAGATCAACAGCTGCGAGAAGAACGTGAGGTGCGCCTGGCTGTCATGTTCCGGATCCCGCAGTATCACGCCAACGGAGCAATGCCGCCACTTGAGGTCAACGACGGCCGAGCAATGCAGGGTCGCAGCGGGCGGCGGGCCGAGCCCGGAATTGCCTTCGACCCAGAGCACACCGGTACCAGCCGCTGAGACAGCGGTCCAGTGGGCCCAATGCAGATCGCGGAGCACCCGTGATGGCGGGTAGGACGGCGCGTCCAGCTCAACGTTGAGGGTCGCCGGTCGCTGGTAGGCAGATGCGGCGCCATTGAACTGCGTCAGCATCAGTACATAGGGCAGGACCGGCCGTGGCTTGCACTGGACAGCGGCCGACGCGGTGCCCGCGGCCGTGACGACGGCCGTAAGCGCTGCCAGGATCGTGATGACGATTCTCATGATTTCCCCAGGGGGCTGTCCGTTGGAGGGATATCCGATGGAGGCGCTGCGGGGCTGCCAGCGTGCCCGGTGACGCGGGATGCTGAGCGGATCTCCTCCAGCGTGGCCCGGGGCGACGGCCATACGGATCGCAAATCCGGCCGTTTCCAGCGCATCCGGTGAGCCAGGTCATCGATCCAGGGCCAGAACCGCGTCAGCATGCCACCTAAGCTGGTGAGTCACGCCATGTGATCACCTCCTGCTGGCTGCCCGCGGGGCTCGGCCGAGATCATTAGCCCTAGATGGACGCCGGGGCGGCAGCGTTGGCAGTCTAACCGGCTGCCACGAGGTGGGTCAGCCCGCCGCTGGGATGATCTCCACACCCTGATCACGACGCCGAAGGTTTGGATACCTTGCCTTTCGTGTGGACCGCCACAGCGCCAGCCCGAGCGCGTCCCGTACCTGGGCTAGGTGCTGGACCTTCAGGTTTAGAAGCGGGTTACCGGCGTAACCGGAGTTCTCCAGCGCCTGCTGGGCCGCTGCCTGGTCGGCGTGGGGACCGGGCCAGTCCGGCCTTGGAGGCCAGGATCGTGAACCACCTCCCCGGCTCGCCAAACGCCCATCCGTCGCGTGCCGCAGCCAGCCCTTCGCTCCCGTTTGGGGCCTGGCCACTGCGGACGGCTTCCGGGCCGAAGGATGGGCAGCGCACCTGGGGGTCGTGGCCACCGTGGACCGCGTGGTGGACCTCTTGCACGGATATCAGTGGCTTTGGCATCGGCGAACTCCAGATCTTCCCCTCCGCCCTGCTGCCTGACGCGACGACGGATTCGTCGCCCGTGAGCAGATGACGGGCCGGGAATGGCGGACAGCTGCGGCTCTCTGCCGCCACGGCCAGCGCTGCGGCGCGCCGTTCGTGGCCGCCGCCGCTGGTGGGTGACCCCGGCCGGGGCGGGTCTGGTCGTCCCACATGGCGACCGGGCGGTCCGGGCTGAGGTGCGGCGCGGTGCGTAGGACAGGCACTGCAGTCGGCAGAGGTACAGCCTGTGGGGATAGCGGCGGGCCGGCGATCGCGTGCCCGGTGCGGCGTGCACGTTTGTAGGCGGGGTCTTTCCAGTCCATGGGCGGGCGATGATGGGGGACAGGCTGCCGCAGAATGACCAGGGCGGAGCCGTCGGGGAGCTGGCGGATCATCTCTGGGGTCATGACCGGGTGCCGGGTGTGGCGGTCCTCGCCATGTTCCTTGACCGCGGTGGTGCCGCAGCGTGCTGGCCATCTCCAGGCTGTCGGGGTCGGAGACACTGGCCAGCCAGATCTTGGTGGCGGAGATGTCGAGGATGACGCGGGCGCCGTCTTTGTCCCAGCGGCTGCGCAGCCTGGTTTCGCCGTGGCGGACCAGCAGCTGCCTTCTTCGACGCCTTTCATGGACACTGCTTAGCTGAACGCGTCGGCGCGGCGGATGGCGACCTGGGGGTCCTGGCAGCCGTCGAGCCGGTTCCACCCGAACCTGGACGGCACCCCGCCGACGCCCTTGGGGCTGAAGACGAGGACCGGGCCGGTGCGGGCGCGGATACTGGAGTTGAGCTCGACGACGTCGGGTTTGGTGGCGGTGGACACGACGAGCCCAGGGAGTGCAGGACGATCCGGGCCCGCCAGCCGGTCGTACCCCCGCGCCGCGGGCTCTTGACCACGGCGTGTTCTTCGGGCGGCAGCCGCAGGCTGTGTCAGTGGTGGACGCGCCGCACCGCCGACGGTGACCGAGTACGTCGTGGCTGGAGCTGTGAGCCCCTCCAGAAGGTCATTGAGCGAGCGGCAGGAGCGCTGCGGCGGAACGCAGCGAACCCGGCTACTAGAAAACCGTCTTGATCCGCCTTGAAGGGCCATAGTTTTGTACTCTTCCGCTTTTCTGAGAATGTGATCGAAGTATGAGTGGAATGAGCTGCCGAGATGGTTGGGGCTTTTTGTCAGCGTAAGATCACCTTGCATTAGGGCTTGCCCGATGGGCACCACCGTGGGCACTGCGGAGCAGGTCTTCGAGGTTCTCTCGCAGATTCTGCCCGTCAGCGTCCCATGTCACCTGATCGACACCTGGCGCAACATTCGGGTTGATAGCCACATAGGCCGCCCACAGGCGAGCGAGGTCGACGTGATGCAGCAGTGCAGTGAACTGCTGCCCTGTCCCTTCGTGCTAATTGGCGCACACGGTCCAGCCCGTTTGGCACGCCATGCCCGGCGCTGCGTCCGGGACGTGTCGAACTGTCCGTGGTCCCCTCGGCCAACCCCCTTCCCTCCACCGCCCCCGCGACCGGTTCCCCGGCCTTGTTCAGCGGCTTCGCCGGTACTACGAGGTTGTCTGACTTCCCGGGCTCGTGCATGTCAGGCGTGCGGCCTTGGCCTTCCCTGAGCGGCCCGCCCGGTGATCACACAGGCGGGCGAGCCCGGGATCACCCGGTTCTCGCGCATGGAGGTTCCGTACATGCACAGGGTCTCTCACCGCGCGGGCCCACCGGCAACTCGCGATAACGCCACTGGCAGTGTTCGCCTTCCGCTTCCGTAGGTCGGCACCCCGAACTCTGTGATTACGCGGCTCAATAGCCTGGCCTGCACGTGCCGCTAGCGACGCTTCGCCTGCACCCTCACGGGCACCGACGCACCGCTCGCGGTCACCGTGGTTCGCTAGACCTTCGATGTTGAGCTCTTCCATCTGCTCCTCTATGCCGGTTATCCTGGCGCACCCACGAGCCGGTCCGCCAGCGGATACCGCATCGGTACTCAAGGGCTGACGGTTTCTGCCACTGACCGCTCCTCCTCTCGCCGCTCTTCGCCGCAACGATGGGTCGTGCGCCAGTATCAGCACCCGCCTTCCATGTTCCGCGCAAACGCAGCAGATCAGGCTCGCGCCGCCTACATACCGGACGCTGCCTGGCCAGTAGACGGGCCAATGCCATGTAGAGGAGCTTGTTCGCGGGCTGGCGGGCTCTCTGCTGGCTGGTTACGGTATGTAGCGGCGCTGGGGTCGGCGTCTGGTACGGACGCGACACACCGATGGCCGTTTCGCCTGTGGTTACGGGCTTTCGGGCGGGACTCCCGGTAAG
>DATIYI010000286.1:0-60268 GCA_035517695.1 Streptosporangiaceae bacterium
CCTTCACCGTTACCCGGGACGGCCACCGGATCGCAGAGCTGATCCCGCTGCGACAGCGCCGCCGGTTCGTCCCCAGGCAGGAGTTCGCCGCCATGTCACGCAACGCCCCGGCAGTTGACCTGGAAGTATTCCGGGCTGATCAGGACGCCGCACTGGACCATCAGGCCGGCAGTGCATATGAGCGATGAGCAACTCCAGCAGGGCATGCTCGACACCAACATCCTGATCTCGCGGAAATGGATAGACCCCGCCGAGTTGCCCAACGAGATGGCGATCAGCGCCATCACCTTGGCGGAGCTGTCCGCTGGCCCGCATGAGGTGCGCCGCAACGTTGAACAGGATGCGTACGACGAGCATGCCGTGCGCGCGAGGCGGCTGGAGATCCTGCAACGAGCGGAGAGCGAGTTCGACCCGGTGCCGTTCGACGCCGAGGCGGCGCGCATCTTCGGCCGCGTGACGGCGGCCGTCATTGCCGCGGGCCGTAAGCCACGAAGCAGGGCTGTCGACCTGATGATCGCAGCCACCGCAATAGCCTGCGGACTGCCGCTGTACACGACTAACCCGGCTGACTTCGCCGGCCTGGACGCCCTTCTCCGCATCGTCCCGGTCACCAGGCCGCCTGTCCCGCACGAATAGCCAGTCCGCTTACGCCGACCACCTGTGGGGTTATCGCCCGGAGGAGACGGCGGCCGTAGCCTGCGAGGTGCATCCGGCGCATGGTTTCTCAGCGGCCAGTCCCCCGCAGGCTGGCTGCTGCGCTGATCACGACTCGGAGGAAGGGTGATCAATCGTGTCCGCGCCGTGCTGGTCACTCCCGGCGGGTACATGCTGGCGATCCGCCGGGACCGGCCCGGCCGTGCCACGTACTGGGTGCTGCCCGGCGGGCACGTCGATCCCGCAGACCAGAGCCTGGAAGCCGCGCTCGGCCGGGAGATCAGAGAGGAGGTCGCAGGCGAGGCGGACATCATCAGCCTGCTGCACGTGCTGGATTCTGGGGGAGGGGACGAGCGCCAGTACTTCTACCTCGGCCGGATCGCGTCATGGGACTTTGCCGCGCGCACCGGACCGGAGTTCAGCGAGCCGAACCGCGGCACCTACCAGCTGGAGCAGGTCCCACTGACCACCGCTGGGCTCGGTGTCATCGATCTCCAGCCGACCGCGATAGCCGGGCTGCTCCGTGACGCTATCGCCGAGGGTCGTGATCTGTTCACGCTGCCAGATCTGCGATCCGGCCCGGCTGCGCAGATTTCGGGCGGAACCTGAAGGCCGATGCTCCAGTCGCCAAAGCCATCGGACGGCTGCCCGGCGGCGCGTTCCCGCTGGTGGGTCCAGTCGCTGGCGGCTAGCGGCTCTATGTGGAACTCCAGTCGCCGGGAGCCGGGCCCGCGGTCCCGCCCGATTTCGCCGCCGCGGCTGGCGGCCAGCGGTTCGATGTCGAGTGCCAGCCGCCACCGGCCGGGCCCGCCGTCCCCAGCGTCCGCGCCACCGGCGCCGTGGCTGCCGGGCGTACCGGGGCTGCCGGGCGTACCGGGGCTGCCGGTCGTGCCGGGGCTGCCGGGCGTGCCGGGGCGTCGCCGCCGTCGCCTATTTCCTGCTGGCCGGAGGCGGCAACGTGTGGCGGGTCATTAGTCAGGGGCTTTCGGGTGTCCGGGGGCTGCCGGGCGTGCCGGGGCTGCCGGGCGTGCCGGGTGTTCCGGGGCTGCCGGGTGTGCGGGGGCCGGGGGGGTGTGCCGTGGGGGTGGGCGGGCCCGGCCCGGAGGAGGCGGCTCGATGGGGGCCGGCCCGGTGCGGCGCAGCCGTGGCCGATGGCCTCGCCGTTGGGCCCGGTAATCGTCGATCACCCCGGCCGCCAGCGCGGCCGCGGTGCCCGGCAGCCGGGCCAGCCTGGCGGCCCGGTCCACCAGCCCCTCGGCGCCCCGCTGGGTCAGCGTCAGCGCGCACGCCAGCTCGGCCTCCACCGACATCACCGCCCGGCCCAGATCCTGGCCCAGCTGCTCCGCCCGCGCGGCGCGCCGCCCGGACAGCCGCCAGCTGTGCGGCCGTCGCAGCAGCCGCAGGCAATCCGAAAGCGGTACGCGCCGCCGCGACGGCATGCGCCACGAACCCGCTGCCCGTCCTCGTTCCGTGCCACAGCGTGGTCCGCAGCGGCGGCGCCGTCGGCCGCTAGCGCTGCGGCCCAGGGCACAGTCGCGCGGCACCTCCACGATGCTTCCCCAGGGCCACGGCCTAGACGACCCAACTGCATGGCGCAGTTCCTTGACCGCCGCGCGCCTGGCTACGTCGCCGACCTGGCGTGCAGGGCCGTGAGCGGAAGGTCCCAGTCCCACGGTTCTATGCCGCTATCGTGAGCGCCGGGCTGGCCGCTCCTATCGGCGGGACCGGATTCGTGACCCGGCCCGTACAGGACAGTGACACCCATAGCCCGAAGGTCAGCCAGGCTGCGCGCGAAAGCGCGATGCACCGCCTGCGCGCTGTTCACGGACGGAACTGCCACCAGCGGTAGGCGCAGGCCGATGGCCTCGGTCAGGAGCCCGACCGCCAGCGTGTCGCTGATCCCCACAGCCCACTTGTTGATCGTGTTGAAGGTGGCGGGACAGACGATCATGGCGTCCGCTGCGGGCAGCACGTCGGGCTCGTCTGGGTGTTTGTACTCGTGGCGTACGGGATAGCCTGTCCGCTGCTCAAGTTCGGCAATGTCGATGAACTTGATCGCTTGCGGGGTAGCGACGACGCAGACCGTCCACCCGGCGCTTTGCGCCCTGGTGACAAGCTCGCCGATCTCCCGTGCGTGCGGCGCGGCGCAGACGATCACATACAACACGCCATGGCGGTCTTCGTTTGCTGGCATCCCGCGCTCACCCGGCCGGCTCCGTGCTGGTTGTGCCCGTGCTGGTTGCGCCCGTGCTGGTTGTGCCCGTGCTGGTTGTGCCCGTGCTGGTCGTGCCCGTGCTGGTCGTGCCCGTGCTGGTCGTGCTGTTATGTTCGGCCCGAGCGTACCCGAGCCTGCCTTATCCGCAGCGTATTGCCTTGACGCGAAACGGGGCGTGGGTGCGGCTCCTCTGCAGGGACCGGGAGCCGTCTCCAGCCTGTGGGTGTATCTTGCGCGGCCGCGGCCATAGCCCGCGGGGCGCTGCGGCCACAGCCTAGCCGCAACCGCAGGCGCTCCCTGGCCACAGCTGCGACCGCGACCCTAGCCAAACCCGCCACCGCCGCGGAGCACCGGCGCAGGCGGATGTCAGGCCCCGCCGCTACATTTGACTGCGGATGGTGACGTGGCGAGGAGGGCGGCTGTGGCCAATGACCAGCTGGGCAGGCACAACGCGGCCCGCACGGCGGTGGTGTGGGCGGCCCTGCGCGGCGCCGCGTCTGCCCGCGCGCAGCAGGCCGGGCGCGAGCACCTCGACGTCGTGGACGCGGGCGGGGGCACGGGGGGATTCGCCGTGCCGCTCGCATGCCTGGGTCACCGGGTGACGGTCGTCGACCCTAGCCCGGATTCACTCGCCGCTGCGCAGCGCCGCGCTGCGGAGCAAGGCGTGCCGCTGGTGGCGGTCCAGGGTGATGTCGCCGACCTGCCGGGGATCGCCGGCGAGGCGGGCGCCGACCTGGTCCTGTGCCACAGCGTGCTCGAATACGTGGACGACCCGGCGGTGGCCCTCGTGACGATCGCCCGTGTGCTGCGCCAGGACGGCGTGGTAAGCGTGCTCGCTGCGGGCGGCGTCGCTGCCGCCATCCACCGGGCGCTCACCGGCCACTTCGATGAGGCCAGGCTTCTTCTCGGCGAGGCAGGGCCCGGCGGCGCCGCGGCCGGCCCGCCGCGCAGGTTCACGCTGGCCGGTCTGACCGGGCTGATCCAGAAGGCGGGCTTGCGGGTCGGCGCCGCGCACGGGATACGCGTCTTCTCCGACCTCGTGCCGAGCGCGCTAGTGGATTTCGATCCTGGCGCCGGTGCGGCCCTGCTCGCCCTTGAACAGGCCGCCGCCGAGCACCCCACCCTGCGTGACATCGCCACCCAGCTGCATGTCCTCGGGTATCGGTGATGGACGACGCTGGCTGTCACATCCTGCACGCGGACATGGACGCCTTCTTCGCCAGCGTAGAGGTACGTGACCAGCCGGGACTTCGCGGCAGGCCGGTGATCGTGGCCGGCGGCAGCCGCGGCGTCGTGCTATCCGCGACCTACGAGGCGCGCGCCTACGGGGTGAGGTCCGCGATGCCCACGGCGCGGGCCATGCGGCTGTGCCCGCAGGCCGTTCTCGTGCCGCCGCGGCGCGGCGAGTACTCCGCGGCCTCGCGCGAAATCATGGGTATCTTCCGCGCCGTCACTCCGCTGGTGGAACCACTGTCACTGGATGAGGCATTTCTGGACGTGGCAGGCGCCCGTCGCAGGCTCGGGCCGCCGGCCAGGATAGCCGCAATGATCCGTGCGCAGATTCAGGATCAGCACGGGATCACCTGCTCGGTCGGTGTCGCGCCGAGCAAGTTCATCGCAAAGCTGGCGTCCGCGCGCTGCAAGCCCGACGGCCTGCTTGTCGTGCCCGCCGAAGACGTGCTCGCCTTCTTGCATCCGCTTCCCGTGCAGGCCCTGTGGGGGGTGGGGGACCGAGCGGCCCAGACCTTCGCGCGGCTCGGCCTGCACACCGTCGGCGACATCGCGCAAACCCCGGCGGCGACGTTGACACGCGAGTTCGGCGACGCGGTCGGCACCCACCTGGCGTGCCTGGCCTGGGCGAAGGACAGCCGCCCCGTCGTGCCGCACACGCCGGAGAAGAGTATCGGCGCGGAAGAGACCTTCCCCGAGGATGTCGCGGATCCTGTGGTGATCCGCCGCGAGCTGCTCCGCCTGTCCGAGCGGACCGCACGCACCCTGCGTTCGTCTGGTTACGCCGCGCGGACAATCGTGGTGAAGCTGAGGCTCGCCAGCTTCGCCACGATCACCCGGTCGCGCACGCAGGCCGAGCCGACCGACATCGCCCGCCAGATCCATGCGACCGCGTGCGCGCTGTACGAGGCCGCCGGGATCGATCCGCGTGCGTCCCTGCGTCTCGTCGGTGTCAGGGCCGCGAACTTGATCGGGATCAGCGCCGCCAAGGGTACCCAGCTCACCCTCGACGACCGCCCATCCGGGTGGTCGGAGGCTGAACGGGCGATAGACAAGATCACGGCGCGTTTCGGCGCTGCCGCCGTGGGCCCAGCGACGCTCGTCAAGGCCGACGCCCCCGAGTCGAAACAGCCACAGGAACTGAAGTAACGGCCGTTACGGACGCGGCATCCGTAGGTGATCAAATCCACCGCAAGCACATATGATGACCCTCTAACGGTGAAGCTCCCTTCCACCCAGCATGGTGGGACTCGTATTCTGGATATACCGCGAGGTCATGTCCCGACTCCGCGCGCGGAAAGTTTCCTTGGGAGGCGCCGTGCCGCTCTCTGAGCACGAGGAGCGCCTGCTCGGCCAGATCGAGCGGGCGTTGGAGGCTGAGGACCCCAAGTTCGCGCACGCCGTGCGCAGCAGTGACCCACGGGTGCATTACAAGCGCCGAGTGGTCAAGGCAGGGCTGGGTTTCTTGCTTGGTGTCGCCCTGCTTCTTGGCGGGGTCGTATCCAAATACGTCTGGATCGGTGTGGCGGGTTTCCTCGTCATGCTTACAACCGCGATGTGGGCTCTCACGAGCTGGCGGCGGATCAGCGGCTCGGCCGCAGGGCGGGCGCCTGCTGCTGCCCGCCCTGAGCGCCCGCGGCTCAGGCGCCGTGGCCGTGCTGGCCGTGGCCATGCTACGGGTAACGGCTTCATGGAGCGGCTGGAAGAGCGCTGGAAGCGACGCCAGGATGGGGACATGTAGTCCCGCTCGCGTTACGGCGCAGCGGTATTGTCCATTTCCGGGTGCTTGCCGGGCCGGAGGTGATCGGACAGCCGCGACGTAGCGACCTCGAGCCAGCCGAATACGTCGAGCGCGTGCCGTGAGGAGCGCCGCAGCGCTGACAGCTTCGAGGCGGGGAAGACGCGCGCGCGCCACCGTGCGCGCACATCAACCGACGCGGCGACCGCCCTGCGTATCGTGGTCACGTCAGCACGGAGCGTCGGCAGGCCCTTTACCGTTGCGGCGTATCTCGCGCGTTCCTCGGCGAACGCGACCCGGCCAAGCGCGTCGCGGGGCGCTTGCGGCAGTTGGAGGTCGGCCGAGACCCGGTGAACAACCGCTCGCGGTGACTCGTTGCCCGGGCAGCCGAGGCCGAAGTCTTCGAGGTCATCGTGTACTTCGAGCCAGGCCGCGTGTGCTCTCGCCCGCGTGGCGGCCGCCGCGTTCGAGGCCGCCGCATCCGCGACCGCCGTGCCCGCGCTGCCCGCGGGCCCGGTACCCGCGGGCCCGGTACCCGCGGGCCCGGTACCCGCAGGCGCTGTGCCCGCACGCCCGCTGCCCGTACGCCCGCTGCCCGCACGCCGCGCGACGGCTCGGCTTCGCGGCCGGCCAGGCGCGGCGCCCCTAGCGATGATCATCATCCGCCACATTCGCGTGACCAGCCTGGTGGTGAGCGGCAGGATCATGATGATCAGCCCGAGGACGCCAGCAGCAAGCAGCCACCAGAGCGACGACCGGTGACCCTGATGCGCGAGCTTGATACCGGCTGGGCCCTGGTCGGGTACGAAACCTTTCTCCTGCGAGACGCCCGAGCCGTGCTGCTTGCCCTGTTGCGCGCCGGTACTCCGTGGGGTTGTCTGACCTTGACCGCCGCCAGGTCCCGTGGAGCTGCCTGCCGAAACCGAATAGTCGGGCGTGCTCGCCGTGCCCTGGCCGACGCCCGTGCCCGACGGCGTCGGCTCCCAGGGCAGCCAGCCGGCCCCTTGGAAGTAGAGCTCGGGCCATGCGTGTGCGTCGCTCGTGGTAACCCGCCAGTTGCCCTTGCCGAGGTCCGTGCCCGCGGTGTAGCCGACCGCGACGCGTGCGGGGATGTCGAGCAGCCGGGCGAGTACCGCGAACGCGAACGCGAACTGCTGGCAGAAGCCGCGTTTTGTCTGCAGCAGGAAGTCGTCAAGGCCGGCGACGGTGTTCGGCTCGCTCGCGTCGAGGCTGTAGCTGAAGCCCCCCGTTGTCGTGAACCACTGCTGCAGCGCGAGGGCCTTGTCGTAAGGCGTTGGGGCATTACGGGTGATCTGGCGGGCGAGGCTCAGCAGCGAGTTGTAGGCGGGTGGCAGGGCCTGCTCGGCGGCGCTGATGCTCCGCGGGGGCCCAGGTGCAGCGCGGAGCTGCTGCGGACTCGGATCGACGTCCCTGCTCGTCACCGCGTACTTGAGTGCACTGATCGGGTCCGGAGACCACACCATGAGCGTCTCAGGGTCCACCCCCCAGTCGCCTGGCGCCTGCACCTTGACGGCTGGGTACGGCAAGGGGAGGAAGTTCTCTGTATGACCGCCGCCGAACACCGTCCCTGTCACTCCGGGCACGACCGTGACGCTTGCACGGATGAGATGGGATTGGTCGTGCTGAAAGCCCGGGGCGCCTGGCATGGCTCCGTGCCCGGGCAGGCGGATTACCTGCTGCAGGTACAGGCTCCAGGTCGTGGCGGTCGGGCTCAGATCCAGGGTGTAGACCCTGAGGTACGGCGGCATGGTCGAATTGTCGGTGTGGTAGGTCAGGATGGTCCGCGGGCGTGTGCGGTGCAGCTGCTGGTCCAGTTGAACCACCGGGTACGGCAGCGTGGCGACCGCTCCACCACCCTGCCCTCCCGCGCCTTGGCCGCTGCCCAATAGATCCCGCACATGCAGGCCAGGGATGAGGAGCGGAACGAGCAACGCGGCCGCAATCGCGGCCATCCCGACCCGACGCCCGGCTGCGGCGAGCGCGCTGGTATCAGGCACCGGCGTCTCCTGACGCTGGCCCACAGACAGATCCGGTCGCTGGCCCGTGCCAGGCCCTGGCGCCCGGCCCGTGCCGTACCCCGGCCCCTGGCCCGCGCCATACCCTGCTCCCGCACCTGGCCTCTGGCCTGCACCCGCGCCAGCCCCCTGGTCGGCTCGCTGACCTGGCCACGGCCAGCCCGCCTGACGGATCGAGACCAGCTGTCCCCATAGCTGGATACGTTCGCGCCCGTCCGCCACAAGCAAGGCTAGGTATCCGGCTACTCCGGCGCAGAAGATCGCTGCTTCGTAGATGGCGGGCTCGGCCGCCCTGCTCGCGACGGTCGCGCTGAACAAGGCAAGAAGCGGCAGGCCAGCGGCTGCGGCCTGACGAAGGCGTACCCCCAGCAGGTCGGTAAACAGCGCGGCGAGCCCTATCCCCGCGACCGCGAGGAGGGTGACGCCACGCAGCCCGGGAACGGGCGGAGCGAACCTGGCTGCCTCCTCCCATCCGGTGCGGATGAGCTGGACGAGCTCAGCCAAAGAGGTCGGCGTGGGCAGCAATCCGCCGAGCGAACGCTGCCCGGAGAAGACCAGGTTCACGTAGAGCAGCAGGCCCGCTGCGGTGACAACCAGGCAGACGAGGACTGGCAGCGGGCGTAGCCTGGTCAGCGAGCCCACACCGGCCACCACGATCACCGCGCCGGCGCCCTCCCAAAACCACGTAGACGAGGCCAGGAGCGGGTGCAGGGCAATCGACGCCGCGATGGTCGCGATCGCGGCGGTCGAGGTGAGCCGGAGGTTCATGTTCCAGCCACGCCGCCTGGGGCGTCCCGTAGATCTTTGGCGGCGTCGCGGAGGGACCGCCCACAACCGCAGACGGCGACCGCGGTCGGGGCGGCACTGTCGTCGCCGACAGCTCCACAATCGGCTCCGCGAGAACAAGCAGAGCCTCGCCGATTGCCGCCTGGATCACCGCCCGCATCCACCAAGATCCACGGGACACAGCCGAGAGACATACCCTCACTCCTACCGCCCGGATGATCGCTCATTGCGCCCCCGTGCGTGCCACCGCGGGTGGTACCGCCTGCCGCAGCCGGCCCCATGCCTGCGCCAGTGGAGTGCCGGCGGTAACCGTCAGGACCTGCCATCCCGCCTCAGTGAGGATTCTCGCCGCCTCGCGCGAGCCCGCCCGTGCCGCGTCGCTGGATCCGCCCTCCCAGGTCAGCACGGAAAGCAGCACCGCCACCGCCGACTTTGCCCTGCTGCAGCTGCGTGCGAGCTCGCGGGCCTGGGTCTCGTCCAGCCGTCCAGCTACCGCAACGACCAGGCCGCCCGGATTGGCCGCGAGGGCCTGGAGGCCGCGTGCGAGCGTGCTCCCGTGGGAAGGCCGCGCGGCGGCGAGCACATCGAGCATGACTTCTTCGAACATCCCGCCGGCCTCGATCTGCCCGGCGTCGGTGATCATCTGCATCTCGAACCGCTGGCGGGCCAAGTGCACGCCGATCGAGGCCGCGGCACTGATCGCGTACTCGAAGGACGAGCCGATTCCCGAGCCTGCGTGCGCCATCGACCGCGTGTCGATGAACAGGGTCGCTCGGCTGTGCCACGGCTGCTCCTCGCGGCGCACCATCAGCTCCCCGTGCCGCGCAGTGGAGCGCCAGTGCACCCGGCGCAAGTCGTCGCCGTTTCGGTACGGCCGTGGTGCGACATCATCGTCGCCCGCGCTCGCCGCCATCCGCATCCTTCTGTCTCCCGCGCCGAGCCAGTCGGCCGCGGTCTGGGTGGGCGGCAGGGTTACCACCCGCGGTGTCACAACGAGCTTGCTGCGCTCGGTGAAGGAACGGGAAATTTCGACCATGCCGAACGCGTCAGCGACCCGCACCTTGAGCGGCCCGAGGCTGAATCTGCCCCGCGCGTCCGAACGGATCCGGTAGGTCAGCTCGCGGACGCCGCTGCCCTCGACCCCCTCGAGGATGAACCGCGGATGACCCCCAAGCAGGTGGGGCAATTCGTCTTCTGCAAGCAGCAGCCCGGTGCGCAGCCGGGTGACGTTGGTCAACCTCAGCGTAACCACGGTCGGCTGGCCGACTGGCACGCGGCCGGGACGCAATTGCCGTACGCACGTGAGCTGGTAGCGGGTGCGGCTGGTGGCGAGGGCGGACAGCAGCGGCAGCGCGATGAGAAGCACGCCAATCTGCAGCAGGCCGCGCTCGCCGAGAGCGAGCCCGCACGCGGCGGCGGCGAAGCCCGCGGCAAGAAAAGATCTGCCCCGCGTGGTCAGCCCGGTGATCACATCCCGCATGCAGGCACTCCTTCCAAGCCCGCCGCCCTCACCGTCGCTGCGGTAGCGGGAGCCGCTGGATGAGATCGGCGACGACCTGTTCCGGCATCCGCTGCTGGGCGGCGGCCTCCGCCGCAGGCAGCAGCCGGTGGGCAAGCACAGGGCTCGCGAGCGTCTGCACGTCGTCGGGGATCACATAGTCGCGACCGTCCAGGGCCGCGTATGCGCGGCACGCGCGGACCAGGTGCAGGGTCGCCCGGGGCGAGGCGCCGAGCCGCAGATCAGGGTGGTTACGCGTGGCGGTGACGATGTTGATGATGTAGTGCCGCACCGGTTCTGACATGTGCAGGTTCCGCACCGCGCCGATCAGGCCGCGGACGTCGGCTGCCTCCGCGACGGGGATCACCAGGCCGAGCGGCGATGAGGCGGAGTGCACGTCCAGCATCTCAAGCTCCGCCGCCGCCGAGGGATAGCCCATCGATATGCGCGCGGTGAACCGGTCACGCTGCGCTTCAGGAAGGGGGTAGGTGCCTTCCATCTCGATCGGGTTCTGGGTAGCGATCACCATAAAGGGCCGCTCGAGCTCGTAGGTGGTGCCGTCGACCGTGACCTGCCGCTCTTCCATGCATTCGAGCAGCGCAGACTGGGTCTTGGGTGAGGCGCGATTGATCTCGTCCCCGACGACGATGTTCGCGAACACCGGCCCCGGCTTGAACTCGAAATCGCGGGTCTCCTGGTTGTAGGCGCTCACCCCGGTGATGTCGCTTGGCATCAGGTCTGGGGTGAACTGGATCCGCCGGACCGAGCAGTCGATGGATCGCGCTAGAGCCTTGGCGAGCATGGTCTTACCAACGCCAGGTACATCCTCGATCAGCAGGTGACCCTCGGCGAGCAGTACCGTCAGGGTGAGCTTAACCGCGCCGGACTTTCCCTCGATCACAGACTGGATGGTCTGGCTGATCTTGCCGGCCCTGCCGACGAGATCGTCGAGCGCGTCCTCCGGTCCCGCTCCGGTGCTCAGTACCACGTGGCCTCCTCGAGCAGCGTGCCTGAGGCGCCTGCCACGCCCGGGCCACCGTGACGCCGGTTACAGGTGCAAAGTACCCGCCACCTACTACGGCTGCCTACAGACAGTATGTCTTCGAGCAGTCCGCGCGCGATTCCTTGCTCGCTGATCGGGATCGGTGCCGCCGCGCCAGTGTCGTGCATTATCCATTACGGCTCCCGCGTGGCGCCGCCCGCGTGGCCTGCGGGGGGTTCCGGGGTCGCCCCCTGGGGCTGGCGCTGTCATTACGGCTCCCGCGTGCTGACCCGCTCACGAGATGACGCAATTCCTTGCCGCAACAGCAGCCGGAAGGCGCGCCGCGAGCCCGCCGCCGCCGTGATCCGTTCTTGCGTTAACCTGCCTGCGCTATTGCCGATAGGTCGACACGCTGAGGGACCATGAGCGCTGCCGCGGGCGGCGTAGCTGGCGCGGGCGGAGTTGCCCTGCATCCACGCGTCGTCCTACAGGCCGGCGGTGACTCTCATCGTTCGCCGGTCAGGCGGCACCCGATCTCCGTGCACACGCTCCACTTCACTCCACCCTTTATGAGCTGGAACTTTGCTGTGCGGGCAGGGCTGATGCGGCGGTCGTGATGATTGACGGTGGAGAAATGTGGGGTACAGTGGGGCGGTGTGGAGCGGCCATGCTCCATACCGCGCTGCAGTGGGGGGCATGGGAGGTGAGTGCCGTTGTTCCTCGGCACCCACACTCCACGCCTCGATGAGAAGGGCCGGTTGTTCCTTCCCGCCAAGTACCGCGAGGAGCTCGCCGGAGGTCTGGTGATCACGAAAGGCCAGGAACGATGCCTCTATGTCTTCCCCGAGGCCGAGTTCGGCCGGATCACCGAGGCTCTCCGTAACGCTCCGGTGACGTCCAAGGGCGTCCGTGACTACAGCCGGGTCTTCTTCGCGAGCGCGTCCGATGAGGTGCCCGACAAGCAGGGCCGGATCACGGTGCCGCCGAGCCTGCGCGAGTACGCGGGCCTCGGCCGCGATTGCGTGGTGATCGGCGCGAACACGCGTTTGGAAATCTGGGACGCGCAGGCATGGGACGCCTACCTCACCGACCAGGAGGAAGTGTTCTCAGCCGCATCCGAGGAGGTGCTGCCAGGAGTGTTGTGAGGGCGCGCCTGGAATGCCGCGCTTACGCGGTCAGGGCGCGCAGGTGTTCGGCGAGGTCTTCACCCGCACCGGCTCGCGACGGCTGACGCCCCTTCCCCGGCGCCAGGCGGAGCGGCAGCCTCAAAGGCGCGGATGAAGACCTGGCCGGACGCCAAATGTCCAGGTGGGTGCCTGGCCGCGGGTGGAAGTGCCTTTCGCAGCGGGACGGTGCTTTTCGCAGCGGGACGGTGCCTTTCGCAGCGTGACAGGGCCGGTCACCGTCGGCCAACGCGGTCGCGGCCCCGGCCGCGTGCCTGCGTACGAGCGAGAGGGGGTCTGGTGAGCGCAGCGGCTGATGAGCACGTACCTGTCATGCTTGACCGGGTCCTGGCCTTGCTCGCCCCCGCGCTCAGCTCGCCTGGCGCTGTAGTTGTTGACGCGACGCTCGGCCGGGCCGGCCACGCGCGCGCCCTGCTCGACGCACACCCGGGGCTCGTGCTCGTCGGCGTCGACAGGGACGCTGACGCGATCGAGAGGTCCAGGCAGGCGCTCGCATCCCAGGCCGGCCGTGTCACGCTCGTGCAAGCCAGATACGACGAGATTCCTGAAGTCCTGGGCAGTCTCGGCCACCGGCACGTGCAGGGCGTTTTGTTCGACCTCGGTGTGTCATCACCGCAGCTCGACGAGCCAGAGCGCGGTTTCAGCTACGCCGCGGACGCTCCGCTCGACATGCGCATGGATCGCGCGCAGGAGCTTACCGCCGCGGACGTGGTGAACACCTATACCGCCGTCCGGCTCGCACATGTGCTGCGCGACTACGGGGAAGAGCGGTACGCACGCCGGATCGCGGAAGCTGTTGTGCGTGCGCGCGCACATGCTGCCATTACGTCGACGAGTCGGCTCAGCGACCTTGTCCGCGAGTCGATTCCTGCGCCGGCGCGCCGGACCGGCGGGCACCCGGCCAAGCGCACGTTTCAGGCGCTGCGGATCGAAGTGAACAGCGAGCTCGCCGTGCTTGAACGGGCGCTGCCCGGCGCGCTCGACGCGCTTTGGGTGAATGGGCGGATCGTGATTCTCGCCTACCACTCGCTGGAGGACCGGATCGTCAAGCGGGCGTTCGCTGCTCGTGTCACCGACACCACACCGGCTGGCCTGCCGCTTCCCCTTGAAGCGGGCAGGCCGAAGTTTCGGCTGCTCACCCGCGGGGCGGAGCGGCCTGCCCAAGAAGAGACGGCACGCAACCCGCGCGCCACTCCGGCCCGGCTGCGGGCAGCAGAGCGGGTAGCAGCGTGACGAATGCCGAGGGGACCGCATGACCACAACAACACGGCGGCAAGGGGAGGCGACCCACGTCACGGCGCCTCCACCCGCACGCGACCGCGTTGCGGCGGGGGACAGGCGGCAGTCGGCGCGGCAGCAGGACCGGCAGTCGGCGCAGCAGCAGGACCGGCGTGCGGCGCGGCAGCAGGACCGGCGTGCGGCGCCGCAGCGGGACCGGCGTGCAGGCCAGCGCGGGGAAGGTCAGCGACAGGAGGAGGCGCCGCGGCAGGGGGAAGCGGCGCGCCGTAGGGGAGCGGCCCGGCTGGGCGGCGCGGCGCGGCAGCCGGCGGCGACGCGGCTGGGTGGCGCGGCGCTACTGGCCGGGCAGCGGGTTCGCAGCCAGGCGCCAGAGTCGATTAACGGGTCAGGGCACGTGCCCTCGGCGGCGCCGCCACGCCCTGCGCGCCCGAAGCGCAGCACTGGCCGCGGCGGCCGAGGACGTCCAACAGGCCCCATGGGTCCGACAGGACCAACAGGCCCCGCACAGCTCACTAGCCCGGCGCATCCCACGGGCCCCACCCGCGCACCGGGAGCGCGACCGCATGGCGGGTCAGCCGTCACGTCGGGCCTGCAACTGCACGCATCGGCGGCTCAAGGAACCGTCCGCATCCGTGCCGGGCGGCGGCAGCCATTCGTCTTCCTCGTGGTTGGCCTGCTCAGCGGCGGGCTTGTCTGTCTGCTGTTGCTGAACACCGTGCTTGCCGCGGGCGCGTTCCAGACCATGTCGCTGCAGCAGTCCAACGCCACGCTCGCGCGGCAGCAGCAGGAGCTGCAGCAGGAGGTCGCGGAAGCCGAGTCACCAAGCGCGATCGCCCAGCGCGCGAGGCAACTCGGCATGGTTCCGGTCAGCCAGCCGAGATTCGTGAACCTGAAGTCGGGCCGTATCTACGGCGGGACTCCGGCGCTCGTTAGCCGGACGGGAAATTGACCGGCGGAGACGGGGGGCCGGGCCGTCGCGGGCGGCAGGGCGACCGGTCGGGTCGTGGCCAGGGAACCCGGCGGCCGGCCGTCGGCCTGGACGGAGGCGACGCGCCGCGCCGGTCGCTGCCGCGCGGCGGCGCGGGCCGGGCCGACGGCCGCGGCAGCGCGGGCCGGGCTGACCGCCACCGCAGGGACAGCCGCGGCGAGGGCAATAACCGCGGGGCACCGGGCGCCGCGCCGCCGCGACTCCCGCGCTCGCCGCAGCCGCGCGCGCCGAAGCCTGCCGGTCAGGGTGGCCAGCTTCGCAGGGCGACCTTCCGCCGCGGTAATTCGATGCGCCGGCTGCGTATCGGCGTGCTCGGCATCGCCTTTGTGCTCTCCCTGTTCGCAGGCCGGCTTGTGCAACTCCAGGGCATGGAGTACGGCAAGTACCGCGCCATCGCGCAGCGTGAGCGCCTGCACACTTTGCCGCTTCCGGCGGTCCGTGGCGCGATAGAGGCCGCCGACGGCAGCCCGCTTGCGATGACCGAAGAGGCGGACCTCGTGTATGCCGATCCCACCCAGATGACGATGACAGGCTGGACCGCGGCACAAAGTTCGGCGGCGAAGGCCAAGTACGCGAGCGAACTTGCCGGCTACCTGGGCATGCCAGCCGGCGAAATCCTGACCAAGCTGGACAACCCCACTTCGCCTGAGTACGTGGTGCTCAAGGACATGGTCACGCCACAGGTGGCCGACCAGATCAACGGACTCATCGAGTCGATGCATATTCCTGGGATCGCGATGACCCCGGAATACAACCGCGTCTATCCGGATGGCTCGCTCGGGTCGGCGCTGCTCGGTTCCACCACCACAGATAGCTCCGGCGTGCTACACGGCGCCGCCGGGCTCGAATACGCGGACAACTCACTTCTGGCCGGGCGCAATGGTAGCCAGGTGGTGCAGCTGGGAGCGGGCGGCCAGCCGATCCCGACCGCAGGCGGCAAGGTGATCCCGGCCGTGCCGGGGCGCAATCTGCGCCTGACCATTCTGCCGGACCTGCAGTGGGAGGCCGAACACGCTTGTGCGGCGCAGGTCGAGCAGGTCAAGGCGGATAGCTGTATGGCCGTCGTCATGCAACCGCGAACGGGTCAGGTGCTCGCTATGGCCGCAGAGTCGAGGCAGGGAAAAGGCGCCGCCGCAGCCGCCGCTGGCGACGCCGACCCCGCGGTCGCCGACGTATTCGAGCCGGGCAGCACCGCCAAGGTAATCACGGCGGCTGCGGCACTCGAGCGAGGCGGCCAGACCCCGGACAGTCCGTACCCGATTCCCTACCAGATCACGGTCGACGGGTTCCAGTTCCACGACGCCGACCCGCACCCTACCGAGCGCCTCACGCTGGCCGGAATTGTCGTCCATTCGAGCAACGTCGGCATGGTGCAGGTCGTGCAGCATGTCAGCCCGCAGGTGCAGTATCAGTACTTCAGGAACTTCGGCATCGGGGAGCCCACCGGGCTCGGCCTGCCAGGTGAGAGCGGTGGCATCCTCACCCCGCCGCAGCAGTGGTGGGGCGACCAGCGTTACACGCTGGCTTTCGGCCAGGGTGTCGACATCACCGCGGTCCAGCTCGCCAGCGTGTACTCGACCATCGCGAACGGTGGCGTCCGCGTGGCGCCGACGATCGTGGCGGGCGCTACAGACGGTCACGGCGGTTTCATCCCCGCGAAGCCGCCGCAGCAGCAGCGTGTGCTGCAGCCGCGCACATCGGCGCAGTTCTTGCGGATGCTGCAATGGGTGCCGAAGCTGGACATCGGGCCATGGGGGTTGATCCCCGGGTACGCGATCGCGGCCAAGACCGGCACCGCCCAGCGGTCGGACCTGGCGTGCGGGTGCCTGCGCGGCTACAACTCGAGCTACGTCGGCATCGCACCCGCGGGCAACCCGCAATTGGTCGTCGCGGTGATCGTGGAGAACCCGCGCAGTGCCGACTACTACGGCAACGCGGTCGCGGGCCCGGTTTTCAACGAGGTCATGAAGTTTGCCCTCCAGACGCTGAAGATTCCGCCAACCGGGGGCAAGACGCCGTACGTCCGGCTCACGGCTCCCTGATCCCGGGTAGCCTCTCCGCGTGTCAGTGCCCATGCGTCCCCGCCACGTCGACCCCCGCCACCTCGGGGAGCTCGCGGCTCTGCTCGGGACGACGATCATCGCGCAAGCTCGTACCGCGGCCGACGCGGCGGAGAGCCCTCGGACGCCCGACCGGCGTCTTGTCACAGGCGTCACGCATGACTCACGCCGCGTCCTTCCAGGTGACCTGTACGTGGCCCTGCCCGGCAGCCGCCATCACGGCGCCGAATTCAGCGAAGGCGCCGCGGCCGCTGGCGCGGTGGCCGTGCTCACCGACGCCACAGGCAGCCGCGCCGCCGCCGCGGCCGGGCTGCCGGCACTTGCCGTGGCCGAGCCGCGGGCACGGCTCGGCGAGGTGGCGTCCTTCGTT
Source organism: Streptosporangiaceae bacterium (assembly GCA_035517695.1). Classification (GTDB taxonomy): domain Bacteria; phylum Actinomycetota; class Actinomycetes; order Streptosporangiales; family Streptosporangiaceae; genus DATFVJ01. The sequence goes on from DATIYI010000286.1 coordinate 16,981, forward strand.
TACGGAGATCCGTCAGCGCGCATGCTGCTCATCGGGGTCACCGGCACCAGCGGCAAGACCACCACCACCTACTTCCTCGAGGCGGCGCTTAAGATGGCTGGTCACACCGCCGGGCTTATCGGCGGCGTGCAGACCAGAGTCCCCGGCGAGGTGACGGCAAGTACGCTGACCACCCCGGAGGCGCCGGACCTACAGGCGATGCTCGCGGTGATGGCGGAACGGGGCGTGACCGCAGCGGCGATGGAGGTCTCCAGCCATGCGCTCGCGCTCGGCCGGGTGGCCGGGACGTCCTACGACGTCGCGGTCTTCACCAACCTCTCTCAGGACCACCTAGATTTCCACAAGGATCTCGATGACTACTTCGCCGCCAAGGCGCGGCTGTTCACCCGGGAATACACGCAGACCGGGGTCGTCAACGTCGACGACAGGTACGGTCGGATACTCGCCGGAGCCGCGCCGATATCCGTGACGACCTTCTCGGCCGAGGGCGATCCGGGAGCCGACTGGCGTGCGGTCGATGTGCGGCTCGGTACGGACGGCAGCTCGATGCGGGTCGTGGGCCCGGGAGGCGTGGAGGCAGACGCGGTGGTCGCGCTGCCAGGCCCATTCAACGTCGCGAATGCCCTCGGCGCGGTGGTCGCGCTCGTGGAGGGAGGTATCGGGCTGCAGACGGCGGTAGCAGGAGTGGCCGCGTGCCCTGGTGTGCCCGGTCGGCTCGAACCGGTCGAGGGTGGCCAGGACTTCACCGTGCTCGTCGACTATTCGCACAAACCGGCCGCGGTGGAGGCGGTGCTGCAGGCCCTGCGCCCGGTCACGCAGGGAACGCTCACCATCGTGCTCGGTTGTGGCGGTGACAGGGACGCCGCGAAGCGCCCGATCATGGGGGCCATCGCCGCCCGCCTCGCGGATGTCGCCATCTTCACCAGCGATAACCCGCGTTCCGAGGACCCTCTGGCCATCCTGACCGCGATGCTCGACGGCGCGATCGACGTACCGCAGGCGCGGCGCGCGCATGTGATAGTCGAGCCCGATCGGGCCGCCGCCATCGCGCTCGCGGTCGGATCGGCTGGCCGCGGTGACGTCGTGGTAGTTGCCGGCAAGGGCCACGAGACCGGTCAGTACGTGGGCGGCTCCGTGCTTCCCTTCGACGACAGGCACGTGGCAGCCGAGGCGATTGCCCGCCAGCGCGCCCGCCGCCGCCTGCGGCCAACTAATCTGGCAGCGTCTGATTCGGAGGACGTGTGATTCCGCTTTCGCTCGCGCAGATCGCCGCAATCACCGGGGCCGGGCTGGACCAGGTCGCCGATCCCGGCGCTGTCGTTTACGGACAGGTTGTCATCGACTCGCGCCGCGCCGGGCCGGGCGGTCTGTTCGCCGCGTTGCCAGGCGAGCGGTTCGATGGTCACGAATTTGCGCGCGCCGCAGTCCGTGCGGGCGCCGTTGCGGTCCTCGCCACCCGGCCGCCCGGGGTGCCCGGGGTGCCCGCACTGATCGTGCCGGATGTGCCCGCCGCGCTGGCCGCGTTGGCCCGTGAAAACACCGAACGGCTCCGTGGGCTTAGTGGGCTGACTATCGCCGGAATAACGGGCTCGGCTGGCAAAACGACCACCAAGGACCTCACCGCGCAGCTTGCCGAGCGGCTCGGCCCTACTGTCGCGCCCGAAGGCTCGTTCAATAACGAACTTGGCCATCCGCTGACCGTGCTGCTGGCCGGCGAGCGGACCAGATACCTGATTCTTGAGTTGTCCGCCCGCGGGCTCGGCCACATCTCAAGGCTGTGCGAGATCGCCCCGCCTCGGCTTGGCGCGGTGCTGAACGTGGGACGGGCGCACATCGGCGAGTTCGGCAGCCTGGATGCGGTCGCCGCCGCCAAGGGCGAACTGCCCGAAGCGCTGCCTGCGGGCGGCGTCGCGGTGCTGAACGCGGACGACCCGAGGGTGGCCGCGATGGCGGGCCGCACTGCGGCACGGGTAGTGACGTTCGGGCGATCAAGCCGCGCTGTCGTCCGCGCGGCCGATGTGACGCTCGACACCGACGGCCGGCCTGCGTTCACGCTCGTTACCCCCGAGGGCGCCGCGTCAGTCCGGCTGAACCTGCGCGGCGAGCACAACGTGCCTGACGCCCTGGCCGCGGCCGCGCTCGCCCGTGAATTCGGCATGGCGGTGGACGCCGTCGCGGCGGGGCTGTGTGCCGCGGTGGCGCGAAGCAAGTGGCGGATGGAGGTGACCGAGCGGCCCGATGGGGTGACGGTGATCAACGACGCCTACAACGCCAGCCCGGAGGCGATGGCGTCAGCGCTTGGCTCGCTGCGAGCCATGAGCCGCGCGCAGCAGGGCCGGCGGGCCTTCGCCGTGCTCGGGCATATGGCCGAACTCGGCGAGGCTTCTGCGCCCGCCCACGAGGAGGCGGGAGCGCTCGCCGCCAGGGCAGGCGTGCAGGCGCTGATCGTGGTGGGCGACGAGGCGGCGCCGATACTTTCGGGAGCGAAGTCCGAGCCTGGCTGGCAGGGTGACCTGCTGCACGTGCCGGACGGGCGAGCCGCTGTGGCGGCCATCTCCGGGCTGCTCGCGCCGGGAGATGTCGTCCTTGTCAAGGCGTCACGCGCGGCCGGCCTCGAACGGGTGGCTCTCACGCTGGCCGGTGAGCCGTCCGGCAACGCAGACGCGCCCGGTCACGAGGTGCCCGGCCAAGCGGAGCATCGCGGCGAGGTGACGCCGTGAAGACCATTCTCGTCGCCGCTGCAGTGTCACTGGTGCTCGCGCTCATCGGCACACCGCTCGCGATCCGCGTGTTCCGCCGGCACGGTTACGGCCAGGCGATCAGGGAGGACGGGCCAGCCGGGCACGCCACCAAGCGCGGCACGCCCACTATGGGCGGCGCAGTGATCATCATCGCGTCGTTGGTCGGCTATCTTGTTGGGCACGTGGCCACGCTGTCGCCGATGTCGGTCTCTGGCTTGCTCGTGCTCGCGCTGATGACCGGGCTCGGTTTCGTCGGCTTCACCGATGACTTCATCAAGATCTACAAGCAGCGGAGCCTCGGCCTGCGCAGCGGGGCGAAGTTCGGCGGCCAGGTCGTGGTGGGGGTGGTCTTCGCACTGCTCGTGCAGCATTTCCCTGACGGCTACGACATCACGCCGGCGGATGCGCACATCTCGTTCCTGCGCGACGTCGGCGGCTCGATCGGGCCGTTCTTCGTGCTGTGGGTAGTCGTCATGATCGCCGCCTCCGCCAACGCGGTGAATCTGACCGACGGCCTTGACGGCCTCGCCACCGGCGCGGCGGGCCTGGTACTCGCCGCCTATGTGCTGATCGGGCTATGGCAGGAGCGCAACGACTGCACAAACTTCCTCGCCTCGCAGTGTTACAGCGTGCGCGACCCGCTCGATCTGGCGGTCGTGGCGGCGTCCGTGCTCGGCGCCTGCTTCGGCTTCCTTTGGTGGAACGCCCCACCTGCGAGGATTTTCATGGGCGATACGGGATCGCTCGCGCTCGGCGGCGTGCTTGCCGGACTCGCCGTCTGCACCAGGACCCAGCTGCTTCTTGTGATCCTCGGCGGCCTGTTCGTCATCATCACGCTGTCGGTCGTCATCCAGGTCGGCTCGTTCAAGCTCACAGGTAAACGGGTCTTCCGCATGGCCCCGCTGCAGCACCATTTCGAGCTGCTCGGCTGGGCCGAAACCACGATCGTCGTCAGATTCTGGCTGATCTGCGGCCTTTTCATCGCGCTGGGGCTTGGCATGTTCTACGTGGAATGGATGCCCAAGTGAGCCGCCGGGGGGTTTCGGGGGGTGGTCCCCCCGGGCTGGCGGGGTATCGCGCTGGGGCTTGGCATGTGCTGGGTGGAGTGGATGCCCGGGTGAGCGGCCGGGGGGTTTCGGGGGGTGGTCCCCCCGGGCTGGCGGGGTATCGCGCTGGGGCTTGGCATGTGCTGGGTGGAGTGGATGCCCGGGTGAGCCGCCGGGAGACCCCGCGCATGATCCGCAACAGTGTTAGCTTGAGATCATCTCAATGATCGTGCCGCTGGAGGGTCGCGCCGTCTGCGTGGCCGGGCTCGGCGTCTCCGGGCCGCCCGCCGCGCTTGCGCTCGCCGCCCGGGGTGCGCGGGTGACCGTGCTGGAAAAAATCGACGACGAGATGCGGCGGGCGCAGGCCGCCACGCTCGAGTCCGCAGGAGTCACCGTCGTGCTCGGTGCGCGCGCGAACGCCCTCCCAGCGGGCAGCGAGCTTGTCGTCACCTCGCCTGGCTGGCGCCCTGACACGCCCCTGCTCGCAGCGGCGCTCGCCGCGGGTGTCCCGGTCATCGGCGACGTCGAGCTTGCCTGGCAGTTGCGACCCGTGCTCACTAACGGGCGCCGTCAGGAATGGCTCGCCGTCACAGGCACAAACGGCAAGACCACCACGGTGAAGATGCTCGCCGCCATGCTCCGGGCGGCGGGCCACCGGACGATCGCAGCGGGCAATGTCGGCGTCGCGCTTACCGAGGTCGTGGCCGATCCTGAGCCCTACTCGGTGCTCGCGGTAGAGCTGTCCAGTTTTCAGCTGTACTGGAGTGACACTTTGCGCCCGCTGGCCGCCGCCGTGCTCAACGTCGCGCCTGATCACCTCGACTGGCACGGCGGCATGGACGCCTACGCCGAGGCGAAGGGGCGTGTCTACGCGCCCGGCACCGTCGCCATCTGCAATGCCGATGACGCCTGGTCCAGGCGGCTTGCCGCGAAGGCGGCCGGCGACGCCGCCGTCGCCTGCACACTCGGGGCGCCAGAGCCCGGGCAGCTCGGGGTCGCCGACGGCGAGCTCACAGACCGTGCGTTCGGCCCGCCGGGTGCGGCGGTCGCGCTCGCGCCAGTGACCGATGTGCGGCCTGCGGCGCCGCACAACGTGGCGAACGCGCTCGCCGCGGCGGCCCTGGCACGCGCCTACGGCATCCCCGCGGCCGCCGTGCGCAGCGGCTTGCGGGCATTCGAACCTGATGCGCACCGGATCAGCTTGGTCGGCCGGGTCGGCGGCGTCGACTACGTGGACGACTCGAAGGCCACCAACCCGCATGCCGCGGCGGCTTCGCTCGCCGCCTACCCCGCCGTCGTGTGGGTCGCTGGCGGGCTGCTCAAGGGAGCTGAAGTCGATGATCTCGTGCGCGCTGCGGGGGCGCGGCTCCGCGCCGCGGTGCTGCTCGGCACGGACCGTGCCAAGATCCGCCAGGCTCTCTCGCGACACGCGCCGAATGTCCCAGTCACAGAGGTGAGCGGCACCGACACTGGAGTGATGGACCACGTGGTGACCGAGGCCGCGGCGCTCGCACGGCCGGGCGACACGGTGCTGCTCGCACCCGCAGCCGCATCGCTCGACATGTTCGCGAACTACGGCGCACGCGGCGACGCGTTCGCCGCCGCCGTACGCAAGCTGTCCGCCGCCTCATGAACCGTGCGGCACGAGGCGCACGTACCGGCCCGGCACTGACCCCTGCCACGGGTAATGCCACCGCCGGTTCACCAGCCACCGCCGGTTCGCCAGCCACCGCCGGTTCACGAGCCACCGCCGGTTCGCCAGCCGCGGCCGGTTCACCGACCGCGTCCGCTCGCACATCCGCTGACGGCACATCGGCGACGTCGCCCATGGATGTGCTAGCTGGGGTGCGCGGCCTGTTTGACCGTCCGCTGGCCTCCTACTACCTCGTTGTCGGCATCAGCGTGCTGCTGCTCGCGCTCGGGCTCGTGATGGTCTTGTCCGCGTCATCGGTGCAGATGCTGTCGCAGGGCGACTCGCCGTTCCTCGAGTTCCAGAAGCAGATGTTCGGTGTGGCGCTCGGGCTGCCGCTCATGTGGGCGGCTTCCAGGCTGCCGCCGACCGCGTTCCGCGTCATCGCTTACCCCTTGATGGGTCTGTCTGCCGTCGGCCTGGTGCTCGCGGTGATCCCCGGCGTCGGGGTGGAAACCAACGGCGCGGCGCGGTGGATCGCCGTCGGTGGCCTGCAGCTTCAGCCCTCCGAGTTCGCCAAGCTCGCGTTCGTGCTGTGGGGCGCCGACCTGCTGGCCCGCCATGAGCGCCACGGCCAGCTCACCGAGTGGCGGCAGCTGCTCGTGCCGCTGATGCCTGGCGCGGGAATCCTCGGCGTGCTTGTCATGATCGGCAACGACCTCGGCACCACACTCCTGCTGCTCACCATCTTCCTGTCCCTGCTGTGGGTGATCGGTACGCCCGGCCGCCTGTTCATCGGCATGCTGGCCTTCGTCTGCCTGGTCATCGGGATTCTGATCATTGCCGCGCCTTATCGGCTCGAGCGCATTACCAGCTTCGTGGACCCGCAGGCGCACGCCGCCACGTCGGGCTGGCAGCCTCTGCAGGGCAAGTACGCGCTTGCATCGGGTGGCTGGTTCGGCGTCGGGCTCGGCGCAAGCAGGCAGAAGTGGGGTATGCTGCCCAACCCGTCGAGCGACTTCATCTTCGCGGTCCTTGGTGAGGAGCTTGGCCTCGCGGGGACGCTGTGCGTGATGGGCCTGTTCGGTGGGCTCGGCTACGCGGGCCTGCGGATCGCGCGCCGGGTCAGCGATCCATTCATGCGGCTCGCCGCGACGGCCATCACCGCGTGGATCGTGGTCCAGGCGCTGGTGAACATCGGCGCCGTGATCGGCGTGCTGCCGATCACTGGGGTGCCGCTGCCCCTTGTCTCGGCCGGCGTCTCGTCGCTGATCGTCACGATGACGGCGGTCGGCATGCTGATGGCGTTTGCGAAGCGAGAACCCGGCGCGGCAGAGGCTCTCGCCGCTCGTGGCCCCGGCGCGGCCCGCCGCACTCTAAGCTGGCTTGGCCTGGGCAGGGTACGTGAGTAGAGATCTGGCCTTGCCCGTGCATCACAGCCCGTCAGAGTGGCACGGTGCGCCAGTGGCACGGCGCGCCAGAATGGCACGGTGCGCCAGTGGCACGGTGCGCCAGAATGGCACGGTGCGCCAGTGGCACGGCGCGGCAGAATGGCAGGTGCGGGTGCGTGCCTGGTGCGCAAAGATCCACGGTAGCGAGGAGGTTAGCCGTGATGAGGGTTGTCCTCGCTGGCGGCGGTACGGCCGGCCACATCGAGCCCGCGCTTGCCCTCGCCGATGCGCTGCATGGGTATGATCCGTCGGTCGAGGTGATCTGCCTCGGCACAGAACGAGGCCTTGAAACCAGGCTGGTCCCGATGCGGGGCTATCAGCTCGCTCTCATACCCGCGGTGCCGCTGCCCCGGGCGGTGACGCCGCAGCTGCTCGCGGTGCCCGGCCGGCTGACAGGTGCGATCAACGCCGCGGCGGGGATCCTCGACCGGATGCGGGCGGATGTCCTCGTCGGGTTCGGCGGGTATGTCGCCGCGCCCGGTTACCTCGCGGCGCGCCGCAGGCGGGTGCCGATCGTCGTGCACGAGGCCAATCCACGACCGGGCCTCGCCAACCGGCTCGGCGCCCGCTTCACCAGGTACGTCTACACCGGGCATCCGGACACCCAGCTGCCGCACGCGACCTACATCGGCATCCCGCTCAGGCACGAGATCGCCACACTGGACCGGCTGGCACTTGGGGACAAGGCGCGCGCGCATTTCGGTCTCAGGCAGGATCTTCCCGTGCTGCTCGTAACCGGCGGATCCCAGGGTGCCCGCTCGCTGAACGCCGCGGCCTCCGGCGCCGCCGGTTACGCGCGGCAGGACGGCGTACAAGTGCTGCACATCGTCGGCCCGAACAACGCGGGAGGGGTGCGGCCGCCTGCCGACGGCCCGCCGTACGTCACGCTGCCCTACGTGGATCACATGGATCTCGCCTACGCGGCCGCCGACTTCGCGATCTGCCGCGGCGGCGCGATAACGTGCGCCGAGCTCACCGCGGTCGGCCTGCCCGCCGCCTATGTGCCGCTCCCGCACGGGAACGGGGAGCAGCGGCTCAACGCGGCGCCTATCGCGGCCGCGGGCGGCGCCCTGATCGTCGAGGACGCGCAGCTCACGCCCGAGTGGATCCGTGACACGGTGATCCCGGTGCTCCGCGACCCCGAGATGGTCAAGCAAATGTCGGAGGCGTCCGCCGCGCTCGGCCGCCGCGACGCCGACCTCGCTCTGGCGCACGAGGTGATGGCGGTCATCCGAGGTGAGCCGTGAGCGCGGCCGCCCACAACGTAGGCGCCGCGACGTGGGCCTGGTAGCGGCCGCCGACCCGGTTCCAATCGCCGAGCTTGGCGCCGTCCACTTCACCGGCATCGGCGGCGCGGGCATGTCAGGCATCGCCAGGGTCATGCTGGCCGCTGGAGTCGCGGTCTCGGGTAGCGACGCCCGCCACTCCGCGGTCCTTGACGAGCTAGCCGCGCTCGGCGCGGTCGTTCACGTCGGTCATGACGCTCGTCACCTCGGGGCCGCGGACACTCTGGTGATGTCCACCGCGATCAGGCGGGACAACCCGGAACTCGCCGAGGCGCACGCCCGCGGCCTGCGCATCATGCACCGGGGGACCGCGCTCGCGTCCATCATGCTCGGACGGCGGCCGATCGCAGTCGCGGGTACCCACGGCAAGACCACCACGTCCTCGATGCTCACCACCGCGCTGCAGAGTTGCGGCGCCGACCCCGGTTACGTCATCGGCGGCATCTTGGTGTCCACCGGGCTCGGCGCAGCGGCTGGGACCGGCGAGCTTTTTGTCGCCGAGGCAGATGAAAGCGACGGCTCGTTCCTGCTGCTCGCGCCGGACGCGGCGATCGTGACCAGCATCGAGCCCGACCATCTGGACAACTACGCAAGCCTGGCGCAGATCGCTGCGGCGTTCGAGCGCTTTGCCGGCCGGATCCGGCCCGGCGGGCTGCTCGTCACCTGCGCCGACGACCCGGGCGCTGCAGCGCTCGCCGCGACCGCCGCCGCTTCAGGGCACCGCCTGCACCTGCGCAGCTACGGCGAGTCCGCCGCCGCCGACTACCGGGTCACCAGGGTGGCGGCCCACGGCATGGGTGTCAGTTTCCAGGTGCGGGCCGGCGATCGGCAGCCGTTCGGGATAAATCTCCGTATCCCGGGCCGTCATAACGCGCTCAACGCCGCCGCGGCCTTCGCCGCCGCGGTCGAGCTTGGCTTTCCCGCTGGTGAGGCGGCCGCCGGTCTCGGCGCGTTCGGCGGCACGCGGCGGCGGATGGAGCTCAAGGGGCAGGCCGACGGCGTCAGGGTGCTTGACAGCTACGCCCACCATCCCACCGAGCTCGCTGCCGACCTGCGCAGCGCGCGGGACATCGTAGGCGGCACCGGGCTGGGGAACGGCCGGGTGATCGCGGTCTTCCAGCCGCATCTGTACAGCCGCACGCGGATCTTCGCCCGCGACCTCGGGGCGGCGCTCGGCCTGGCGGACGAGGCGTTCGTGCTCGACGTCTACCCGGCACGCGAGGATCCGGAGCCCGGGGTGACCGGGCTGCTCGTGGCGGACGCCGTGCCGGGCGGCCGCGCCCAGTTCATCCCTGATCCGGCCGGCGTGCCTGCTCTGGTAGCGGGAATCGCCAAGCCCGGTGATCTGGTGCTGACCATGGGTGCAGGCGACGTCACCGCGCTCGGGCCGCTGATGGTCGCGGCCTTGCGCGAGCGCCAGGGAGAACGCGCTGGCGAGGGCCGGTGAAGTGACAGACCATTATCCAGAACGGCTGCGCAGCAGCGGCGCGTTCGCGCCGCCCAGCCAGACGGCAGCGGCAAACCCGGCGCCGTCGCCTGCAGCCCCAGCCAGGGCAGGCGGGGGCCAAAGCTCCGGCCCTGACGGCGCTCAGGGTGGCGCCAGGCCAGCGAGCATGCGGCCCAAGGGGCAGCGGCGGCCGATCGATCCATGGCAGGCCGGCTTCATCTTGCTTGCGCTCGCGGCGATCGTCGGGGGTGTGGCCTGGGCTCTGCTCGGTTCCCGGTTGTTCATCGTCAGGTCAGTGCGCGTGACGGGCCTGCACCGGGTTTCGCGCGCGCAGGTGATCACGGCCGCCGCGATCCCGCCCGGGCTGCCGCTCATACGCGTCGACGAGGCGGCGGTCAGCCGCAGGGTGGACACGATCACGCAGGTTGAGTCCGCGCAGGTCACCAGGAGCTGGCCGGACGGGATAGTGATAGACGTCACCGAGCGCACCCCTGCGCTGGCCGTCGCAGACGCAGGCAGGTACGACCTGGTCGACCGGTTCGGCGTCGTCGTTGTATCCGCGCCGCAGCGACCGCCACAGCTGCCGCTCTTTGGCACCTCAGGCCCATTGCGTGGCAGCCCGGCGGTGGCGGCGGCGGTCGCCGTGCTCCACGAACTCCCTGCCGGGTTGCCCGGCCGGCTGAGGTCGATCACCGCGCCGGCCGCCGATGACGTCACGCTGCACCTCACCGGCGGCACGACCGTGGTCTGGGGGAGCCCGGACGGCGCCGCGGCCAAGCGACGGGTCCTAGCCGTACTGATGCAGGCCCACGCGCGCTATTACGACGTGAGCGCGCCAACGGTCGCGACGACACGCTGACCTTACCCAGCCCGGCGGTCCCAGCCCGGCGGTCCCAGCCCGGCGGTCCCAGCTCAGCGTGTGCATCGGGTTGCGCCTGTCAGGTAAGCGTGGCGACCGCGACACGCCGGGGCGGAACGCGGCAGGTTAGTTGACCCTGCTGTCTGGCGACCCTACTGTCCGTATCAATCGTCAGGTTGACATAACGCTAAATCTCAAGTTGAGGGTGAGAGTTTAGCCAGGCGGATTCGCTCACTGTGGATCGCGCCGCGCCCGGCCGGTTGAGCACAGCCGGTTCAGCACAGCCCAGTCGAGCACAGCCCAGTCGAGCACAGCCGGTTCATACAGCCGGTTGAGCGAACGAGCGGAAAGGTCCCTCCTCGTGGCAGCACCGCAGAACTATCTGGCGGTCATCAAGGTCGTCGGAATCGGCGGGGGTGGCGTTAACGCCGTCAACCGGATGATCGAAGAGGGGCTCAAGGGCGTCGAGTTCATCGCGATCAACACCGACGCCCAGGCACTCCTCATGAGCGACGCCGACGTCAAGCTCGACGTCGGGCGCGAACTCACCCGCGGCCTTGGCGCGGGCGCCAATCCGGACGTCGGCTGCAAGGCTGCGGAGGACCATCGCGAGGAGATCGAGGAGGTGCTCAGGGGCGCCGACATGGTCTTCGTCACCGCGGGTGAAGGCGGTGGCACAGGTACCGGCGGTGCCCCGGTGGTTGCGAACGTGGCGCGCTCCCTCGGCGCGTTGACCATCGGCGTGGTGACCCGGCCGTTCGGATTCGAAGGCAAGCGCCGCGCGATCCAGGCGGAGGAGGGGATCGAACGCCTGCGCGGCGAGGTCGATACGCTGATCGTGATCCCGAACGATCGCCTGCTGTCTATCTCCGACCGGCAGGTCAGCGTGCTCGATGCGTTCAAGGCCGCCGACCAGGTGCTCCTTTCTGGTGTGCAGGGCATCACCGACCTGATCACCACGCCCGGCCTGATCAACCTGGACTTCGCGGACGTCAAGTCGGTCATGTCCGGGGCGGGTTCGGCGCTGATGGGCATCGGCTCGTCGCGCGGCGACGACCGGTCGGTGGCGGCAGCGGAGATGGCGATCTCGAGCCCGCTGCTCGAGGCGAGCATCGATGGCGCGCACGGGGTGCTGCTGTCCATTCAGGGCGGCTCGGACCTCGGTCTCTTCGAGATCAACGAGGCTGCGCAGCTTGTCGCCAACTCGGCCGCGCCGGACGCGAACATCATTTTTGGCGCCGTCATCGATGATGCGCTCGGCGACGAGGTGCGGGTCACCGTGATCGCCGCGGGGTTCGACGAGAGCAGGGGCTCGGCCATGACGGTCCCCGGGTATTCCTCGCACCGGGACCCTGCCCGCCTGGAAGCTGCCCGTCTGGACCCTGCCGCCGCGCCGCGGTCGTTCGACCCTGTTCCCACGCCGGTGGGCGCAGGAACGGCGCCGCTGGGATCTGCCGGCTCAGTGGGCGCTGGAGGCTCGGCAGGCTCCGCAGGCTCGATGGGCGCCGCAGGTTCGATGGGCGCCGCAGGTTCGATGGGCGCCGCAGGCTCGATGGGCGCAGGGGACACGCTGGCGGGCACTCGGGCTTTCGGAGCCGGTTACGGCGATGACACGGCGGCGTCAGCACGGCGCTCGCCTGCTGCGGGGGGTACGGGGACCGGGGATGCCACACCTGCTCCCGACGGCGCCTGGGCTTCCGCGGGCACAGGGTCTGCCGGCACCGGTTCCGCTGCTGGTAACGGTTCCGGCGCCGGCACGGGTCCTGCCGCTGGCGCCATCTGGTCTGCCGGCGCCACCTGGTCTACCGGCGGCGTCGCCGCGCCTGATCGCAGCGCTTCGTCTGACCGCGCTCTGTCGCCCGACGGCGCGGGTCCCGAGGACGGCACCAGGCCTCACAGCGCCCTACCCGCAGCCGGGATCGGGGAAGGCTTCAGCGAGTCCGGCAAGACGGCAGGCGAGTCATCTGGTCATCCACCGGCGCGTAGCTTCGTGCCACGGCCGGCGGAACCCGACTCGGCCGCCGCCGCGCGCGTATTCGACGCCGCGACCACCCGGCGCCGTCCAGTGGTCTTCGAGGAAGACGACGACCTTGACGTTCCCGACTTCCTCAAGTAGTCGATGGGTGGTGCTGTAGCGAGCGTCGTATTCTCCGCCGATATTGTTCCCGGGGTCCGCACCGCCGTCAGCGGGCGGCTGGGCGGAGTCAGCCAGCCGCCCTACGATCCGCTGAACCTCGGGCTCTCGATCGGCGATGATTCCGCCGCGGTAACGCGCAACCGCGAACTCGTCGCGCGAGCCTGCGGCCTCGACGCCCCCCAGCTGGTGTGGATGCGGCAGGTGCATGGTTCCCGCGCGTGCTATGTGCGCCCAGGCGACGCCATCGTGGAGGCAGACGCGGTATTCACCGATATGCCAGCTGTGGCGCTCGGTGTCCTCGCGGCGGACTGCGCGCCTGTACTGCTCGTCGATCCTGGCACCGGTATCGTCGGCGCCGCACACTCCGGTCGGGCGGGAACTGAGCTCGGCGTTGTCCCCGCGCTCGTTAGGGCGATGGCCGCCGCCGGTGCCCAGCCCGCGCGGATGCACGCCCTGGTCGGCCCGGCGATCTGCGGAGGCTGCTACGACGTCCCCGCGGGACTGCAGGCCCGCGTGGCCGAGGCGGTCCCGCAGGCTCGGTGCAGAACCAGGTCGGGTGCGCCAGGCCTTGATATCCGGGCAGGAATCTCGGCCCAGCTAGCCGAGCTGGGCGTCGGCAGTGTGCGCCATGACCGGCGCTGTACCGCCGAGACCGGCGGGCTCTGCTCGCACCGGCGCGACGGCCAGGCCGGCCGGTTTGCCGCGCTGATATGGCGCGAGCGATGATGCGCTGATGACCGCAGCCACAACAGACCGTCGCGGCCAGCTCGCGGAGAACCTCGCCGCGCTGCGCGCCAGGGTCGCAGCCGCGTGCGCTAGCGCGGGCCGTGACGCGGGCGAGATAACTGTGATTGCTGTCACCAAGACCTGGCCAGCGTCCGACGTCCGGCTGCTTGCCGGGCTGGGCCTGACGGACATCGGCGAGAACCGGGACTCGGAGGCCGCGCCCAAAGCGGCACAGTGCGCTGATCTCGCCTTGAACTGGCATTTCGTCGGGCAGCTGCAGACGAGGAAATGCCGGAGCGTGGTCGGCTACGCCGATGTTGTCCACTCCGTCGATCGGCCGCACCTGGTGCAGGTGCTCGGCCGGGAGGCCGTGGCGGCCGGGCGGGTCGTGACGTGCCTGGTGCAGGTCGGCCTCGATGGCGCGGTCGGCGCGTCCGGCGTACTGCGCGGCGGCATCCCCGCGGCTCAGGCGGTACCGCTGGCCGGCCAGGTGGCTGCCAAGGAAGGGCTCAGGCTGGGCGGGGTGATGGCGGTGGCGCCGCTCGACATGGCGCCGCGTGATGCGTTCGCCAGGCTCGCGGATGTCGCGGCTGCGGTCAGGGCCGCGTATCCCGGCGCTACCATGATCTCGGCCGGGATGAGCGGTGATCTTGAGGAAGCCATCGAAGCCGGCGCGACACACGTCCGTGTTGGTACGGCGTTGCTCGGCGCCAGGCGCGCCATCGTCAGGTAATGTCCCGCACGTGAGGGGTCACAGACCCTGCACAGCAAGGTTTCAAGGTCCGCATTCTGCAGAATGGTTTTGCGGCACGATTCAGGCAGCAAGGTGCAACTAGGACGATTCAGGCAGCAGGTTCCATACGGGCAGAATTCGGGCGGCACGGTTCGGACAGCACTGATCAGGCGGCCTAGCTCGAAAGCGTCCGTTCCGGCGAGGAGCGCAGGGGCTACCCGGACATAGCCACTGAGCTGGCGAGCAGCCGATCACCGGGGCTACACCTTTGGCATGACGGAGGACGGACGGATGGCCGGCGCGATGCGCAAGATGGCGGTCTACCTCGGCCTCGTGGAGGACGACCACCGCTACGATGACCGATATCAGGAAAAGTACGACTCGTACGAGGAGTACGACGAGTATGACGAGGAGCCAGATCGGGCTGATGCCGCTGACCGGCAGGAGATCCGCGCGGGCCGGGCCGATACCGGCTCGGACGAGGGCTACCCGGGCGCCGACTGGCAAGCCGACCCGGTCAAGCACACGACCGACCTCGCGCGGATCACGACGCTGCATCCCCGCACCTACAACGAGGCGCGGACGATCGGCGAGCACTTCCGTGAGGGAACGCCCGTGATCATGAACCTCACCGAGATGGTCGACAGCGACGCCAAGCGGCTGGTGGACTTCGCCGCGGGACTGATCTTCGGCCTGCACGGGAGCATCGAGCGGGTCACGAATAAGGTGTTCCTGCTCTCTCCCGTGAACGTGGAAGTGACAGCGGAGGACAAGGCTCGGATCGCGGAGCGCGGGTTCTTCAATCAGAGCTAACCGGGATGATTTAACATAAAGTCATTTTTTGAACGCGTAGGGATACAGGACAGTAGCCATTCAAGCTAGATGCGCGTCAGGCGCGAGGGCAAGGTAGCGTCGTGGGCCTCCTGAAGATCATTCTCATGTATGCCCTCTCGCTCTACTTGCTGTTGCTGATAGGGCGCTTGGTGCTGAGCTGGATCCAGGCGTTCTCGCGGTCGTGGTCGCCGAAGGGGATCGTCCTGGTGCTCGCCGAGGCGATTTATACCGCTACAGATCCGCCCCTTAGATTGCTACGGCGGTACCTGCCATCGGTCCGACTCGGTAACGTTGCCTTGGACCTAAGCTTCACGGTGCTTTTCATTGTGGTTTTGGCGATGATCAGGCTCGTCGGGTTGCTTTGACCAGGTACGGTCCCTAAGGACTTCCAAGCGCGCCAAAGGAGACGACATGCCGCTGACGCCCGCGGATGTGCGGAACAAGCAGTTCAGCACGACCAGGCTTCGGCCGGGCTACGACGAGGAGGAGGTCGATACCTTCCTCGACGAAGTCGAGGCGGAGCTTGACCGGCTGATCCAGGAGAACGAGGAACTCCGGGCGAAGCTGGCCGAATGCATGCGGGGCAAGGTGCCGGCGCTCCACACCTCGCCTGTCATTGAGCCCAAGCCGGATCTGATGGCCCCCGAACCGCCGATGGAGCCGAAGCAGCCGGAGCCTGCGATGATGGGCATGCCGCCTGCGGAGGACAACATGGACACGGCGGCCCGTGTGCTTGCGCTCGCGCAGCAGACAGCCGACCAGGCCATTGCGGACGCGCGCAGGGAAGCCGATGAGACGCTCGGCAGGGCACGCCGCGAGGCGGACGAGATCCTCGGCAAGGCACGCCGCCAGGCGGAGCAGATCACCAGCGATGCCAGGGCACGTGCGGAGAGCCTGGAACGCGACGCGCAGGAGCGGCACCGCCAGGCAATGGGCTCTCTCGTGCAGCAGCGGGAAGAGCTTGAGCGCAGGGTTGACGATCTCCGGGCGTTTGAGCGTGAATATCGCAGCAGGCTCAAGGCCTACCTCGAGGGCCAGCTTCGCGACTTGGAGGCTGGGGCGACCGACAGCGGCGCCTTCCCGGTGATCGGTTCGGGTCAGCAGCCCGTCGGCGCCGGGTTGCAGCACGCCGACATGCGCAATGGCCAGCAGTCCAGTGGCACCGGCTCGTTGCACGCCCCTGCCGAGACCGCCCCGCACGGCGGCGGGTACCGTTCGGCGGATGGGCCGGCGCCTCACGAGCGCCGCTAGCGGGGGCTCGCCTGGAAGGCAGGTCTCGATTTGTGTCTGGGAGCAGCCCAGGGAGAAGGCTAGTTGTGATCGTCATGAGCGCCGCAGGGGCTGTGATCGCGATCCTGCTGCTGGTTGTTGGTGCGATTGCAAGCAACCTGCCGGTCCTGTACATCGCGATCGGGGTGGCCGCCGCCTCGGCGCTGCTGCTAGCGGTCGGCTTCTTCAGGCTCCTGCGGGCGCGCCCGGCAGGTAGCGGGGCGGTGGCCGGGGTCGTGGCCAAAGCCGGTTCGAGGGCTCAAGCCGGGGCGGCTGTGGATGCGCCCCAAGTGAGTGTGCCATTCGGCGGCAGGCTGGCGGCAATCAGCGGCTCCACAACGTGCCTGCCGGATTCAGGCCTGCCGGGTTCAGGTCCGGGTACGCAGGCACCGCGGCTAGCGGGCAAGGCCCCGTCGGCAACCGCCTTTACCCGGCCCGAACTGGCGGACGTGACGACGGCGTGGCCTGCGGCTGAGCCCGTTAGCGCCGACGGGATTGCGAACGCGAACGAGGTCGGCCACTTCGACGGAATGGCCGAAGCTCACGGGACTGGCCATCCCGACGGGACTGCCGAAGCTGATAAAGTGCAACGGCAAGGCCAGCCAGGCGCGGCTGGCAGCCCACACGATCAGCGGCCTGACGCGGACGCCGAGCTACGGGCTGGCAGGGACCCGGCGGGCCACGCAGCTGGCGAGCCGGCGCCGGACGTCAACGCCGGGCCAGCCGAGCTTGTCACGGCAGACGAGCGGGATCCCGCGGCGCAAGTCTGGATTGTGCGCGGCGTCTCCCGTCATCACCTTCGGGACTGCGTGTTCGTTCAGGTGGTCGATGATGACGATGTGGATACGATGACGCTCGCGGAGTCAGAATCGATCGGCTGCATCCCCTGCCGGGCATGCCACACGGACGACTGAAAGTTCCCTGACTTGTTGAGCCCGGCCACGGAAGGGTGCCCGGCCACGTCCGACGATCGGGCCGGGTTATAGCCCCCGATCACCGAGAGCCGCTTTGCCGGCCCGCCGCCTTCACTGCGCCGCGCCGCTAGCTGTGGCGACGGAACCTGAAGGTCAGGCCGAGCCCGGCATCGCGATGTTCGTAAAGACCGGCGGCGCCGTCACCGTGCCCCGTTGCCAGCGTCACGGCCAGCACCTCACGCGCGATCATGTCGCCATGTTCGGCAAGTGCGGCGGTCAGCTCTGGATCCGATGAGGACCACCACAGCTCGATCCGGTCGCTCACATCGAGGCCGTCGCCGCGGCGCGCGTCCTGGATCAGCCTGATGACCTCGCGGGCCAGCCCGAGCCGCCGCAGCTCTGCCGTGATCTCGAGGTCGAGCGCGACGGTTTCGCCGCCATCCGTGACCACCGCCCAGCCGGATTTCGGTGTCTCCGTGACGATGAGCTCGTCTGGCTGCAGCGTCACCGCAGCGCCGTCCACGACCACGGTCGCCTCGCCGGCCGAGCGGAGTGACGCCGCCACCTCGGCGGCGTCAGCGGCAGTGATCGCCGCCGCCGCCGCAGGCGTTCTGGAGCCAAATCGTTTACCCAGCGCGCGGAAGTTTGGCCGCACGGTGTATTCGACCAGGTCTGCCCCTGCCGCGCCGAGCGCGCCTAGCGAGTGCACGTTGAGCTCGTCGGCGACCTGGCCACGCAGTTGTTCCGGCAGGCCGGCGAAACCGGCAGCGCCCACGAGGCCGCGCGCGAGCGGCTGGCGGGTGCGGATCGAACTCGCGGCCCGCGCCGCGCGGCCGAGTTCCACCACCCGCCGCGTCAGCGCCATCTGGCTGGCGAGTCGCCGGTCGATGAGCGACTCGTCCGATGTCGGCCACGCACAGAGGTGGACGGACGCCGGTGCGTCGGGCGCGCGCAGCACGTCCCACACGTAGTCGGGCAGGAACGGCGTCATCGGTGCCATCAGCCGGCTAAGCGTCTGCAGGCATTCGTACAGCGTGGCGAAGGCCGCAGCACCTTCTGGCGTCCCCGGTCCATCCCAGAACCTCCGCCGTGACCGCCGCACGTACCAATTCGACAGATCGTCGATGAAACCGGCGATCCGGCGGCCTGCACCTGCCGTGTCGAAGCCGTCGAGCGCGGCCGTGACGTCGGCGACGGCGCTGTGCAGTTCGCTCAGCGCCCACCGGTCAAGCAGCGGCCGGTCCGCGGGCGGTGGTGCCTCGCCGAGCCTGTCAGGACCCCACGCGTCGCCTGCCGATGCGGCGGCGTTGGAGTACAGCACCAGGAACGAGACGGTGTTCCAGTACGTGAGAAGGACCTTGCGGACGATCTCCTCGAGCACGTTGTGCCCGACCCGGCGGGCCGCCCAAGGTGAGCCGCTTGCTGTCATGAACCAGCGCAGCGCGTCGGCACCATGGGTGTCCATGAGCGGGATGGGCTCGAGCACGTTGCCGAGATGCTTGCTCATCTTGCGCCCGTCCTCGGCGAGAATCAGCCCGAGGCACAGGACGTTCTCATATGACGACGTGCCTATCGCGATCGTGCCGACGGCCATCAGCGAGTAGAACCACCCCCGCGTCTGGTCGATCGCCTCGCAGATGAACTGCGCCGGGTACGCCTTCTTGAACTCGTCCATGCCGCGGTGGGGCGCGCCCCACTGCGCGAACGGCATCGAACCAGAGTCATACCAGGCGTCGATGACCTCGGCTACCCGCTGGGCCTCGCGCCCGCATTCGGGGCATCCGAAGGTGACCTCGTCCACGTACGGCCGGTGCGGGTCCAGGCCCGACAGGTCGCGGCCGGAAAGAGCGGACAATTCGGCGAGTGATCCGGCACACGTAACGTGCCCGTCCTCGCACTCCCACAGCGGCAGCGGCGTGCCCCAGTAGCGGCTACGCGACAGCGCCCAGTCCACGTTGTTCCGCAGCCATTCACCGTACCGGCCGTGCTTGATCGTGGGCGGGTGCCAGTTCGTCCGCTCGTTCTCTTCGAGGAGGTTGTCCTTGGCCGCAGTGGTCCTGATGTACCAGGACGGCAGAGCGTAGTAGAGCAGCGCCGTGTGGCAACGCCAGCAGTGCGGATAGCTGTGCTCGTGCTCCGCGACGCGGAACGCCAGGCCGCGGTCGTTCAGGTCGGTCACGAGCCGCGCATCGGCGTCCTTGAAGAACATGCCGCCCACCAGCGGCACGTCCGGGCCGAACCGGCCGTCGGGCCCGACCGGGTTGACCACGGGGAGCCCGTGCAGGCGGCTGGTGGCCAGGTCGTCGGCACCGAAGGCGGGCGCCAGGTGGACCAGGCCGGTGCCGTCCTCGGTGGTCACGAAGTCGGCCGTGACGACGCGGTGAGCATCGGGAATGTCGATGATCCCGAACGGCCGCGCGTATGTGGCACCGGCCAGGTCGGTGCCGCTGACCCTGGCTGCGATGTGCCAGCCCTCGCCGAGCACCTTCGCGAAGAGCGGTTCGGCCACGACGACGGCGTCGTCGCTGCCTGGCCGCCGCGCGACGACATAGGTCACATCCGGGTGGACCGCGACGGCCGTGTTGGCCACGAGGGTCCACGGCGTCGTTGTCCAGACGAGCAGGTCGGCGCCCTTGAACGCGGGATGAGCGCGTTCGGGCAGGGTGAGCAGCGGGAACCGGACGGTGACTGACGGGTCAGTGACAGTTTCATAACCTCCTGGCTGCCCGAGCTCATGGTCCGACAGGGGCGTGCCGCAGCGCGGGCAGTACGGGCTGATCCGGTAGTCCTTGATCAGCAGCCCTTTTTCGAAGATGACCTTGAGTGACCACCACACCGACTCGATGTAGCCGGGGTCCATTGTGCGGTAGGCCTGTGACAGGTTGACCCAATAGCCCATCCGCTCGGTGAGTTCTTCCCAAGCGTCCACGTGCTGCAGCACGGACTCGCGGCAGCGCGCGTTGAACTCGGCGACGCCGTATGCCTCGATGTCCTTCTTGCCCGTCAGCCCGAGTTCCTTTTCCACCGCGACCTCGACGGGCAGCCCATGGCAGTCCCAGCCGGCCTTGCGGGCAACGTAGAAGCCCTGCATGGTCTTGAAGCGCAGGAAGGTGTCCTTAAACGACCTGGCCTCGACGTGATGCACGCCCGGCATGCCGTTCGCGGTCGGCGGGCCCTCGTAGAAGGTCCACCGCGGGCCGCCGGCGGTCTTTGCCAACGACCGCTCGAAGATCTTCTCGTCGCGCCAGCGCTTGAGCATCTCGCGCTCGATAGCGGGAAAGCTCGGCTGGCCAGGCAGCGCGGAAAAGAAGGTCCCGGGCTGTGACCGCCCTGCCATGTCGCCGGGCGGTGCCTCGTGCGGCGGTGGCTGGTGCGGCGGTGGCTGGTGCGGCGGTGGCTGGTGCGGTCGCATCGCGGGCGGGTCTCCTGCGTCAGGGCTGGTGCGTCGGAGCTGGTGCGTCGGAGCTGGCCAGAGGGACGAGAAACGCCGTTGGCGCTCCCGCGGTACCACCCTCCTTGGCCGCGCATGCGCGTGACCCACTCGATTTGCTGCTGCCGGTTCTACTTGGCGTACCCGCGCCGCGCCGTGACGCGGAGCCTGGCTACCTACCTTTCTTCCGGCGGCTCAGGGGTGATCTGGTCCGCTGCGCGTGACCCCGGGCTCACACCGTCCCCGGTTCGCTCCTTGCCCGCGCGGTGGCGGCAGCTGTCCCCATCAACGCCTTGCGACTGCCACAATAGCTGACGGCCAGTGGTTGATGCCGTCCCGTTCTTCGCTGTGGACGGCGCGTTGTCCTCGGGCTGTATTGGCCAATCTTGTGGCGGGAATCATCTGGGGGTCATACCATGGCGCGCTGGTTTGCCTCTCGTGCCCGCGCGACTTATTCTCCGGTCACTGTCTGCATTCAAGATCAGTGCGGAGGGAGGCCGGCATGGCCGGTACCGCGGGCATCAGCAAGGACGACCAGGAGCGGTCACGCCACCCACAGCACGGTGGCAGGTCGCGGCCCGCGCGTTCCCGGCCCGGCCGTGGGGGAAAGGGCGGAGCCACTGCACTTCCGGTCCGCGAAGGTGAGCGGCCCTGGTCGGAGGCGGAGCTGGCCGAGGTGAGCTCGAGGCTGGAGACAGAGATCGCCGAGTTGCACGAGGAGATTTCCAAGGCGGAATCTGACATCGCCGCGCGGCTGACTGATTCAGTTGGCGACGCGGGCGACGACCAGGCGGACGCGGGGGCGAAAACGTACCAACGTGAGCACGACCTCGCGCTGACCCACAACGCCAGGGAACTGCTTGCGCAAAATGAGCGGGCGCTCGCCCGGATGGCCGAGAGCACCTATGGCATCTGCGAGTCGTGCGGCAGGCCGATCGGCAAGGCACGCCTGCAGGCGTTTCCGCGGGCGACCCTGTGCGTCCAGTGCAAGCAGCGTGAGGAGCGCCGTTGACCATGCCCCGGGAAGCAGGAAGGCCGATGTGGCGCCAGGCCGCGCGCTACCAGCGCATGCCCGCTGCCGGAAGGGAAACCGTGCCCGCAGCATCTTCAGTTCCTGACGTGCCGGGAACTTCCGGCCCGGCGCGGGCCGTGCCGCGGCGCAGGGTGGGCGTCCTGCTTGGGGTGGCGGCGATCGTGCTCGCGGCGGACGCCACCAGCAAGGCGATCGTTGTCGCCGAGTTGTCCGGGCACCCACCGGTCCATGTTCTCGGCGGGCTGCTGACGCTGCAGGTGATGCGCAATAGTGGTGCCGCTTTCAACATTGGCACGTCGATGACCGTCGTGTTCACCGCGATCGCCCTCGGCGTGATCATTTTCATCCTGCGCACCGCGCGGCGGCTACGGAGCCTGCCCTGGGCGGTCACGCTCGGGCTGCTGCTCGGTGGCGCGACAGGCAACCTTGCCGACCGCCTGCTGCGCTCGCCTGCTCCGCTGCGCGGTTATGTCGTCGACTGGATCCAGTTGCCACACTGGCCGGTCTTCAACCTCGCCGACTCCGCGATCGTGTGTGGCGGGGCCATAGCGATCCTGCTGTCGGTCATGGGCATGCGGATCGACGGGACACGTGACATCGAGCCGAAGGCGGACGAAACCTCGGGCCGTGGATGAGTGGCCCGACGCTGAGCCGGCCGGAGCCCGGTGGCCCGTGGCTGAGCGGCCCGCGGTGACGCAAGCGGGGGACCACCGCAGCGTTCCGGTTCCCGATGGCCTTGACGGTGAGCGGGTGGACGCCGCGCTTGCCCGCATGTTCGGGTTGTCGAGGTCGCGCGCGGCGGGGCTTGTCGCGACGGGCCAGGTACTCGCGGACGGTCAGCGGCCGGCCAAGTCCGACCGCGTGACCGCGGGAAGCCTGCTGGAGGTGACGCTACCCCCGCCACCTGTGGCGGCGCCCCAGCCACTGCCGGTACCCGGACTCCAGGTCGTGTACGACGACGCGGACATCGTCGTGGTCGACAAGCCTGTCGGGGTGGCCGCGCACCCGGCACCCGGCTGGTCAGGCCCCTCGGTGCTCGAGGGCCTGCTCGGGGCCGGCTACACGATTGCCACCGGCGGGGCTGCCGAGCGGCAGGGCATCGTGCACCGCCTGGACGCGAACACCACGGGGCTGATGGTGGTGGCCAAGAGCGAGCGTGCCTACAGCGCGCTGAAGCGTGCCTTCCGTGAGCGCGCGGTGGCGAAGGGCTATCAGGCGCTCGTGCAGGGCCATCCCGACCCGCTCCGCGGCACCGTCGACGCACCGATCGACAGGCATCCTGCTGGGGACGGCAGGTTCGCCGTCGTCGCGGGCGGCAGGCCGAGCATCACGCACTACGACACCGTCGAGGCGTTCCGCGCGGCGAGCCTGCTCGACATCCGCTTGGAAACCGGGCGTACGCATCAGATCCGGGTGCACATGGCGGCGATCAAGCATCCGTGCGTGGGCGACCGGCTGTACGGAGCGGATCCCGTCCTCGCCGCGCGGCTCGGCCTGGACCGGCAGTGGCTGCACGCGGCGAGGCTCGCCTTCCGCCATCCCGCTGATGGGCGCAGGTGCGAGTTCAGCAGCGCCACCCCGGCCGACCTGGCGCACGCGCTCACCCTGCTACGAGCCGAGGGCTGAGCAGAGCGGAATTTAACCGCATCCGCGCGTGGCCACGTGGCGCAGGCGTGCCCCTGGAGGTGTCATTTCGGGTCATATGCGATCGCCGACGCCCCGGGGTTCTACTGCTCGTGAGTGTCCGTCCACCCACGGCCAGCAGCGGCGAACAACGGCAAACGGCGGAAAACGAGGGCAACAGACGCATCCGGAGTGTTGTCTAGTCGCCACCTCCGGCGCCCAGTTAGGCTACGTTGCACAGGCCCATCCAAGCGAGCCATCCGGGCGCGAGCTGCCCGGGCAGCACAGCTAGCATGGCCGGGCCGACGCGGTCGCCAGTGGCGGCGCTCGGCCACTTCCCCCGGTCCCGGAACCGCGACGCGTGTGCAGCACGCGCAATGGGGTGTGCCCAGATACAAGCGCAGCTCAGCAGGCCCGGCCCGGCAGGCCCGGCCCGGCAGGCCCGGCCCGGCAGGTCCGGCCGGCAGGCCCGGCAGGTTTGGCTCGGCAGACTCGGCAGGTTCGGCAGGTTCGGCAGGTTCGGCCCGGCAGGCTCAGCTCGGCAGGCTCAGCTCGGCAGGCTCAGCTGGGCAGAATGCAGAGCAGGCTCATGAGGAGGAAGAACGCTCATGGCGGCAGCGCACTCCGCAGCCTCTTTCGTGCACCTTCACGTGCACACCGAGTACTCGATGCTCGACGGGGCGGCGAAGGTGGGGCCGCTGTTCGCGGAAGCCGCCAGGCTGGGCATGCCAGCGGTCGGGATGACCGACCACGGCAATATGTTCGGCGCCTACGAGTTCTTCCAGCAGGCGAAGAAGGCGGGCGTTAAGCCCATCATCGGGATCGAGGCCTACCTGGCGCCTGAATCCCGCTTCCTGAAGCGGCCGGTTTTCTGGGCCGAGGGTGGCCAGCGCGACTCCGATCCCGACGGTGAGGGCGGGGACGTCTCAGGTGCAGGCGCGTACACGCACATGACCATGCTCGCCGCCGATGCGACGGGACTGCATAACCTGTTCCGGCTGTCGAGCCTGGCGTCCATCGAGGGTTACTACCGCAAGCCGCGGATGGACGCTGAACTGATCGCCCAGCATGCCGAGGGGATCATCGCCACCACCGGGTGCCCGTCAGGCGAGGTGCAGACCAGGCTGCGGCTTGGGCAGTTCAGCAAGGCGCTCGATGCCGCCGCCTCCTACCGCGACATCTTCGGTCAGGACAACTTCTTTCTCGAGTTGATGGATCATGGGCTGCCGATCGAGCGGTCGGTGCGGGCCGGGCTGCTCGACATCGCTGGGCGCCTGAATCTTCGACCGCTCGCGACGAACGATGGCCACTACGTCACCAAGGACCAGGCCGAAGCGCACGAGGTCCTGCTCTGCGTAGGCACCGGCAAGACGCTCGACGACCCGAAACGCTTCAGGTTCAACGGCGACGGCTACTACTTGAAGAGTCCCGCGGAGATGCGCGGGCTCTGGGACGTGCAGGTGCCTGGCGCGTGCGACAGTTCGCTCGTCATCGCCGACCGGGTGGCGCCGTACGACGAGGTCTTCAAGTCGATCGACCGGATGCCGAGGTTTCCTGTCCCCGATGGGGAGACGCAGTCATCCTGGCTGCGTAAGGAGGTCGTCAAGGGAGTGGCTCGCCGCTTCGGCGCCGCCCCTTCGCAGCAGGTGCGTGACCGAATCGACTACGAGCTCGGCGTCATCGAGGCGATGGGTTTCCCCGCCTACTTCCTCGTGGTGGCCGACATCTGCCAGTACGCGCGTGCCAACCGGATCGGCCTTGGCCCTGGCCGCGGATCGGCCACCGGGTCGATGGTCGCCTACGTGCTAGGCATCACCGACCTCGATCCGATCGAGCATTCGCTGCTATTCGAGCGATTCCTCAATCCCGAGCGGATAACAATGCCCGACGTCGACCTGGACTTTGACGAGCGCAGGCGCGGCGACATGATTCGTTACGTCACCGAGAAGTTCGGCGAGGACCGGGTCTGCCAGATCCTCACCTTCGGCACGATCAAAGCCAAGGCCGCCATAAAGGACTCCTGCCGGGTCCTCGGCTACCCGTATGCACTCGGCGACAAGATCACGAAGGCGATGCCCCCCGACGTATTCGGCAAGGGGATCTCGCTGTCGGGCATCACCGATCCCGCGCACGAGCGCTACAGCGAGGCGGCAGAGGTCCGCGCGCTCTACGACGCAGACCCTGACGTCAAACGGGTCATTGACACCGCCCGCGGCATCGAGGGCCTGACTCGCGGCAGCGGCGTGCACGCGGCAGGGATCATCTTGTCGGCCGATCCGCTGCTGGACGTGCTGCCGGTGCACCGCCGCGAGGACGACGGCGCGATCATAACGGGCTTCCCCTTCCCGCAGTGCGAGGAACTCGGCCTGCTCAAGATGGACTTCCTCGGCCTGCGGAACCTGACGGTGATCGGCGACGCGATCGTCAACGTTAAGGGGAACCGTGGCATCGATGTCGACCTGGAGAATCTCGCGCTGGACGACAAGGCCACGTATGAACTGCTGGCGCGCGGTGACACGCTGGGCGTCTTCCAGCTCGACGGCGGCCCGATGCGGAACCTGCTCAAGCTGATGATCCCGACCGGCTTCGGTGACATCGCCGCCGTGCTCGCCTTGTACCGGCCAGGGCCCATGGCTGCCAACACGCACATCAACTACGCCGACCGCAAGAACGGCCGGCAGCATATCGAGCCGATCCATCCAGAGCTTGCGCAGGCGCTGGAGCCGATCCTGGGTGAGACGTACCACATGGTCGTCTACCAGGAGCAAGTGATGGCGATCGCGCAGCAGCTTGCCGGGTACTCGCTCGGCCGAGCAGACCTGCTACGCCGTGCTATGGGCAAGAAGAAGAAGGAGATCCTGGACGCGTCCTGGGAGGAGTTTTCCGCCGGGATGGCGGCGAACGGATACTCCACAGAGGCGATCAAGGCCGTGTGGGACGTGCTCGTACCATTCTCGGGCTATGGCTTCAACAAGTCACACACCGCCGGTTACGGCGTCGTCTCCTACTGGACCGCCTTCCTCAAGGCGAACTTCCCTGCCGAGTACATGGCCGCGCTGCTGACATCGGTCGGTGACGACAAGGACAAGATGGCCATTTACCTGGCCGAGTGCCGCAAGCTCGGTATCAAGGTGCTGCCTCCCGACGTCAACGAGTCCGATTGGTCCTTTACCCCCGTCGGCACCGATATCCGCTTCGGACTCGGCGCCATCAGGAATGTTGGTTCCAGCGTTATCTCGTCGATCGTAGCGACGCGCCGTAGCAAGGGCAGTTACACCTCATTCGCAGACTTCCTCGACAAGGCCGAGATCACCGTGTGTAACAAGCGGGTGGTCGAATCGTTGATCAAAGCAGGCGCTTTCGACTCCCTCGGGCACTCGCGCAAGTCACTGTGCCTGATTCAGGATCAGGCCGTCGACGCGGTGATCGGCGTGAAGCGCCAGGAGGCGATCGGCCAGTTCGACCTTTTCGGTGCGAGCGAGCCGGAAGGCGGCGCCGACCCACGCCGCCGCATCGGGCTGGACTTCGAGCTCAGCGCGGAGGAGTGGCCGCGCAAGTTCCTGCTCAGCCAGGAGAGGGAGATGCTTGGCCTGTACGTATCCAGCCACCCGCTCGATGGCGCGCAACGGATTCTGGAAGGAAACAGGGACGTCTCCATCGCTGAGCTGCTGGCTTCTGGCCGTACGGAAGGTGACGTTAAGGTGGCAGGGCTCATATCGTCGGTGGACCGCCGCATTAACAAGAAGAGCGGTAACCCGTGGGCCATCGTCACTATCGAAGACCTGGACGGTTCCATCGAGGTGCTGTTCTTCCCGAAGGTGTATTCCCTGTACATGGGCGAGCTGGCCGGCGACGCCACGGTCTGCGTCAAGGGCCGGCTGAACGAGCGCGACGGCACGGTGAGCATATTCGCCCAGGATCTGACCCCGCTCGACATCTCCTCGGCCGGCCCGGGAACCGGTCCGCCGCTGGTCATCGCCCTGCACCAGGACAAGGTCAGCGCTGTCCTCGCTGCCGAGCTCAAACACGTCCTGCACGCCCACCCCGGCGCCACCCGCGTTCACCTCAAGCTGGAGCGACCGGGCCGTAACCCATTGCTCATCGACCTTTCCGAGTTTTCTGTGGAGCCGAGCAACAGCTTCATGGCGGACATCAAGAGCCTGCTCGGGGCGGCCGCGCTCGTCAGTACCTGAGCGGCCACACGTCGGCTCGCCGCGGCTGGCGGCGGCGGCGAGCTTGTCAATTCCCGGCCAGTCGCTGCCAGTTTCAGCGCGAAAGGGCGAGGAGAATCACGATGGTGGGCGCGACAACCAGGCCAAACCGGGCTTGCCTAAGCAGCGCGCTGTCCTTGGTTACCGCGTGAATCGCGCTCAGTGTCGCGAAACGACGTCACGGCTCATAGCGGGACTGGACGGCGCGAGCCGAGCATGTCCCACAGCAGCGCGCCCGCCATAATCCGGCGGTGTAGTACCCGCGATCCACTGCCTGCGAGGCAAACCCGCCGCAGCTCACGCGTCCCTGCGCACCAGCAAGAAGGCGGCCACGGCCAACAGCACGGCGGTCCACAGGCAGAACACTCCGAAGCCCTGCCACGGGCTGAGGAGCTGACCGGACTGCTGATGCGCCTCGTCGATCAGCGACCCGGCTTGCTCGGGCAGGTAGGCGTCGATGTGGGCTCCCCAGCTGCCAGGCAGCAGGCCAGAAAGAATCGGCAGCACGAACACGACGCCGATGACCGTGGTGATGGCGCCCGCGGTATGCCGGATCAGGGCGCCGATCGCCAGTGCGAAAACGCCGAGCACGCTGAGGAAGAGCCCGGCGCCGATGACCGCGCGGGTGATTCCGGGGTCGCTCAACGAAACAGCCACGCGGCTGTGCAGGATGGCTGAGCCGATGAAGAACGAGCAGAAGACGACGATCTCCGCTACCACGATCAGCAGCGCCGCGAATACCACCACCTTGGCGGCCAGCATCTGGATCCGCCGTGGCACCGCAAGCAGGGAGGCACGGATGACCCCCGTCGAGTACTCGGTCGTGATCACCAGCGCGCCCAGCACGCAGATCGTGAGCTGGCCGAGCCCGATCCCCGCGCCCAGGATGAAGCGGATCGGATCGGACGCGACCGTGGCGTCCCGCGACGCTGCCCGCGGGCCGTTCCAGTTGGCCACGGTCAGCCACGTGAACAGTGTGGTGAAGCCGACAGTGATCACAACAAAGAGGATCAGCGTCCAGACCGTGGACCGCACCGAGCGGATCTTCGTCCACTCGGCGCGAAGGAGGCCGCCGAAACCGGCGCGGCCAGCCGGCCGCACGGAGGGCACGCGGGCCCGGGTTACCGGCGGTGCGCTCGTCATCGGGCACTCCCGTCCCTAGCAGCCACCGGGTCAGGTCCGTGCTTGCCGAACTCGAGGCTGCCGGAAGTGAGCTCGATGAACGCGTCTTCCAGCGAGGCCAGCGGGGTCAGCTCGTGCAGCACGATCGACGCGGACGCCGCGAGTTCGCCGATCCGCGGCGCTTCCATGCCCGTGACAGTGACCAGCCCGGCGCCGTTCGCCGGAGCGGGCTCGCCCGGCGCGCCCGTCCCGCCAGGCACCACGGCGCCGCCCGCCCCGGTGATCAGTTCAGCGAGCCGCGCCGCGTCGGGACTGCGTACCCGGACCGACTTGTCGGTGCTGCGCGCGATCACATCCTGGGTGCTTGACTCTGTGATGAGCCTGCCCCGGCCGATTACGATCAGGTAATCGGCGGTGACGGCCATCTCGTTCATCAGGTGGCTGGACACGAGGATGGTCCGGCCCTCGGCAGCGAGCTGCCTCATGAGGTTCCTGATCCACAACACGCCCTCGGGGTCAAGCCCGTTCACCGGCTCGTCAAGCAGCAGAACCTGCGGGTCACCGAGCATCGCGGCGGCGATGCCGAGCCGCTGGCTCATGCCGAGCGAGAAGCTGCCAGCCCGCTTGTCCGCCACATCGGCCAACCCGACGAGCCCGAGCACCTCATCCACCCTGGCGCGCGGCAGCCCCTGGGTCTGCGCGAGGAACAGCAGGTGATTACGCGCGCTTCGCCCGGCGTGCACGGACTTGACCTCAAGCAGCGCGCCGACCGTGCGCAGCGGCTTGGCCAGCTCGTGGTACGGCTTGCCGTTGATCGTGGCAGATCCGGCGTTCGGATGGTCGAGACCCAGCACAAGCCGCATCGTCGTCGATTTGCCCGCGCCGTTGGGCCCGAGGAACCCGGTGACCCTGCCAGGGTCGACAGTGAAGCTCAGCTGGTCAACAGCCAGCTTGCTGCCGTAGCGCTTGGTGAGATCGCGAACCTCGATCATGCAATCCCCTCTGCGTCGCTTTGGGGTCCTGACCGCTAGTCCACGTTAGCAAGGCGCGGCCGGTGGAGGCGATCCAATACGCTTCAGCTCAGCATGGCTGCACAAGAAACGCGCGCTGCCGACCGCCGCCAGGGCCGCAACTTTGGCCGCCGGCTCGCGGTCCTCGCCTTTGTCACGGCTGCGGTCGCACCTCTCGGCGTGCCCGCGGGTTTCATCTGGGCTGCGATCACCCCGCGGGTGGCCGTCATCGTCACCGGGCATGGTGCGGCGGACGTCATCAACCCGGAGACCAAGGCGTTCATCGCAGCCGACGGCTGGTTCTGCGTGATCGGCGTGATCGGCGGGCTGATTGTCGGCGTGGCGGGCTACCTCATGGCCGTGCGCAGGAACGGCGCGGTCGCGGCGGCCGGGTTGATCCTTGGCGGCCTGGCTGCCTCGCTCGTGGAGTGGTGGATCGGCGCCAGCATCGGCCACTCGTCGTTCCGCGGGGCGCTGTTGGTCAGCCATCAAGGCGCCGTCCTGCACGCGCCGCTCGTGTTGCGCGCGCACGCCGCCCTGGTGTTCTGGCCGCTCACCACAGCCCTGGTCGTCGGGGTGGCCGAACTGCTTTCCGGCCAGCGGCACCGCAGCCCGCCGGACCACGCGCTGCCATCTACCACCCAGCATGCAGGCGCCGCGCCGCCGCCAGCAGAAAGCTACTGACCTGCTGGGGCTGCTGTGCCCCGGTACGTAAGCTTCGCGACGCGCTGGCGTGGTGCGCAAGCGAGGCGTGACCGGCTCGCGCGGCGCCTAAACTTGGGGGGTGATTTCCCGAGTCGACCTGCGTGGGTCATCGCCTGCCGACCTGAGCCAGGAGAAACTTTCCCGTGTGCTGCCGCGGGCAGCCCTCGACGTGGCGGCCGCGCTGGACGCGGTCCTGCCCATCTGCGAGAAGGTGCGCCAGCGCGGCGCCGGCGCGATCCGTGATCTCACGGCGAGATTCGATGGCGTGGACCGCGAGTCAACCCTGGTGCCACCAGCCGCGCTGGCAGCGGCGGCGGACCGGCTCGATCCGGCGGTTCGGGCGGCACTTGAGGAGGCCACCAGACGGGCGCGGCTTGTCCACGAAGCGCAGCTGCCCACGCAGACTACGACCCGCGTCACGGCCGGGGCGCAGGTCACCGAGCGCTATGTCCCCGTCGGCAGGGTGGGCCTTTATGTGCCCGGCGGCCTGGTCGCGTATCCCTCGTCGGTTGTCATGAACGTCGTCCCCGCGCAGGTGGCAGGCGTGGGATCCCTTGCCGTGGCGTCGCCGCCGCGGCCCGAGCATGGTGGCCTACCGCACCCGGCCATCCTCGCCGCGTGCGCGCTGTTCGGCGTCGACGAGGTGCACGCGATCGGCGGCGCCCAGGCGATCGCGATGTTCGCGTACGGAACGGCCGACTGCGCCGCCGCCGACATGGTGACCGGGCCGGGCAACGTGTACGTCGCGGCGGCCAAGCGGCTGCTGCGCGGCAGGATAGGAACCGACTCAGAGGCCGGCCCGACCGAGGTCGCGATCGTTGCCGATCAGGCGGCCGACCCGGTGTTCGTCGCGGCTGACCTCATCGCTCAGGCCGAGCACGATGAGCTGGCCGCCTGCCTGCACATCACCCCGGACCCGGCGCTCGCCGACCGTGTCGATGCGGAAATTGCCCGCCAGCTTCCTGGCGCCGCGCACCGCGGCAGGATCGAGGCGGCGTTGACCGGGCAATCCGCGCACGTCCTGGTGGACGATATCGCCGCCGCCCTTGCCGTCGCGGACGCATGGGCGCCGGAGCATCTCGAGATACAGACCCGGAACGCTCACGCCGATGCGGCACGGGTCCGTAACGCGGGGGCCATATTCGTGGGACCTTACGCACCGGTGTCACTGGGCGACTACCTGGCCGGCTCGAACCATGTGCTGCCCACCGGTGGCACGGCACGTTACTGTGGCGGCCTTTCCACCCTGTCGTTCCTGCGCGGAATCCACGTGGTTGAGTGCGACCGCCCGGCCCTGTCGGGCGCTGCGGCACACATCGGCGCGCTCGGCGGCGCGGAGGACCTGACCGCGCACGTCGCCGCGGTCCAGGTAAGGCTGCAATGAGCGTCCCAGCGACGCGGCTCGCGGATTTGCCGATCAGGGACGACCTGCGCGGGCGCGAGCCTTACGGTGCGCCGCAGCTCGCGGTAGCCGTTCAGCTTAACACCAACGAGAATCCGTACCCACCGTCCCCGCGGCTGGTTGCGGCGATCAGCGCCGCTGTCGCGGCCGCCGCGCCCACCCTCAACCGCTACCCCGACCGTGACGCCACCGAGCTGCGCGCGGACCTGGCTCGTTATCTCGGCCACGGGCTCACCGCCCCCCAGGTCTGGGCGGCCAACGGTTCCAACGAGGTCATACAGCAGCTGCTACAGGCGTTCGGCGGCCCAGGCAGGAGCGCCCTTGGGTTCGAGCCCTCCTACTCGATGCACCCCGTGATCGCCCGGACCACCGGCACTGCCTGGATCAGCGGACACCGCGGCGTGGACTTCGGCGTGAGCCCGGACAATGCGGTGGCCGCGGTCAAACGGCATCAGCCGGACGTGGTCTTCCTCACCTCACCGAACAACCCCACGGGTACCGCGCTGCCGCTCGCGGTGATCGAAGCGGTGTGCGGGGCAACCTCCGGCATGGTCGTGGTGGACGAGGCGTACGCCGAGTTCGCCCGGGCCTGCGCGCCAAGCGCGGTGACTCTGCTGCCCAAGTGCCGGCGCCTGGTGGTGACCCGCACCATGTCAAAGGCGTTCGCAATGGCCGGCGCCCGGCTGGGCTACCTCGCAGCGGCCCCGGCCGTAGTCGAGGCCCTGCTGCTTGTCCGGCTGCCCTACCACCTGTCGACCGTCACGCAAGCGGTCGCGCGCACCGCGCTCGCGCATGCCGCCGAACTGCTCGAGGCGGTCGCCGCGCTGCGCGCCGAGCGCGACGCCACCGTAACCTGGCTGCGTGATGAGGGATTCGAGGTGGCTGACTCAGATGCCAACTTCGTGTTCTTCGGCGAATTCGGCGACACGCACGTGGCATGGCAGGACCTGCTCGATCGCGGCGTGCTCGTGCGTGAGGTCGGCCCCCCGGGCTGGCTCCGGGTGAGCGTGGGCACCCCAGCCGAGATGGCAGCGTTCCGGCACGCGCTCCGTGCAGTGGTTTCGGACCGGCATAGGGCGGCAGGTGACGTATGAGCAGGACCGCACGCGCTGAGCGGGTCACCAAGGAGACACGGGTGGTGGTGGAACTCGACCTGGATGGAACCGGGCTCGCTGAGGTCTCGACCGGGGTGCCGTTCTTCGATCACATGCTTGCCCAGCTCGCCAAGCACGGCGGGATAGACCTGGCCGTGCGCGCGAGCGGCGACATCGAGGTTGACGCGCATCACACGGTCGAGGACACGGCGATCGTGCTGGGTGAGGCGCTACGGTCGGCGCTCGCGGACAAGGCGGGACTCCGCCGGTTCGGCGACGCGCTTGTGCCGCTCGACGAGGCACTCGTGCAGGCAGCGGTGGACCTATCGGGCAGGCCCTACGTCGTGCACGAGGAACCGCCGTC
This sequence comes from Streptosporangiaceae bacterium, assembly GCA_035517695.1. Classification (GTDB taxonomy): domain Bacteria; phylum Actinomycetota; class Actinomycetes; order Streptosporangiales; family Streptosporangiaceae; genus DATFVJ01. The sequence continues at coordinate 50,048 of DATIYI010000286.1, forward strand.
GATGGCGCCGCTCATCGGCTCCTATGACACCACACTGACCAGGCACATCTTCGAGTCTTTGGCGACGAGCGCGGGGATCTGCCTGCACGTGCGGGTGCTGGCGGGCCGTAACCCGCACCACATCGTGGAAGCTCAGTTCAAGGCCGTCGCCAGGGCGCTGCGGGATGCCGCCGCGCCCGATCCGCGGTCCACCGGGGTGCCGAGCACCAAGGGGGTCCTGTGAGCCGACCACACCGACCGAAGATCGCTGTACTCGACTACGGGTCGGGCAATCTGCGCTCAGCGCAGCGTGCCCTGGCCCGCGTCGGTGCCGACGCCGACATAACCGCCGACCACGAGGCCGCGCTGAACGCCGACGGGCTGGTCGTGCCCGGCGTAGGCGCCTTCGCCGCGTGCATGGCGGGGCTCAGGAAGATCCGCGGCGATCACGTGATCGGCAAGCGGCTGGCCGGCGCGCGGCCCATTCTCGGCATTTGCGTTGGCATGCAGATCCTGTTCGCCGCGGGTGTCGAGCACGGCGTGGTGACGGAGGGCTGCGGACTTTGGCCCGCAACGGTCGAGCGCCTCGATGCCCCCGTGCTCCCTCACATGGGCTGGAACACGGTGCACGCGGCGCCCGGCTCGGTCCTTTTCGCCGGGCTCGACCCCGGCACCCGCTTTTACTTCGTGCACTCCTATGCGGTGCGGACCTGGCATGACCCGGGGACCGCGCTGGTGACGTGGGCGGAGCACGGCGAGCAGTTCGCCGCCGCGGTCGAGGACGGGCCGCTTTCTGCCAGCCAGTTCCATCCGGAGAAATCCGGCGACGCGGGCGCCGTGGTGCTCAGGAACTGGCTGGAAAACATGTGAACATCCCGCGTCGAGCGGGCGTCAAACGGAACGGATGGATGTTCTTCTGATGGCGCTGACCCTGTTGCCTGCCGTCGACGTGTCCCGTGGCCTGGCCGTGCGGCTCGTCCAGGGTGCGGCCGGTACCGAGACCTCATACGGCGACCCTGTCGAGGCGGCGCTCGCGTGGCAGCGTGGCGGCGCGACGTGGATCCATCTTGTCGATCTGGATGCCGCCTTTGGCCGCGGCGACAACCGCGAACTTCTCGCGGAGGTGGTGGGCAAACTCGACATCAACGTCGAGCTGTCGGGCGGGATCCGCGCCGACAGTTCGCTGGCTGCCGCGCTCGCCACTGGGTGCGCGCGGGTCAACATCGGCACCGCGGCGCTGGAGAATCCGGCCTGGGTGCGCGAAGTGATCGCTGAGCACGGCGAGAAGATTGCCGTCAGCCTGGATGTTCGCGGCTCGCGGCTCGCGGCCCGCGGCTGGACCTCCGAGGGTGGCGTGCTGACCGACGTGCTGCAACGGCTGGAGAAGGATGGATGCCCGCGCTACGTGGTCACTGACGTAGGTAAAGATGGCACCATGACGGGGCCAAACCTTGACCTGCTGCGCGCGGTGTCGGCCGCCACCGCGCGGCCAGTGATCGCCAGCGGCGGCGTGGCCAGCCTGGACGACCTGCGTGCGCTTGCCTCGCTCGCACCGCTCGGGGTGGAGGGCGCCATCGTCGGCAAGGCGCTTTACGCCGGGGCGTTCACCCTGACCCAAGCGTTGGAGGCAGTGGCCGCATGAACGCAAAGAAGATTTCCTCGGGGACACCATGGGAACCGGTGGTTGGTTACAGCCGGGCCGTCGCGGCGGGTGACTATGTTTTCGTCAGTGGGTGCACTTCGGTGCAGGATGGCAAGCTCCTGCACGAAGGTGACGCATATAACCAGACGGTGCAGGCGATCGCCAACGTGGCGTTGGCACTTGACCAGCTAGGCGCGAGCGTTGCCAATGTCGTGCGGACCAGGATCTTCGTGACCGACATCAGCCGGTGGGAGGAGTACGGCCGCGCGCACGGCGAGGCATTCGCCGAGGTGCTGCCCGCCACCACGATGGTGGAGATTTCCCGCCTCGTCGACCCGCGGATGCTCGTCGAGGTCGAGGCGATCGCCTACTGGCCGGGGGGCAACCTGCGGGAGCAGCGGGCCGGTGCGGTGGCATGACGGTCGCGGTGAGGGTCATCCCGTGCCTGGACGTGGACGCGGGCCGTGTGGTCAAGGGGGTGAACTTCCGCGCGCTTCGCGACGCCGGTGACCCCGTGGAACTGGCCAGGGCCTACGGCGAAGAAGGGGCCGACGAGCTCGTCTTCCTCGACATCACCGCGTCCAGCGCGGGCCGCGAAACCATGTACGACGTGGTCGGGGCCACCGCCGGCCAGGTGTTCATCCCGCTGACGGTCGGCGGCGGCGTGCGCAGCGTCGGTGACGTGGACCGGTTGCTCAGGGCGGGAGCAGACAAGGTGTCGCTGAGCACGGCGGCGGTAGCCAGGCCGGCCCTGCTCGGCGACGCGGCGGCGCGGTTCGGTTCGCAATGCGTGGTGCTGTCGGTCGATGCCCGCCGCGGACCGGGCACACCGAGCGGTTTTGAGGTAACCACGCACGGAGGCCGCCGCGGCGCCGGGCTCGACGCGGTCGAGTGGGCGGCACGCGCCGCAGGGCTTGGCGCCGGGGAGATCCTGCTGAACTCGATGGATGCGGATGGCACCAGGACGGGTTACGACCTGGAGATGATCCGCGCCATCCGGGCCGCTGTGACGGTACCGGTGATCGCGAGCGGCGGAGCAGGCGACCTGGCCGATTTCGCGCCCGCGGTCGAGGCGGGTGCGGACGCGGTGCTCGCCGCCAGCGTGTTCCATTTCGGCCAGCTGAGGATCAGCGAGGTAAAGGACGCTCTTCGTGCCGCCGGGCAGGTGGTGCGCTCATGATGGCCAGGGATGTGTCGTTCTCGCGTCCTCGCCCGCGGTGAGGCGGCGAGGCAGCATGTGGCTCAACAGCACGTTGCTCAATAGCATGTGGCTTACTAGCACGCTGCTCAACAGCGTGTGACTCAGTATCGCGCTGGGGCCGGAAGAGTGGCCCACACCACTTTCCCGCTGCGGCTCGGCGACGTCCAGCCCCACCGGTCACTGAGTGAGGCGACGACGTGCAGGCCACGGCCGGTCTCGGCAAGGTAGTCGGGTTCCCTGACGACCGGTACCTGATCGCTCGGATCTGCCACCGCGCAGAGCACGCAAGGCCCAGGGTGGAGCAGGCCGATCCGGACCGGCGCGGCGGCGAATCCCGCTGGCCTCGGCAAGGCGTGCCGAAGGGCATTGGTCAGCAGTTCAGATACGACCACGCCGACGTCGTTTCCCAGGTCCGCCATTCCCCAGCGGCGCAGGGTCGACCCGGCGAAGTCCCTGGCTGCCTTGACCGATCCGAATTCGAGGCCAGGCGTGCGCGTAGCCACCCGCGGTGAGCGGGTCCAGCTACCCCTGACGGGCACAGGGGGGAGGTGCCGGCCTGCCGGGGCGGCGACCTCCACGGCCGGCCGCAGCCAGTCCAGGTACGCTGCGCTGGTCACAGGCCGAGCCGCCAAGCGCGACGAGTGTGCTGTCATCACCATCCCCGAGGGTCCCATCGATCGGGGCACATACGTGGTACGTCCGGGGCAAATCCTCCCCTACGCACGCGCCAGTTGCAAGGTCTGATTCAAGCGCGAATGCACGTGCATTTGTGACGTGCGCATCTGGTCACGTTACGCGGAACTTGCGCCGTATCCCGGGCCGGACGGCTGCACGGCCCTGAAATGCCACGCGCCGACGTCATAAGGGGACGAAACCGCGTCCAAGTGATATTGTGCGCTGAGCACCCCGCGACAACCTGCACGGCCACGCCCTATTGATGGCGCTGCGGCGCGGGGAGTGGGTGACATGCATTTCGGCGACGGCCGGGAACGGGCACCTGGTGCCCTTCTATTGCTCCGGGAGCCAGCATGAACGCCGTTCCCCCGGCCAGCGACCTGCCTGTGGACCGCATCCTTGCGATGCCAAGGGGCGGCCCGACGGTTTTGCGCATGCTGCTCGGCGGCCAACTGCGCCGCCTGCGCGAGGCGAGGGGCATCACCCGCGAGGAAGCTGGCTACGAGATCAGGGCGTCCCGCTCCAAGATCAGCCGCCTTGAGCACGGGCGGGTGGGCTTCAAGGGGCGCGATGTGGCGGATCTGTTGGCCCTCTACGGAGTCGACGACGAGCGTGAACGCGCGGCGCTCGAATCGCTCGCGGAACGGGCCAACGTCCAGGGCTGGTGGGCCAGGTACAACGACATCCTGCCGGACTGGTTCGAAATCTATATCGGGCTCGAACAGGCGGCCTCGCTGATGCGGTCATATGAGCTGCAGTTCGTGCCTGGGCTGTGCCAGACCGAGGATTACGTCCGCGCCGTCACCATTCTCGGTCACAGGTCTGCCCCCGCCGGGGAGATCGAGCGCCGGGTGAGCCTGCGCCTGACTCGCCAGGAGCTACTGACGGGCCCGGACCCGCCCACCCTGTGGATGGTGGTGGACGAGGCGGCACTGCGACGGCCGATCGGCGGCCCTGAGGTCATGCGCGGCCAGCTGAAGCATCTCATCGAGATCAGCGAGCTGCCGAATGTCGTCCTCCAAGTCGTGCCTTTCCGGCACGGCGGTCACGCCGCCGCTGGAGGCGCGTTCACCATCTTGCGCTTCGCCGAGAGCGATCTGCCTGACGTTGTCTATCTCGAACAGCTAACCAGTGCCGTTTACCTGGACAGGCGCGAGGAGACCGACCGTTACATGGAGGTCATGGACCGGCTGAGTGCCGAGGCGGAGCCGCCCACTGGCACCTCGGGCTTCCTCGAGAAGATCATCAGAGCCTTCTAGGCCGGAGCGTTCTAGGCCGGAGCGTTCTAGGCCGGAGCGTTCTAGGCCGGAGCGTTCTAGACCGGAGCGTTCTAGGCCGGAGCGTTCTAGGCCGGAGCGTTCTAGACCGGGACATGCCTTGGCGGTCCGTAAGTCTCAGGGCTTGCGGCCCACGCCGGCCCAGCCAGATACCTCGTAATCCGCATCCGCCTCCTCGGGTGCAGGCCACCAGCGGTGGCACTGCACGACGCCTGGCGGGACGATATCAAGGCCGTCAAAGAACCTGGAGATTTCGGCGAAACTGCGCCGGGTCTGCGCGGTAGCGACCGACTGGTTGTAGCGCCTGGCGCCCTCCGCGACCGCCTCCGCATGTATATCGCTGGCCGGATGGGAGATCACGAGATAGCTCCCTGACGGCACGGTGTCCATGAGGCGGGCAACGATGCCGTACGGCCCCTCTTTATCGCTGATCAAATGCAGGATCCCCACCAGCACGACCGCCACCGGGCGGGTGAGGTCGAGCGTTCGCGCTGCCTCGGACAAGATCGTGCTGGACTCGCGCAGGTCGGCCTCGATGTAAGCGGTCGCGCCCTCAGGTGCGCTCGCGAGCAGCGCACGGGCATGCGCGTGCACGATCGGGTCGTTGTCGACGTAAACGACGCGGCTTTCCGCTGCGATCTTCTGTACAATTTCGTGCACATTCGGGCTGGCGGGAATGCCGGTCCCGATGTCAAGGAACTGCCGTATGCGCGGCTCGCTGGCAAGGTATGCTACGGCTCGCCCAAGAAAGGCCCGGTTCGCGCGGATGTCGCGGAGAATGGTCGGCCTGATGCTGATCACGTGTTCGGCGGCGTCCCTATCGGCGGCGTAGTTGTCCTTGCCGCCGAGCCAATAGTCGTAGACGCGGGCCGGGTGCGCGACCGACGTGTCGATCTCGACTGGCTCTTTGCCTGATGGGATGGGCGCGAACCAGTCATCTGCCTTGTTGTCGGTCACACTACGCCTTTCTTCTCATGGCGTCCGGCGTGGCCGTGCCGTGACTGGGATGTCACCAACGGTGACGGGGAAGTCATCAGTCGTGACATTCCCAGCCGGTGGCTCACTTGGACGACGCCCGGCTCCGGCAGGCCCAGGCTCTCGGAAACCAGTCGATCTCGGCCGGGCTGCGGACAGTGGCCCGCTCGGCGACCGGCTTGGCTAAGGCAAGACTTTTTGCTGCCTGCCAGCAATAATCGTGGGCCCGCGCCTTGCCCGCCGGGCAGCCACTGAGCTCGGTCGGTTCCGCGCGGGTCTGCCACCGGGGTGGGCGACTCGGCTGCCTGATTGCGGGCCACGGCGCACTCTTCCTCGGAGCCGACGGTCATGGCGCTTCACCCTCAGCGTAACCTTTCGTTTCCCCCGCTATACGGACATTGTTTGACCGATCACGCGCTGGTTCCGGTCCCGCCAGGTGCGTACGCACAGACCGCCTGACGTCACAGCCGCCAGCGCGCCTGGCCCAGCCGTTTCACCGCGTCGGCGTCGCCGTCCTCCTGTACCTGTGCGGCCGAGGTGCGGCCGAAGGACCAAAGCGTCAATTCGCCCGGCGTGCCCGTCACCGTCACCGTCGGCGTTCCCCGTTTCGCCGTGATCGCCCGTGTACCCGGTGATCCCGCCCGCCGCAGCACGACCCCGCACGGGGCCCTGCGCAACAAGATCTTGACCATGCCGAGCCGGTGCCACAGGATGTCCTCCATGCCCGGGTCGAGCTGTCGCGGCCGCCAGCCGGGTGCCCCGCGGCGCACATCCTCATGGTGGACGAAGTACTCGACCACGTTGGCACGTTCGTCCACGCCTGGAATCCCGAAGAGGGAAAGCCGCGGCGGACCGTGCCTGATCATGTCAATCAGCTGCGGATAGTCATGCTGCTCCGCGATCCGCTGCTGGACGCGCGCGGTGTACCCGGCGAGCGGGCCACCGAGAATGCCGGCCGCGGCGTCCGGGCGGTGCTCACGCAACACCAGGTGGGCGGCGAGATCGCGAGTGGCCCAGCCTTCGCAGAGCGTGGGCGCGTCTGGACCCTTTTCGCCGAGCAGCCGGCCCAGCGCATCCCGTTCCTTGCGGGAGAAATTCACACGGTGATCTTAGCCGGACCCGCGCTGCCGGGCATCGGTGCATGCGCACGCCGGTTCTGCTGAAAGAATGAGAGAAGTCGCTAGTGGTCTGATAGACCGCCCTAGGTCGCCACTTACCGTGCCTGGCGTTGCCGTGGTCGCCGGAGTGGGAGCAAGCCGGAGTAGGAGCAAGAAAGCCGTGATGCTGGACCCGGAGATCTCCGCCAGGCTCAAGCGCGACGAGCATGGCCTTTTCGCAGCCATCGCACAGCAGTACGACACCGGTGAGGTGCTGATGGTGGGCTGGATGGACGACGCGGCGCTGCACCGGACGCTCACTACGGGGCGGTGCACCTACTGGTCCCGCAGCCGCAGGGAGTACTGGGTCAAGGGCGCGACCTCGGGCCACCTGCAGCTGGTCAAGTCCGTCGCGCTGGACTGTGACGGCGACGCCGTGCTCGTCCAGGTGGACCAGGTCGGCGGGGCCTGCCACACCGGGGACAGAACCTGCTTCGACGCGGGGAAGCTGGACGCGGTCGCCGGTGAGCGCCCGGCTTCCGGGTGACGCGATGCCGCCGGAAGCTAAGCTGGCACGCCGCGAGCTGGGCGTTACGCTCGCCGCGGGGGTGGCGGGCGCCGGGGTCGTGCTGCTCGCCGCGGCGCAGCCGTGGGCACATGCGTTGTTTGTGCCGGCGGCGCCGCTGCCGAACTCCCGCGTTACCGTTACTGGGCACGAACTGGTGCCTGCCGCGAACGCACTCGCGATCGCCGCGATCGCCTGCCTGGCCGCCGTCATTGCGACCCGCGGCGCGCTGAGGCGGGTTGCTGGCATCCTGCTGGCCTTGCTCGGCGTGTTCATCGTGGCCGCTGTTCCTGCGTCGGTGCGGCATGCGCACGTGGCGGCGGCAGCCGCCGCGCGCACGCTTGCCACGGCCGCCCCGGCCCACCTGGCGATGGCGGCGTTCCCTTGGTGGGCGGCTGCCGCTGTAGGTGGCTTGGTCATCGTCTGCGCCGGCGCGCTCGCCGCGTGGCGCGGGCCCCGATGGCCTGCCATGTCAGCCAAGTACGACCGGCCCGGGGGCCCGCCGCAGGCGGGCGGTGCGAGCAAGGATCCGGCCGCGGCGTGGGACGCGCTCGACCGGGGTGCGGATCCAACGTTGCCGGGCGGCCACCGCTGACCATGATCCACGAGCATCGGCCGGGATCTTCTCGGCTCTGCAGCGCACGACAGTCCACGACAGGTCCACGACGGTCCACGACGGTCCACGACAGTCCACGACGATGTCCAGGCGCGCATCTCGCGGCGCTGTCGCCGTCGCGCGAATGAACCACTCCGCGCTCCTTGAACGCGTGCATGGCCCTCCGATACATCCACCCACCCACAGACCTGGACGCGTTCGCTCACAGGGGCCCCCATAACAGACCACTAGGCGGAGCTACCCTGGCTATGCAGAACGCGTGTCAGGGGTCGGCGATTGTGCGGAGGTGAGCGTGAACAAGACAGGGTTGCTGCGGCGGGCCCCGGCTCGCGTCACGGGGCCCGCACGCGAGCACGTACACCTGGTTTCCCGGCTGCTGGTCGCGCAGGCGGGTGCGGCCGCCGCGGTGAGCTTGTTGTTCAGCCGCAGGACCACGTCGGTCGTCGTAACCACACTGATGCTGGTCGCCGCGCTGTGCGTGCTCGCGGCGCTCGCGCGCACGGGCACGCACGCCGCGCGCACCATGGTACTTAGCTTTGAGATCGTCCTGATCGTGTTCGGCCTCTACCGCTTCGTCTTCGAGCGCTACGTGGGCGGCACGGTCTTCGCCATCGTGATCGCGACCGCGATGTACCACCCAGCCGTCGTTCGCGCTTACGGCGGGGTGCCGGCGGCCGCTGCCGGGCCATCGGACGTGGCGCGCGGCGAAGGTGGCGTCGGCCGCGTCGGGCCCGGCCCGTCGCCAATCCCCGACGCTGCGGGCGGAGTGCTGGGTGAGTCCACCGGGCGGTGACGGCGGCGACGGCGATGACGAGCCTGGCCTCGTGCTCGTCGTCGAGCACGAGGCCGCAGTCGCTGAGCTTGCCCGCAGGTATCTCGCGCGTGACGGCCTGAGCGTACGGGTCGCGGGTACGCCTGCGGAGGCAGCGTCGGCGCTGCGCGACAGGCCACCGGCCGTGGTGATCCTCGACCTGACCATGCCTGGTCTGACCCCCGGCATGGTCCGCCGCAGGCTGCCGGTCCGTGGCCACGCGGCGGGGCCCGTGTTGATCTGCTTGGCAGGCCCGGGTGGCCTGCGACCACGCCACTTCGGGCTCGCGGGGGAGGGCGACAGGCGCTGCCTCGGCCGCCCCTTCAGCCCGCGGGTTCTGGTCGCGCGGGTCCGTGCCACGCTTTGTCAGCCGACGGCCGCGACGGAGCGCGCCGCGGCCGGCCGCGTGCCCGCGGGCAGCTATACCGTGGGCGAGCTGACGCTTGACGCCGAGGCTCGGCGGGTCAGCGTGGCAGGTGCGCAGGCAAGGCTCACCGCGACGGAGTTCAGCCTGCTGGCGTTTCTCGTCGGCAACGTGGGCCGTGTGTTCAGCAGGCAGGAACTGCTTGACGCGGTCAGGGCAGAAAGTGCGGCGGCTGGCACGAGGGCAGTCGACGTGCATGTCGCGGCGTTGCGCGCGAAGCTTGGCACGCATAGCCCGATCCGAACCGTGCGCGGCGTCGGCTACGCGGCCGAGCCACCTCAGCGGCGGGCCAGGTAGGCGCGCCCGCACCGCACGCTGTGCATCCGGACCCGGTTACGCTACGCTGCCCGGCCATGAGCGACGGGAATCCGCAGGGCACAGGCGAGCAGGGTGGTGCGGGCCACGAGCCCCAGGGTGCAGGCGGACCGCCGCACTGGGGACCGGACGGATTCTCGCAGGGCGCTGGCCCGAGTCATGGTGGTTACGGCGTCCCGCCCGGAGGGGCGCGCGGTTACGGCCCGCCAGAAGGTGGTGACGGCGTGCGAGAAGCCGACTACGGTGCGCCAGCGGGCTTCGGCACACCAGCGGTTTGGTCGGGCAAGCCACCGCCGAACTATCTGCCCTGGGCAATCATCGCCACCATCGGCGGAGTGCTGTTCTCCTTGATTGGTGGCGTCCCGACCGGCCTGGTGTCCGCGCATTTCGCCCGCCAGGTCATGCGGAGATGGCATGCAGGCGACCGGCAGGGTGCCCTCGAAGCCGCAAGGAAGGCACGAATCTGGGCCACCGTGTCGACCGTGCTCGACGTGCTCGGGCTGATCTTCGTCGTCTACCTCTTCTCGAGCAACAAGAACGGGACGGTCGGCTGAGCCAGTCCCGGGGGGCGACCCCTGGAACCGCGTGTCGCGGCACATCCCCGGCTGTGCCCGGCTGTGCCCGGCTCTGCCCCGGCTCTGCCC
>DATIYI010000287.1:0-19761 GCA_035517695.1 Streptosporangiaceae bacterium
CAGAACCGGGGGTCCTGAACTGGACAGCGCCATCCGGCTGGACCTACCGCGTCACCCCGTATCAGCGTCCCAGGTGACACAGTAGCCCAGCGGTGCCCACGTCAAAGGCAGCCAAGGCGTCAGGCCTTGCCGGAGACGAGCTGGGCGCGGATCCTACGAGCGTGCTCGCAACCGGAGTGGTCCCGGGCCGCGACGTCATGAGGATGCCGCGTCTCGCGCGCCGGGATCGCCTGCCCGTTCATTCCCCCACAACCTCCACGGCAACCTCCACGGCGCGTGGGCACCGCGGCACCGGCTGGTCGTCCGGATCCGGCACTCAGCAAGCGCCGCGCACGTAACGCGATCTCGAGTTCGAACCGCATATCGGGGTAGTGCAGCAGATCTCCGCCTGCTGGCGGGCCGCAGCCGCCGGACCGGTGCGAGTTGCTTGGCGGCGAGTGTGGCAAAAGCTCCTCGCCCGACAAGATCAGCAGCGTGGACGGGTGGTCGTCGGAGCACACGACGCGATTGCTGCGCACGATGACTCTGCGTCGCGCCAGCGCAAGAGCCTGCCGGGCGCAGCGGAACGAGCTACTGGCCCTGGCAAGCGGCACGGCGGGCCGGACCGCCGCCGCCCAGCCGCGTAGCCCGCGCTCGATGAGCTGTGCACGGCCCGGGGGATCAGAATCGGGCATAAGCAGGCACGGATCCCCCGCCGGGTCAGATCGATGAGAACCTCGGCGGGCAGCGAAGGCAGCGGCAGGAAACGGTCGTCGCCGCGATCCTCGTCGAGGGCGATCGCGGCCAGCCTGCGCGGTAGCCGCCACGCGGCCGTCCTGGCGAGGTCGGAGATGGCCGCTGGAGGCCGGAGGGTCTGCTACCAGATGCGCTCCACGAACTGCTGGGCCGAATGCGACACCCCCCTCCGGATCATTTGGGTGTACCTACCGTCAAGCGGGCGCGCCTACTCGGGCACTTGTCGGTAGGGTCGGCGATGCGGCGGCGCCATAGCGGCATCGGGTGACATCGGCCGCCATGGCTGCCGCTGGCAGGTGAGCTGGTGGCCACATCGTCGTAAAGCTCAGCATGCAGGATCGGCAGATCAGATTCGTGCCGCGACCGGAGCAGCACCTTCTCGCAGGCGCAGCATGCGGCCTTCTAATCAGCTGCGGCGTGGCTGGAGCAAGTACAGTACAGCCCCGCTCGGCGCCCGGCGACGTCGGCGCGCCGCTCCCTGTGGTCGTCCCGGCTGAGGATCTCGAACGTACCGCCGAGCTTGAGACCCCGCCCGCAGGCTGGATGGTCCCGCACAGGAGGCGGCGCGACCGTCTACCTGTGCAGCTACAGCTCGGCGTGGGCAACGTGATTTGATCCAGAACGGCTGTCGCAGGGGCTGCCTCCCTTGGCTGCCTTGACGAGGATTCGCAGAACTTCATACGGCTCGTCAGGCCGTGGATCGGCCGCGGGTGGGAACTTGCGCCGGACAGGACCGAGGGACAGCAGTGAGCGGGTGGGGGACCTCGGCTTCTTCGTCGGATCCTGAGACTGGTGTGGGCCTCGCACAAAAATGATCAAGGTTAGGCTGAGCTTGCACGATTTGCGGAGGTTGCGCCGAAGTCAGTTGGCGGCTCGCCCCGCCGGGTTGGCCAAGGGGCGCGCACGGCTGCTCACGAGAGGGCCTTCGATATTGGCAATCGACAGGAATGCACATGAGCAGCCAGCCTCCACGCACACTGGCGCTGATTCTTCAGATCGCTGCGCGCCACAGGGAACCGGCAGTAGCGAAGTGCTACGGGTGCCCAGGGCGGCGCTGCGGGCCCAGGTCGGGCGGCTCATCGGCGCCATCAGCAACAGCGACAACGCGACGGTCGAGGATGCGCTTCGCCAGCTAAGCCGTTCGCGGCGACTGTTCGCTCCGCTGGCGTTCGCCGTCGGCGCGCTTGCCATGCTCTTCGAGGGTGTGAAACTGCTGTTTGCCAACTGGCGGCTCACCCTGATCCAGGTGCTCCCTGCGATGTGGATCTGGGCCGCCATGGTCGATCTGAAGGCCCATGTGCTGCACGGGAAGTCCCTGCATACGCTGCGCGAGCCGGTCATCGTGGTACCTCTCGTGCTGGCTGTCGCCGCCATTACCGCGGCGAGTTTCTTCCTCAATGCCGTCTTTGCCTTTGCCATCGCGAAACCGGGCCCATTACGGATCCGGCCAGCGTTCACCGAGGCCAGGTCCCACGCCGCTGTCGTCGTGGGATCGGGCGCAGCCGTCGGTGTCTGCCTCGGCCTGTCGACCGTGGTCTTCGTACGCTGGGGACTGTGGTGGTTCGCGATCTCGCTGAGCGTCGTCATCGCCGTGATGATGCTCTGCTATGTCGCCGTGCCTTCGCGGCTCATCGGCATGAAGACCACCTATTCGAAACGGGACAAGCTGACCGCTAGCGCCGTAGGCGGCGCAATCGGCGCGGTGGTCTGTACCCCTCCATACGTGCTAGCCCGCATCGGGCTTATCATGCTCGGGTCGCACACGCTCTTCATCCCGGGCATCATCGTGCTCGCTATCGGGCTGACCTTGCAGGCGGGTGCCACGGGCGCGGTCAAGGCTATCAAGATGAGCGCCAAGCTCGTCGCCGGGCACCGACAGGCACCCGGCGATCAGGCACCCGGCGATCAAGCGCCATCGAGCGATGCTGCCGCCTCTTGAACGACCACGAGCGTTCGCTGGCTGCCCCCGCTCGGGCCAGCTCCGGAGCCCCCATCTCGAGCCGGCGCCCGTGAAGTGAGGGACATTCGCCTCTGCCAACAGCCGCCGCCGTGCCTTCATTATGCAAATTGACATGGAGGCGTGGTGATCACATGACAATGACCAGTTTTGCCCGAATTCAGCCGGCGTACCTCCGGCGCAAGCTCATGACGGCCGACGATGCCGCCTCACTGATCACTCCAGGTGCGAACGTGGGAATGAGCGGGTTCACGGGGGCCGGCTATCCGAAGGCGGTGCCTGCCGCCCTGGCCAGGCACATCAACGTCGCGAACAGCGAAGGGCGGCCTTTCAAAATCAGCGTGTGGACCGGCGCCTCCACGGCGCCGGAACTGGACGGCGCCTTGGCGGCGGTCGACGGTATCGAGCTCAGGCTGCCCTACCAGTCCGATCCGATCAGCAGGGAAAAGATCAACTCAGGCCGGATGGAGTATATCGACGTCCACCTTTCCCACGTCGCGCAGATGGTGTGGGAGGGATTCCTGGGACCGTTGGACTTCGCCGTGATCGAAGCAGTGGGCCTGACCGGGGACGGTGAGATCATCCCGTCAACTTCCGTCGGCAACAACAAGACATGGATCGACCAGGCCAGCAAGGTGATCGTCGAAGTCAATTCCGCCCAGAGCATGGAGCTTGACGGGATGCACGACATTCACTACGGCACGGCGCTTCCGCCGCACCGCACGCCGATCCTGATGACGTCCCCGGGCGATCGGATCGGCGTGCCGCACCTGCTCTGCCCGGCTGGCAAGATCGTGGCGATCGTCGAGACGGACATCCGGGACCGCGACAACGCCTTCACCCCGAACGATCGGACATCCGAGCAAATCGCTGGTCACGTCATCGACTTCCTGGAGAACGAGGCGGCTAACGGCCGGCTGCCGCATAACCTGCTGCCCATGCAGTCCGGCGTCGGCAACATAGCCAACGCTGTGCTGGACGGGTTCCAGAGCAGTCCCTTCGAACGGCTCACCGCCTACACCGAGGTCGTCCAGGACGGCATGCTCAGGCTGCTGGAGTCCGGGAAGCTGGTGATGTGCTCGGCGACCGCCCTGTCACTTAGCACCGAGGCGTTCGACGTGCTCAACGGCCGGCTGCCCTACTACCGGGACCGGATCATCCTCCGGCCACAGGAACTCAGCAACCATCCTGAAATCATCCGCCGCCTCGGCTGCCTGGCGATGAACGGGATGGTGGAGGCCGATATCTACGGCAACATCAACTCCACCCATATCATGGGCACCAAGATCCAGAATGGCATTGGCGGTTCGGGCGACTTCACCAGGAACGCCTATATCTCCATGTTCGTCAGCCCATCGACGGCCAAGGGTGGTGCGATTTCAGCCATCGTGCCGATGGTGTCCCACGTCGACCACACTGAGCACGATGTGCATGTGATCATCACCGAGCAGGGGGTCGCCGACCTGCGCGGGCTGGCGCCAAGGCGCCGCGCCCGTAAGGTCATCGACAACTGCGCGCACCCTGATTACCGGCCCGCCCTCAATGACTACTATGACCGCGCACTCGCCGACTCCTACGGTAAGCACACGCCTCATCTACTCGACGAGGCGCTGTCGTGGCATGCCCGCTTCCTAAGTGACAAGACAATGATGGCCACCTAGCCGAGGCCGTCTTCATCTGCCGGCGGGGGCTTGCCAGGGTGACTCCCGCGGCCGGACCTGTGGCGGTCGCACCGAGCTAGGGCGTGCCGCCGTGGGGACTCCCTGTGCGGGCCCCGTGCAGGCGGTTGGGGAAGGGGCGTGCGCGGCACCGGCCGCGGGCTATCTTGAACGCGCGTTGAGGATTACAGGTGAGCTGCGGTCCGGGCCAGTCAGCGGTCGTCAGCCGTGACGGTCGGGCACCGGTCGCGTTGCATCACTCGGGCCGGGCGATGACGTTGTGTTACTGATTATTACGTTTTGTATGCAGCTCGGTTGAGCTGCCAGGCCGGACTCGCTGGCGCGCTCGCGGCACATTCGCCTGGCGCTGGGCACATAGGTCGGAGCGCTTGTCGCAGCGAGCCTCATCGGCCGCCTCGGGCAGCATTGGACCATCATGCTGCAGGTTTTTTGCGCTGGGCGCGGCGGGAGGCGCTGGCGCGCGGCACCGCGATTCCGGTCATCGGCCGCCTGCTGGCCGGTTTCAAGGTGGGTGTCGCATCGGTTGCCGCCCCCTATACGCCTATACGCCGCGGAGATGGCACCCAGCCAGTGGCGCGCACATTGGTCTCGACCAATCAGCCGGGGTGTCGGTGGCGACCGCAGCCAACTGGTGCGCGGCCTCGCCCGTCACGCGATTGCTCCTGAGCCTCACCGACTTCGTCTGCGAAGCGGGCACATTCTGGCTTTTCGGGGCGATGTGCGTGGCCGCATTCCGATTTGGTCTGCCGCCGGCGACCAAGCGGAAGACACTCCCGGAAATCCGGCAGATGCGGGTCCTCAGAGCCGCCGACCGCGCCGCCCGGCCAGACACCCGATCACCGGCGCCCAGCCTGAACACGCCGGGCACGCCAGAGGTGGCGTGCCCGACCTCGGTCCGTCTGGATCCCTGCGGGCTAGGACTGATCTGAACGGACCGGCGGGATCAGCGGAACTCGCCAGGTAAACCGAGTGCCGTCCGGAATCGGCTCGATACTGATCCGGACTCCGGCCTGTGTGGCGCTGTCCCTAAGCCCGTCGATTTGCTGTGAGTACCCCTTCATCTCAGCGATGTGCGGCATCGGCCCTGCCTCGATCGTGGTCAGACACGACTCATCACCAGCGGCGATGCCGATACGGGCGGGGATGGCCCGCTGCCCGATCAGGCTGAGGGCTTCGCGCAGTATCTCAAGTAGCTGGGTTCCCGTGCTGGGGTGCAGGGCGCGGTCGACCGGCCCGCTGAAGCTGATTTCGGGTACCGGGGACAGTTCGCCGCACAGGTCCAGGATCTGCTGGCGCAGTCCGCGGCCTTGCATCTTGTGTTCGAGGCCGAAGACGGTGTCCCTGATCGCCCGAATCGCCTGATCAAGATCGTCGACGGATGCGCCGACCCTGCGCCGCACGTCGCCCTGGGTCGTCAGGGACGCGGCACTTTGCAACGTCAGCGCTGCTGCCATGATCCGCCCAATAACCTTGTCCCGTAGCTCGGCGGCGATGCGATCCCTGTCCTCGAGGACGGTGAGTTCACGGAGGCGGTTCTGCAGTCGCGTGCTTTCTTCTTGCGAGCGCCTGATCCGGTCCCGAAGACCATGCGCGGCGACGGAGATCAGCGCACCGAGTGAGGCCCACAGCAGCACCCGGCGAACGACCACAGAATCCGGGACCGCCACGGGCGTCAGCGAGATGATCACCTCGACGGCCACGATCGCGGCCACGATGCAGGAGGACTCCCACCGCCGGTGGAACAGGGCGGTCCAGACCAGGGGGATCAGGATGACGATGCCCACCCCCGAAGTAGCGCCTGCTGCCAGGATCAGAGCCAGGATCGAGCCGGTATATACCAGCGGGACGAGCACCGATGTCCATGGCGGCAGCCGTGACCACGGAAGCAGGAACGCCGCCGCCACCGCGAGCAACAGCACGACGCTGACAATGGCTGCTGACCGCGATTGCGGGCCGGGTGGGAACGCAAGGCTTGCCTCTGCCAAAACCGCGACGACGGCAAACGGCGCAGCCCTGGCCATGAGCCCGGGGCTCTGGAACGCAGACCCCTGTGATGCGCCAGGAGCTGGCGATGCTTCAGACGGGATGGAGGGTTCAGCTTGGGGTCCCATCGTGACATCCTCCGACGCCGCAGAACCGCGCTAAATTCGCTGCCAGGGTCCGGAGCGTCACCGGCCCTAGGCCTGGAGCGACACGGTCAGCCGCGCACTGCGCTTCGCCAGGCGCAGCTTGATACGGACAATTACCGGTCTTGAGCCTACGCTGGCGCTCTTTTCCTGCCTAGATCTCCTGCCTGGACGTGGTGCGGCTTCCCCGGATTCGGAAAGGGCTCCATCGAGGATGGCCAGCGGCTGTCGGGTGTATCGCCGCTAGGCGACCGAGCGAATCCGCATACGCCGGAGGCGACCCCCATGGGCTGCTGTCGAGCGCTTGCGAACTTGCCCAAAGGGTGCGCGAGGCGCAGCGCGCGACCTGGTTTCCCCTCCTGGTGTAAGGGGGTGATCTTCGCAGCAGTACCCGTCGACCGCTTCGGCCACGACGCGACGACCTGAAGGGCGGTGCGCGCCCGCGGGGCCCGCAGCCAGGGTCTGCATCGCCTATTTCACTGCGGGGTTGGTGTACTGGCTGACCGCGCTCGTGCTGGCCTACGTCGCGATCGCGGCCTTCTACGTTCACGCGGCTTAGGCTCCTAATCAGCCGGATCGAACGCGCCGACACGTCGCGGAGCTGCCCGGGCGCCTCGAGACCAGATCATTGACGAGGCCGCCGCCTTCCCCGGCGGTCCCGCGAGCGCTCGGGTCTGTGCGCCGAAGCGCGGGTACATTCGGGAGCATCACCGGGTCTGTCGGAGTACCGTGACGTATGCATGAGCAGCCTTCGCAATAGTCCCGTCCCAGCTTGGAAGGCTGCGACTAGACCCTGGCAGATCAGCTCACGCAGGTCATCGTCATGGCGTTGGTCTCGGCAGTGACCGCGAGTGTCCGTCTCTGACCGCCTGAACGGGCACGCTGCGGGTTCGACGGAGCCGACGGTTTCACAGATGGTGACCTCTGTAGGACACGGTGCGGGCCAGGTGGCTAACGGTGCGGGACCGGGGCAGCGGAGGCGAGGCCAATGGGGTGGGCCGAATCGGGCCAGGCCTGGGGTGAGCGGGCCACAGACTGGGCGTACCTGATGGAGCCCTATGCGCGGCGCGCGAACGACGCGCTGTTCGACCGGGCTGAAGTGGGCCCGGGGACGCGGCTGCTCGACATCGCCTGCGGCTCCGGATACGCGGCCAGCGTTGCGGCAGGCCGTGGGGCCGAGGTCGTCGGGCTGGATGCCTCCGACGCGCTGATCGCGATCGCCCGGGCGCGCACCCCCGGTGCGGACTTCTGGGTCGGCGACATGTTCGCGCTGCCGTTCGAGGACGACCGCTTCGATGTGGCGACGAGTTTCAACGGGATCTGGAAGGGATGCGAGGACGCGCTGCGGGAGGCCCGCCGGGTGGTACGGCCGGGTGGCCTGGTCGGGTTCAGCTTCTGGGGATCTCCCAAGCGGCTTGGGCTGCTGCCGTTCTTCGCAACACTGCTGGAACTGTCGCCGCCCGGCCACGTCGATGCAACCCTCAATCAGGGTGACACCGGGCGGCCAGGCGTGGCCGAGCAGATGCTCGCCGACGCCGGTCTGGAGTTCGTGGACCGGGGAGCCGCGCAGGTCGTCAACGAATGGCCCGACCTTGACCTGGCGACGCGGGCGCTCGCCGCTGCCGGCCCGTCCTGGCCGGCCCGGCAGTCGGTTGGCTACGACCGGTTCGCCGAGGCGATCCGCGAGGCCATCCGGCCGCTGTGCACCGTAGGTCTCGGCGTCCGGATCGTCTCGGAATTCGGCTGGATCATAGGACGGGTCCCTGGCGCCTGATACCTGCGCCCTGGCCGCCGTGTGCTATGGACATCCGTCAACCACACCGGCCTGAGCGCTCGCCCGGTTGGGAAGGCTGATCTTGAGGTCAGCGCGAGGTCTGTGCAGTCCTGCTCGGACAGGGCGGAGTGTCATAGGAGCGCCCGGCGGTGCCATGTTCCCGGCGGGTTTGGGATCGGGGGAAAAGTTCGCGCGCGGTCATGCTCGGCGCCAGCGCAGGGATCAGAGAAACCAGGTCGCCGGCGTAGATTCCGTGCCGAGATGACGTCGGGACCGACGCGGGGAGGTATCCGGCGTGCTGGTGTGCGGTCCGCTCTTCACCGAGCCGGGGATCGAACGGCTTTCTGATCTTGTGTGGGTGTGCCCGGCGTGTCGCGGTGCGTGTGTACGGCCTCCGCGTGATCACGTGTTCTCACCCAAGAGCACCGATGATCACAACGAAGGCTGACCTCTTGGTCATAGCGGGTCACTGCGCCGTCCACAACTCGGTCATCACACCACCGAAGATCAGCATCGATCTCAGTCCGACACCGAGCGCGGCCGCATGAGCGACACGCCCAAGCCCCGCATATCAGCGGCACCCGCGGCATCACCGGTCGACGGACAGCGCCGCTTGGGTCGAGCGCTGCCAGGCGAGCGAGATGCCGCGGGGGTGGGGCCGAACCGGTTCCTCGTTGAGAAGACGGCCGACTTGGTGCCGGAGACCGCCCTCGACGTGACGTGCGGTGAGGGTCACAATGCGATCTGGCTGGCCGAGCAGGGATGGCGGGTGACCGGCGTCGACTTCTCACCCGTAGGGCTGGCCATTGCTCCGCTACGATCTTTTCTGCCTGAATCACCTGGACAGCCAGAACGGGCGGGGATAGGCCGTTGCCCTGAACCGACCCCGTTGCAGATTGGTGCCACCCATGGGACCTCCTACCATCGAAACAGAACCTGACCCATTCTTCTGGTTCAGAGCTGGGCGACCCGGAAGGTCGCTGACCCACGCACACGACAGGAAAAACTGAGGCTGTGGCTGTGGCCGGTGTGCTCGAACTCGACGGCCTGAGCCGTCAGTACGGCGCCGTGACGGCCCTCGACAAGCTGAGCTTCTGCGTCCCATCGGGCCAGGTCGTGGGGTTCCTCGGGCCGAACGGGGCTGGCAAGACCACCACCATGCGAGCCATCTTCGGCCTCACTGACCTGGATGCCGGCTCCGTGCGGTGGAACGGGGCGCCAGTCGGGCCGGCCCAACGACGCCGGTTCGGCTACATGCCCGAGGAGCGAGGCCTGTACCCGAATATGCTCGTAGCCGAGCAGGTCGAGTACCTGGGCCGGCTCCATGGGATGGACGCCGCCGCCGCCGCTGCCGCCACAAGGCGGTGGCTGGAACGCCTGGAGGTCGCGGACCGGGCCACCAGCAAGGTCGAGGCGCTGTCGCACGGCAACCAGCAGCGCGTACAGCTGGCTGCGGCGCTCGTACACGACCCGGGGGTGCTGGTGCTCGACGAGCCCCTCGCTGGCTTGGACCCGACCGGCATCGATGTCATCGGCGAAGTCCTCGTCGAGCAGGCCCACACGGGTCGCTGCGTGCTGTTCTCAAGCCACCAGCTCGACCTGGTCGAGGACCTGTGCGAGTCGGTGGCCATCATCGACCACGGGCGCCTGGTGGCGAGCGGGAGCGTCGACGAGCTGGCCGCCACGGGGGCGCGGCGTCTCACCGTTCGGGTGGAGGGGGACCGCCAGGGAACATGGGCCCGCGCCATCCCCGGTGTCAAGGTGTCGGAGGCGGATGGCGGCGAGGTGCGGCTCGTCCTCGACGACTCCACCAGCAGCGATGTCGTGTTGGACGCGGCGCGCGCCGCCGGTCGGGTCACCCAGTTCCTCTTCCAACGCCGCCGCCTCTCGGAGGTGTTCCGGGAGGCGGTGAGCCGATGAAGGCCCTCCCCGTCGTCGTCGCCGCCTTGGTAGCGGTCACGGTTATCCGCCTGGCCCTGCGCGGCAGGGGCCGAGGCCGGTCGTCACCCATAAGCCTGCTCGTGGCACGACTGCGTGGCCGGAGGCTCCTCGGCGACACCGGCCTCGTAGCCGGACGGGAGATCCGTGAGCGGCTTCGGAGCCTGGTGTTCCGAGTAGTGACGGTCATCCTCTTCGCCGTCGTGGCGGCCGCCGTGGTTATCCCAGCCATCCACAGCGGGACGACCAAGAGTCAGAGGGTAGCCGTGGTTGCCAGCTCAGCGTCGCTTGAGGCCGAGCTGCACGACCTGGCCAAGAGTGTGGGGCTGTCCGTGGAGTTCGTCAACGTACCCGACCGGTCGCAGGCGCGCGCCGCCCTCAGTGCCGGCCAGCTCAATATGGTGGTCGACGGCGCAGGGGAGATCCTGGTGAAGAATCCCATCTCGGCTTCCGACACGTCCGCCGGGGCCCGCTACGTGCGGGCCGTATCGGTGACCCTGGGAGCACAACGTGCCTTCGCCCAGGCCGGCTTGACTCCGGAGCAGGCGGCCACCGTCGCCAATGCCAAGCCTTTGCCGGTCGAGAGCATCCAACCCGGCAAGAAGGCCCGTACGGCGGCGGCGGCCACGGCGCTGCTCGGCGTGATCCTCATCTTCATCGTGCTCACCCAGTACCTCACATGGACGCTCATGGGGGTGATGGAAGAGAAGGCCAGCCGGGTGGTTGAGGTCCTGCTCGCCACGGTACGGCCGACCCAGCTGCTCGCTGGCAAGGTCATCGGGATCGGCGCAGTCGCCCTGGCGCAGGCGGTCGCCTTGGTCGCCTTCGCGCTGGTGCTGGCCAAGGCGGTGGGGTCGAGCCTCGTGCATGGCGCCGCCCCACTCGTCGTGGCGGCCACACTCGTTTGGCTGATCCTCGGATATGCCTTCTACAGCTGGTTGTACGCCGCCGCCGGCTCGCTGGCCGAGCGCCAGGACCAAGTGCAGAGCCTCGCCTTGCCGCTGAGCGCGCCCCTCATCTTCGGCTACATCGTCTCCCTCACTGGAGTCAGCTCAGGCAACGCCTCCCTGCTGGTGAAGGTCCTCGCTTATCTGCCCCCCACCGCCCCGTTCGCCATGCCAACCTTGGTCGGGTTCGGGGAGGCGACCTGGTGGCAGTTCATGCTGTCGGTGGTGGTGAGCCTGGTCTGCACCGTCGTCATGGCGATCGTGGCGTCCCGGATATACGGGACGGCGGTGTTGCAAACCGGTGGACGGGTGCGGCTTCGCGAGCTCGTCCCGACGCTGACCAAGTAAGGGCTCTTGGAGCTGGCTCGGCTGCTGCGACTGGACTCACTGCCGCCTGCATCGCCCAGCTGAGGGTGCGGGAGTTGCGGGAGCTGGTTATCTGGATGCCCGCGTGGTGCGGATCACCCGCCAGCTCACCGAAGCGCCTGGCGCCGGGCTGGTATTCGCTGCCCCCTAAGACTGATGCGGGCGGGCGGATCGTGGCCACACCCGAGGTGATCGTTCCTGAGCTGCGCTGGCACTTGGCACGCTTCGCCGCAGATGAAGACGAAGGGCTCGTGTTCACCAGCATGGACGCAACCCTTCCCGCCTGCCGGCCGCGGCCGTGGAGACCTTGGTCCTCACCCTGGTTCAGGGCGGGTCTGCTGGTAGATAGTCTCCCCGCTCGACAGCACCTTCGGCCCGACCCTCAGGCCACGACGGGCACGACCGTATCGTCGTCGTCCCCGGCATAGCCTTATGTCTCGGGCAGATCTTGCCAGATGACTCGGTACCGGTCATGGCAGACGTGCGCCCTTCGGCAGCCCTCCCACTCGCCGCGCATTTCGATGCCGAGACCGCTGGTCTTCTCCAGCTCCCTGAAGAACTTCTGAAGCTCACCGTGGGCCTTGCGATCCTGTCGCCTGATGCGGCCCATGTCCTCCCGCGCGACAGGAACTAGTGCTACAGCCGTACTTTGCTGGAGACACGTCCGTGACCAGCAACGACGTCAACGATCTTCCTCGCCACGGAACGTTTCTCTAACTCCCTGACCAGCACGTTCTTTCTCGGCGATTCGAGAGTGCGGCTGTAGTACTAACGGGGCTTCGCCCCAGCCGGACGAGCCGTGCCTGCTCTGGCTGATCTGAGCGAATGGGCTCCGGCCGGTGCCTGACGGTGACACGCTGTGTCCGGTTATTGACCGTTCGTTAGCGGTAGGTGGCCTATGGCCGTGGCACGACCGGAGCTTTTCATGACGCTACCGCGCAGTGTCGCCGACGTCTTGTCCGATCACGTCGTGTTCGAGGTCGAGTGCATCGACCGGATGTACCTGAACCTGCATGTGCCGCAGCTTCAGCGGGAGCTGGGCCTGGGAGCACCAGGTGCCGGTGGTGCACTTCGCCAAGGGACAGCGCAAGGACGACGTGATGCAGCAGTTCCTGGCCGGTCACGACGGCAGTGAGGGAGTGCTGTTCATCGGCCGCGCGCAGGAGAAGACCAGCGTGTTCCGGACCGAGAAACGCCGCGGCGCCGACGGCGTGTCCTATCCGTGGATCGTGAAGACCACCGGTGTGGTCAACCGGTGGTTCGATGAGCTGGTGACCGAGCCGGGAAAGCTCACCGTGTACTCTGCGGTACCCGCAGGCCGGGTTCTCTCGCCAGCCGCAGCACTAAGTCGCGGATCCCCTGGCGGGCGGCCTGGCCGGTTCGGATAGGTCCACTCGCGCATGAGCGGGCGGCGGTGCCTGGCCAGCAGCGTGCCCGGTGTGACGAGCCGATGGGCGCGCAACGCGGCTGGCAGCAGCCGGGCCAGCGCCGCCAGGACCGCCCGGTCGGCCCAGTCCGGCTTCGGCCGGGCGACCTGACGCCCGAGCACCGCGACCTCATGACGGAGCACCATGATCTCCGCGTCCTTGGAAGCGTGGATGCGGCCCAGCAGGAGCAGCCAGCCAAAGACCCGGATCGTGATCAGGTAGAGGACACGAAGAGACACAAGCCGCGATCCTGCCCCAACCTGCTCATCCGGCCAAACCGCAGGTCACAGCCGCCGTGTCGAGTTCTGAAGCGGTACAAGCGGTGCCAGCGCAAGATCGTGGCGGGAGTCACCGGCAACACTGCTGACCAGAGGCGGCGGGGGAGAAGCCGGGACAGAGCCGCAAACCAGATCCGGTCCACCGGCTGGTAGCGGGGACCCGGGACCTGGCGGCGCAGCACGGTTCTCGTGACGGAGTACGAGTAACTCAACGTCCTTGGACACATCACCGCGGACCAGCATCGCCACCAGTGAGAGTACGGATCTGATGATCATGTAAGCCAGGGTGAGGGGCATCTCGCGAGGATCCCAGCTACAGCGACCGCCTGCAGGCGAACTTCCAGGTCAAAGCCTCGGTTGAGTTTTCGAGCGGCACAGGACCTACGCCCGCACTCAGGACACCCCGGCAGCCACTAACGCGGTCGGCAGCGCGCGGTGTATCAGCCACCACCGCAGTGAACTTGACATTTCCTGCGGTCCTCCCGCCCGCCGTCGGCGCGAGCAGCAGCGCGTCGTTCCCGCCGAGGACGGGCTCGATCGCGGCCAGCTGCAGGGATCCGGAGCGGGGGAGCGACGCGGCCCGGCCGGGCTGTCGCCCCTGGGGTCGCCGCGGTACGGGCGGACACGGATATTTCAGCTCGACAACGTCGGCACGGTGGAGAACGCGGCCATGGTCATCGCGTCGCGACACTGTGGCCAGAAGCGGCTGGTGTTCTGCGATCAACTGGTGTTCTGCGATCAAAACGACTGATGGAGTTTCTCGGCTCGAAGGCTACGCGCCCGCGGAGTCATGACGTACCCGGTGCACCCGTCGCTGTCGCTGGATGAGCGCAGACGTGCCGAGCAGGCCTCGCCGAGGGACGGGACTGCATCATCGTGTCCACGTCCGCGCTGGAGCTCAGCATCGACATAGTGGACCCCGACCGCGTGATCCAGGTCAACTCGCCCGTCGCGGGGTTCCTCCAGCGGTTCGGGCGCAGCGGACGCCGCGAGGGAGCCGTGCCGAACTGCCTGATCCTCGCCTTGAACGAGGACACCATGCTGCTATCTGCCGGGCTATTGCTGGCTTGGAGCCGAGGTCACGTCGAGCCAGTCAGCGCGCCGCCATGCCGACCCGGAACACGCAAGCCAACTGTTCACGGAGCACGTACGCTTCTGTCAACTGCTTTGATGCGGACTAGCCGGCGGCTGGCCAGCTCTTGTTGAGCCAGGCCAGATCGGTGATGGCCCGCTGTAGCGCCTTCCGCTCAAGTTCGAAGAGCGCGTCGGTCTTGGTCAGGATCAGGGTGTACGGGCTGCCCGCACGCAAGGTCTGATGCCGGACAGGCAACTCCGCCGCGCGGATCGACTGCCGGATGTGCTTGCGGCGCGCCTCGGCGAGCGGCCATTCGACTGTGCGACGGAAGCTATCGCCGAGGAACTCGCCGAAGGGGACACACAGTTCACAGCCGCACGTATCGCGCCAAGTGATCGTCCAGTCGTCCTCGGCGCGCACCGGCTGTGCGATGAGCTCGCCGAGGCGCGACGCACACAAGCTCGCGAGCGTGTTCAGGCCCGACGCCGACCAGTCGGCGGGCGACAGCGCCGTCGCACTTCGCAGCGCCGAGACCAGGAGCGCGCGCAATTCGTCGCCGCGCTCGCGCAGGAAACCGAGGATCTCGTCCCGCAGGCCGGTCTCGCCAGCCACAGCGGTGGCTTCCAGCAGGCCCGCCAGCGGATTGCCCAGTTTGCCGAGATGCTCCTCCCGGGTGCTGACAGCGAGTAGCCGAGCCAGATCCGGATCTGGTCGCTGAGCCAGCGCCACGACCCGGTGAGCAGCCCGCGGGTCACGCCGCCCTCGCCGCCAAGCGCCCCGCACAGCCCAGGCAGCGAGGCGAGCCATTCCGGCCGTCGCAGCTCGGCGTCGTGATTGGCCCGCGAGCGCTCGCCGAACCATACCGCGAGCATTCCACCCGTCCATTCCGGCCCGTAGTGACCGGCAAGGGCCAGGAGAGCTCCCGCGTGATCGGGGGTCAGCATCTCCACACAGAACGGCCGGAGCAGCATCGTGGCTGTCTCCGGTGCGTCCAGGACCACGGCGACATTCAGGGTCCGCTCGAAAGCCTCCTCGACCCGCAGCAGGCCCGCGGCCAGCGCGAGGCACCAGGGGCGGTGAACCGCCGGGACGTCGGCCGCGGTGCGCAGGCGCGCGGGCAGGGGCACGCCGATCACTGCGGCGGCGGCCGGCAGATCGGGCTTGCGGAGCACCCGTCGCGGGGTGACCGGGCGCGATCCGGCAGGGCTGATCCACCGGCCCAGCGCGACCGCCTGGGTCATGACAACGCAGTCCCGCGCCAGCCGTACAGCGTCAAGGATTCCGGCTTCTTCCACGCGCCCGACTTTAGCGGCGGCACGCCCGGATCGCTTGGCGTATCAGGCGTAGCTGCCGGTCGGCGTGACCAGGTGCGGAGGCGCCAGCCACCTTGCCGAAGGTGTGAGTGCCGAGAATCCCATCCATGGCTGTGAGCAGCAGAGTTGCGGTGTCGGCCGCGCGGTCCTCGGTGCTGTGCACGCCGAATGGAAGCGACGGGTCGAGCACAGGCCGCCCGGACAGCTCGGGCAGGTGAGCGCCGAGGGTGCCCGTCGCGTCAGCGGCCACCGCAGCCGCACCAGCTCCGCGGCAATGTCGTCAGCCGGGACTGCGTAGGACGGCACGATCCGGCGCGTTTCCAGACGAGCAGGGGCGGCCTGCGACGGCATCGAGTTGCTCGGCGTGCTCGCCGCGGCCGGCGAGCGCTTCTCCGACGCCGCCCGCCGCCCAGGCGCCGGCGGCCGCTGCAATACCTGGCACCCGGGTCGCTGCAATGCCTGGCACCCGGGTACACCGCCAACCGCGGTACGGCGGCAGACGCCGCCAGCCAGGCCCGGTGCGTCCTCGGTGACGACCGCTTCACCCAGTCATGGGAAGGGGGCGAGCGCCCACACGGCGTTGGCCCGATCCTGCAGTGGTGCGGTGACGGCTGGGGGCGTGCAGCCCGGCTGTCCCGTCTCTGGTAAGTCGGCCTATCTCACTGATTGCGGCCCATTAAGGCGCGGATCTCAATTGAGGCGGCACACTGCTGTCCGGCCTGCTGAGATTTCGCTTGCTAGTGCTGGCTCCACAGGGCCACAGGGCCGACGTTGGTCCCTTGGCGGTGGAGGCCGTTGGCTCCTTGCCTGGCGGATGCGCTCCGGCTGAAAGCGCGTGCCAGCGACGGGCGAAGGATGTGGTCATCATGCAGGCGCTGGTGGTCTACGAATCGATGTACGGGAACACGCATGTCGTCGCCAGCAACATCGCGGACGGCTTGCGCGCCACTCACGATGTGACGCTCGTCCCTGTGGCCGACGCCACCCGCGAGCTTGACGCCGCGGCCGACCTCCTGGTCGTCGGCGGACGCACACACATGCACGGGATGTCAAGCCGGGCTTCGCGGCGGATGGCGGCCGCAGCGGCCGCCAAGAAGGACAGCGGGCTGAGCATGGATCCGGGCGCAGGCGGGCCCGGGCTGCGCGACTGGCTTGACGGCCTCGGCGAGGCGCACGTGCTCGCCGCGGCCTTCGACACCAGGGTCAACGGCGTTCCCGTGTTCACAGGCCGCGCCAGCCGCGCCATCGCCAGACTGCTCAGTCGCCATGGCTACCCCCTGGTCGCCGCGTCGGAGAGCTTCCTGATCGGCCAGCACACCACCCTGGTCGACGGCGAGCCCTCGCGGGCCCGCAGCTGGGGAACCGCGCTCGGAACCACCGCCAGCAGCGCATACTCTGCCGCGGGCGGGGCGGCTAGAGGTTGATCAGGCGGAACCTGGTGGCCTGCAGCCGGTTCGTCACCACGACGACGAACCGGCGGCACAGGCCAGGGACATCATCGCCGCCGACCGCCGCCTCGCCCGACTCCTGGCCCGCAGCGGCGACCGCGCCTGGGTACGGGCGGCCACGCGCAGGTCCCGCCACGACGAGCCGGGCGCTGTCGTTCCGTCGGCCCAGCTGTGTGCGTGGCCGCTGATCTGGACTAGCCCGCCCGCTGTACGGGACCTTGCCGTCCGGCAGGGTCGGCGTCCCGGTGAACGCAGTGGCGGTACCCTCGGCGAGCAAGGCGTTGCCGTGCGGGATAGAGCCCAGCCGGAAGATGATCTGCTCCGCCCGGGGAAACCTCCGCGCCAGGCGGGCTGGTCATCGGGGCGGCGGACGGCGTACAGCCATCCTGGCGACCCTCTAGCATCCTCTAGCATCCATCATCCGCATCGTGAAGGAACGGGCGCGGCCGAGTCGACCGCCGTCGAAAGCGCTCGCCGCGCCGAGGCGCGACGAGCTGGCACGGTCGGCACCCGGATGGGCAACACTTGTCACCGGCCGCTACTTGGCGCTTGTATTGAACCTACGCGAATGCTATTAAGCCGGACGCAAACCGGCTCGCCGTGTCCCACGATGCTTGGCTCGGTGGGACGGCCGAACCTTGAGGATCCTGCTAACCTGCTAAACGGGAGAGGACACATGCCCGACGACCGCGCACCTCCTCAACACGAAGATCTCTCGCTGCACGGACAGATCTTATCGAGGGAGCGACGCCACATCCTCGTTGCATCTCCTCATTTAACGACGGAGCAAGCTGTGGCGGCGGTGAATGAGCTTTACCGCGAGAACCAGGCGACCTTTCCGCACGCGGTCATTGCCAAGGTCAGTTTGGTGGCCGGTGACTGACATCGCGAAGGGTAGAGCAGCGCCGCACGCGAATATCGCCAGCCGCCCGCACCGGCGTGTCGCAAAAGCCTCGCGATGCGACGCCCGCCGCGGCGGCGCCAGCGAATGGTACTAAAGCGGGGATTGACCACGTGCATATGGGACGTGAGGTAATTATCAGCGCGACGGTCCTCACGGTTGATTTCGTCGCAATCGTGCTAGGCAGCTGGAAGCTCGAATGGCTAGGGCTTGTCCTCACCGCCGCATGGATTAGCTACCTGGTGTGGTACTGATGAGTACCCGCCGTGCCCGGTCCATCCGGTCGCGGCGCGGCAAGACCCAGACCTGCGGTAATCGTTGATTAGGTCCTGGGCCTGACCCGCGGGTTCGTTGTCCGGCGGTCGATGTCGGGATCACCGCAATCAAACACGCGCGCAACCAGGGTCCGCCCGATCGGCTCGCCGGTGCCGGACCGGTCCGCAGACAGCCGCGGCGGTGCCGAGGGGGCGCCCTGTGAGCTGGCGAAGCCGCCATCTCGATGATGTAAAAAAGTAAGCTGATTATGACCTCCAAGCGCCAGCACATACGGCCCGGCGGGCGGCGCGCGCAGGAGCTCACGCTCGATGGCCAGCCGGTCCGCGGAATGGCCGCGGTCTCGCGGTGCACCCGGCAGTTGACCTGCGCGCACCATTCCCGGCAGGCGCCCTCCAGCTCAGCGAAGCTGGCATACTCAGCCCGCAGGTTGGCCTGCGCGGGCACCAGGTCCGCCTTTGCGATCTTGACGGTCGCCTCCACACCACCTTTGGTTTCCGGGTCGAACGGCACACAGGTCTCGATCTTGCAGCCGTAATGCCGGCCCAGCGCGACCATCTGCGGGTGGCGCACCAGAACACCGGCCACGTGCTCGATAGTGACCATCTTGGCGTTGTCGGTCAGCAAATACGTCGGTGCCCCGCCCACCATCCGCAACGTGGTGTATAGGCACCCGGTCAGGCTGCCCAGCTGCTGATCCCATGACGGGATCACCACCCGGAACCGCGACCAGGCCAGCCAGGCGCAAAATAGTCAACAGGTCTTGGTGGCGTTTGGTGGCCACGAAACTTGTCCGCGTCCCGTCCTGGGCGGGCTGGCGTGGCGGGTACGGTGGCCGCGGCGCGGGTGGCGTGCGCGAGTGTGCTGCCCGGCCGCCGTGCCGCGCCGCGGCGTTCTCAGCTTAAGGGTGTACCGGGCGGTGGTGCTGGTGTCTGGTCCCGGTTCACCGCGGACTGGCGTACACGGCCGTGATTGATGGGGCATCGTACTGGCGTGCTGCCTGTGTCGCCGGAACTATCCGTGGAGCCCTCGTGCCCGAAAAATAGTCTGAGCGCTGGGGACGATCTTGCGGGCTGGGTACTGCTGCTGCGTGCGCGCCGATCAGATTCGGCTTCCCCCCTCTCGTTCCCCGGGCAGCCTCACCGTGTCGCTTTCCAGGAAAGGGTGTGGTTGTTCATGGCCAGGACGAGGAACAGGCCGGCGTCACCGCCGGTGCCCGGCGATGCCGGCGCGGAGGTGACCGATGAGCCGGTGCAGGTGATCAGCCGGGCGGCGGCGATCGATGTGGCCAAGGGCTCGGGGATGGTGTGCATGCGGCTGCCGCATGAGTCCCGGGCGGGGCGGCGGACCCAGAAGGTGCGGGAGGTGACCGCGACCTTCGCCGCGGTCGTGGCGCTGATGGATCACCTGGTGTGCCAGGGCGTGGAGCGGCTGGTGCTGGAGTCCACCAGCGTTATCCGGGGTTTTCAAGATCAACCATGGCGTTCCCGCAGGTAGGGCTGTCGCGTACGCGTCCGCGACGGA
>DATIYI010000288.1:0-11284 GCA_035517695.1 Streptosporangiaceae bacterium
GCGGCCAGATCCGACCGGCGGCGCGAAACACCAGGTCAGAGAGCCGTGACGGGAGCCGGTTGCACCAGGCGCCACGATGTTGCATCCAGTTTGGTTGCATTGCTTGACCGCTTGTTGCGGACAACGCAACGGCAAAAACCCATCAACGAGGACAGAAGGTCGCATCTCTCTCTGCCTCAAGCTGAGGTATTCAGCATGGTTGGTAAGCCGCTCCCTACCAGTTTCGATGCGGGGGTGCCGCTGCGTGACGTCCAAGAGGCCGCCTCGCACGCCGACCCGCGAACGACGATGCGGTACGACCGCGCCCGCGGCAGCCTGGACCGGCACGCGACCTATATTGTCGCCGCCTACGTCGCCGGCGCTGCCCGGTAACAGGCACACCAGCCGGGAGCAGCTCCGCCTGGCGGTGGCAGCCGTCGGGCGGAGCTGCTTGCAGCAGCGGGTGCCAATTACCTGGCTGTGACGCACCGCGACCTCGGCACGAACGCGAACCGTCGATCTGCGCCCCCGGCTGCCGCCAGCGGCGAGTCCGCGTGCCGCACCGATCTGGGCCTTCTGCGCTACTGAGCAGGCTTGCCAATCCCCGCTCATGCATGATGCCGATGACAGCGCGTCTCCGATTGCATGCTGGTGCATTTCTCCGTATAGCTGTTCCCTGAGCACCACGATCGGCGGAGTTCAGTTCCTGGGTCCGCTCTTCTTCCCCCCGGCCACGCCTGCCGGCGATGGACACCGATTGCCTACGTGGACCTTGCAATATTTCGTGCACAGATCGCGCTGCCCTGCGCGCCGCAGATGGCCGGCACGCCGACCAGGATCCGAGCTAGCTTCGGACGAATGCTGGTAGCCGGCTTCGCGGTATTCATCGTGTCGCCGCTGGTGCAGCCGCGGTGGCTGCGGGGAGGCTGTCGATGAAGCCGGTGATCAGCTCGGCGAGCGCCGCCGGCTGCTGCAGCGGCATCAGGTGATCGCAGCCGCGCAGGGTCACGGTGCGAGCATCGGGCAGCATGCCGGCCAGCCGCTGCACGGTCTCGGCCATGAGCGGGGTCAGTTGTGGGCTGTCGCCGCCGAGCACGACCAGGGCGGGTTGGGTGACCCGGGCCGCCTGGCCGGGGCCGAAGGCCCATTCGCGGACCGCGGAGAGCTCGTCGGCGAAGAAGAACGCCGACTCCGCCCGGGCGGTGTCCAGGCCGGCGGTGCCCAGCGGGCCGGTCATGACCGCCGGATAGCCGGGGCCGCCGATACCGCGCATGAAGGTGTCGAACGCCGCGTGCGGATCGCCGGCGCGGAACGCCTCGATGGCCGGGCCGACGGTGGTGGCGACGAACTGTTCGTCCGCCGGGCCGTGCAGGTCCCCGCCGGGGGCGGGCTCGAGCAGGCTGAGGCTTGCCACCAGGTCGGGACGGTCCTGGGCCAGCTGCAGACCGATCAGGCAGCTGGATGAATGCCCGACCCCAGTGGGCCGCTCCGGTCCCGAGCGCGTCCAGCAGGCCAGCGGCGTGCCGCGCGTGATCGGCCAGGCTGAGGTGGCCAGCCGGCGCTGCCGTGCCCCGGTAGCCGCATCGGCGCATCCGCACGACCCGGAACCGGTCGGTGGGCAGGTGCTGGGCCAGGGGCAGGAACCAGTCGCTGAACACGCCCGCATGCACCAGCAAGATCACCTCGCCCGGGGCGCTGTCGTGGTAGCCGACCTCCCCGCCACCTGTGACGAGCCGTCGCATGTCTTTGGGGTCATCGCCGCCGTCGTAGCCGGTGGCACCTGGTTCGCCACTGTCGATACGCACTGTTCTCACTCCTGTCCGTCAGTCTGTGCAGCACTTGGGTGATGGCCGCCGGCTCTGACGCTGGGCGGGCGGGTGGCGGCTGTGTGCCCTGAGCTGGATGCTGCTTACCTTGGTCCTCTGGCTCCCGCCCATGCCGCGGGGCTGCCTGGGGTTATGCGCTCCAGAACTCGTCCTCGGTTTGCTGGTCGCCCTGGTACTCGACGAATTCGATGGCCCGCCCGCCGGTCACTCGCCAGACGTGCACCTCGGGGGAGGACCAGGCTTGCCCGTGTCGTTCCGCCGAGATCGTGCACAGCGCGACGACCCGCTCGCCGTCGGCCAGGAAGAATTCCTCCGGGACGACCCGCAGGGTGCCGGCGGAGAGCTGCTGGCAGCGGCCGAAGAACTCCAGCACTCCCGGGTGGCCGTGAAAGTCACCGGACAGCGGGCTGCGCCCGGGAACGTGCCAGGTGATCTCGGTGTCGAGCACTTCGAGCACGGCTGGAATGTCGCCGTGGGCGAAGGCGTCATAGGCGCGGCGGATCAGCTCGGCGTTGGCGGCTGGGGTGCTGGCAGGTGCGGTGGCGGAAGCAGTCATGGCTTACCCCGTTCGTCGGGCGTGCCGTGGTCGGCGACGCTGCTGTCGACGATCGGGGATGGGCTGGCCCGGGGCGAGGGGGTGGGGACCCTGGTGTTACCGGGCGGGCACCCGGGGGTTTTCTGGGGTTTTCCTCGCCGAGCACCCTCACGAGCTGGGGCCGACCGCTGATGTCGAGCTTGGCGTATACCCGGGCCAGGTGGCCTTCGACGGTCTTGACGGTGACGTAGAGGGTCTGGGCGATCTCCCGGTTGGTGCGCCCGCCGGCGGCCAGCCGCGCGACACGCAGCTCGGCCGGGGTGAGCGACTCCACGCCGCGGCGCCAGTCTCGGCGGGGACGGGCGCCTGCGGCGCCCAGTTCGGCCCGCACCCGGGCGGCGAGCGGCCGGGCACCGCATCGCGCGGCCAGGTCAAGGGCCTCGGCGAGGTGCTCGCGTGCGGCGGCGCGCTGGCCGGCGCGGCGCTGCGCCGCGCCGAGCTCGGCCAGGGACTTGGCCCGTTCCAGCACGGCGGGGGAATCGGCAAGCGCCGCCACCGAGCCGGCGAGCAGGTCCAGTCCCCGCCGGCCGCCAGCGGCGAGCCCGGCGGCGCGCAGCGCGACCCCGAGCGCCCGCGGTGCCGCGAAGCCGCGCACGTCGGCGAGCTCGGCCTCGGCGAGCTGGCGGGCCTGCGGCCGGTCGCCGGCCAGCAGCAGGGCCTGGGCGGCGCCGGAGCGGGCGTGCAGGTAGCCGGTGTCGCGGATGTCTAGGCCCCACACGTCGCCGCTGAACATGGCGGCGCAGGTCCGGAAGGCGGCGATCGCATCGGCGGGACGGCCGGCGGCCAGATGCAGCCGGCCCCAGGCGGCGGGGATGAGGACCGTGCCGACCCCGGGAGACCAGCCCGTGGCGGGCAGCGACTCCAGCAGCGCCTGAGCCTGGTCGAACTCCCCGGCCTCCACGGCGACGTCCGCGCACACGGTGACCGCGAACGGCAGGCCGGGCGCGAAGTCGCCTTCTTGCATCACGCGCAGCGCGATCCGCGCGGCGGCCTCCGCCTCCGGCAGCGCCCCCAGCCGCAGCCTGAGGAACCCCACCGCGCTGTAGACGGCGACCAGGCCACGGGCGCTGCCGGTCCGGCGCAGCCCGGCCAGCATCGGGTCGATCGAGTTCTCCACCGCATCGAAGCCCTCGGCGGCCACCAGGCACCACAGCAGCGCGGCGCGGGTGTCCCAGTTCTCCACCGGCGACGGCGCGGCCGACAGCGCCGCCAGCAAGGGGCCGGCGACCTCCGCCGCGGGACGGCCCGCCAGCAGCGCGGCCATGCCACGGGCGACCGCCAGCGCTTCGCCCGACAGCACCGGCCTGCCGCTGGCGGCCAGGCGGCTCAGTGCGGGACCGACCCGGGCGGCCCGGCGGGCGTCGTGCAAGCCCGCAACCACAACCTCGCCTTCCAGCTGGCCGGCCAGATCCGCGTCGGCGTCCCCGAGCTCGGCCACGGCCCGCTCGATGACATCCACCGCCTCCGCCCAGCGGAACGAGCTCGCGTGCGCCCGCGCGACCTCCATCGCGATCCTCGCCCGCTCCCGCGGGCCGGCCGTGCGGGCCAGCGCCTGCTCAAGCCAGTCGCGTGCGCTGCCGCGCCCGGCCGCCACATCCGCGCCAGCCAGCTCCCGCAGCAGCCCCGCCTGCTCCTCCGGCGGGGGCGGCTCGGCCCAAGCGCGGCGAAGCAGCTCACCTGCAGCGCGCGGCTCGCCCGATGCCAGCGCCGCGCTCGCCGCTTCCCGGAGCCGCTGGCACACCCAGGCGTCACCGGCAGGCGGCAGCATGCGCAGGTGCGCCGCGACCTGCCCGGCCGGAGCCCGCTCGGCGTGCAGCACGCCGGCCGCCGCCCGGTGCAGCACCACCCGCTGGGCGCTGTCCAGCGATGCCTCGACCGCCTGGCGCACGATCGGATGCAGGAAACGCGGCGGGTCGGAGCCGGCCAGCACGTCCGAGCGGACCAGCGCCGCAGCCGCGTGCAGCGCCTCTTCCCAACCCTGGCCGACCAGCGCCGCCGCATGGCGCAGGTCGCAGCCATCACCCAGCACCGCCAGCGCCTGAGCCAGCCGGGCCGCGTCCGGGCCGAGCTGCCGCAACCGCCCGCCGAGGTAGAACATGACGTCCCGCGCCCCCGTCGCCGCCGCGCCCTGCCAGTCCGCGGTGGCCGGCGAGGCGCCGCTGACGGTGACCGCCCGGAGCAGTTCCCGCAGGTAAAACGGGTTGCCCCCGCTGGTGCGCTTCAGCCACAAGCAGTGCTGCGCGCTGGCTTGCGTCCCGAGCGCCTCACGGGCAACCGACGCGACCGCCTGCTCGCTGAGCAGCCGGGGCCGCACGATCACCGCGGCCTGTTTGCGCACCGCGAGCAGCGGGGCCGCATCCGCAGCCGGGTCGGCCGGCCGCAGCGTGACCAGCAGCGACACCCCCAGATCCCCGGCCCGGGGAGCCAGATAGGCCAGCCACCGCAGCGAGGCGCGATCGGCCCACTGCGCGTCGTCCACGGCCACCACCACCGGCTGCAGCGCCGCGAGGTTCGCCGTCAGCCAGTACAGGCCGTGCAACACCGCGAAGGACGCATCCGCTGGCTGGGCAGCCGCGGGCGCACCCAGCAGCATCCACGCCGCCTCCGCCGGCCCCGCCAGCAGCAGCTCGCGCTCCTCCGGCGATGCCCCGGTCAGCCGGCGCTCGAACAGCTGCCGGACCACCCCGAACCCGAACCCCGCCTCCAGCTCGGCCCCCCGTGCCCGCAACACCGCCGGGCCCCGCTCCCCGGCGCGCGCGCAGGCCGCATCCACCAGCGCGGTCTTCCCGATACCCGCGCCGCCCTCGATGAACAGGACCCCGCCAGCCGACAGCAGCGCCTCCACCGCCGCCAGCTCCTCGTCACGCTCGAGCAGCATCCTCACAACCTAGGGTCCGCGGCTTAACTAACCCCGGTAAGCCAGACCCTATCAGCGCCAAGAGCTGTCCGGCCGCCGTCGCCAGCGAGGCCCTAACCGGGTGTTCTGCGTGTGCCTGTCCGCGTGACCAGCGCATGAGTCAGCCACGCCGATTCGGCGTTCGGGGCAGCGTGGCGGTGCGCCGACTAGCGAATCCGGTCGCGCTCTGTGATGGCCATAGTGTCTTCTTCATGGCCGCCAGCGGGCAGATCCGGATGGCCGCCGACATCCAGGTCGCGCTCGAAGCCCACCAGCGGTAGTGCACCGACAACAACACCTGCGAATGCCGATCCTGAGAAAAACAGGCAGGCATCGCGGGGAACCGTCAGACGGGTGCCGAGCTGGGTGTTTGTCCTGCTGCTCGCGGCGGTCGGGATCGGCACCGGCCTGGTGCTCGTGCTAATCGCCCATCTGGTACGCGCAACAGCCCGCTGGCCCCTAGCTTCGGCTTCCCTGCGGCGGCGCTCGCGGTGCGCCGACAGGGGATTGTGGTCGGGGTTGTCGCAGTACTTGGGCTTGGCGCCCCGGTCGCTGCCAGGTGCGGCGGTGGGCTGATCGCAGCCGGGGTAGGCGCAGGTCCGGGGGGTTGTGGCTGCTGGCTTGACCCGGCTGCCGGCGGGCTTCGGCGCCCTTATCCCGCGCTGGGGCCGCTAAGCGCGGTGTATTGGCGGATGATGTCGTCGAATGATTCCTCAGGGTACAGCCCGAGCGCGTGCGCGCGGGGCGTCTCGAACCGGGCGGGCCAGCTCTCGACGATCGCGCTGATCGCGGGGTCTTCGGTCCAGTCGATGAGGTCGCTGGCGGGGCATCCGGCGATCCGGTCCATGGCGGCGGCCATGGA
Source organism: Streptosporangiaceae bacterium (assembly GCA_035517695.1). Classification (GTDB taxonomy): domain Bacteria; phylum Actinomycetota; class Actinomycetes; order Streptosporangiales; family Streptosporangiaceae; genus DATFVJ01. Next base: position 6,159 of record DATIYI010000288.1, read on the forward strand.
TCCCGGGGTCGTCGTCAGGCCAGGCAGGGTCATCGCGGTGCGGCTGCCCCACGCCTCGTCGGTGACGGCGGCGGCGCGCAGCAGGCCGTCGATGGTCCGGCGCGGAGACGACAGCGCGACAGGGGTGCTGGCCGGCACCGGGCACGCGGCGCGCAACCCGGCCAGTGGCTCGCGGATGATCCCTGACATGAAGCCCGACAGCGCGGCGTTCGGCTTGCCCGGCCGGACCGACACGGTCATGAGCCGCACGGACCTGCCCCGGGCGAATCCTTTACGGCTGTAATCGGCGACGAGCTGCTCGGCGATGAATTTCTGCGCGCCGTAGCTGGACTGGGGGCGTGGCAGGGTGTCGTCTCGGACCACGTCAACGGCCCCGGTCGCCGGGTCGGTGCCGAACACCGCGATAGAGCTGGAGAACACCAGGACCGGCGGGCGGGCGTGCCGCCGCGCATGCTCCAGCACGGCGCGCGTCCCGTCCACGTTCACGCGCATCCCCAGGTCGAAGTCCGCCTCGGCCGCGCCGCTCACCACCCCGGCCAGGTGGAAGATGACGTCCGCCTCGCCGAGGCCGCCGATCACCGCCGTCAGGTCGCCGGCCACCGCGCGAGTGCGCGGATCAGCGGCGACGTCCCCCGCCGGCGCGGCGAGGTCCGCGATGACGAGCTCGCCCACGTCAGCCGGGCCGACGCCGCCGATGCAAGCCGACCCGGCCAGCAGCCGCCGGGCCAGCAGCGTCCCGATGAAGCCGGCCCCGCCAGTGACAATCACTCGCATGGTCGCAGGATAACTAATGCCAGTCCCGCTGAATGACGCGCGAAGGTGCTGAAGGTTGGGCGTGTCACGCTGGCGGTCGAGGACCGCGAATTCGCCGCGGCGGCGGCCCTTCCCACCGGAACGCTCTGGGCGGTGGGCCGCCTCCGATAACGCGGACCTGATTGTCAACAGCAGTAACGCGTAGCAGCCGCCAGCGGCGTCGGCGCCCGGCACCGCGATTCTCGAGCCTCCCTTACAGGATCGCGGGCCGGACGCCGATGTGCCTGGAATCAAATGCCCTCCCGTAGTGGCACTACCTGCCACCTACTTAGCCAACTACGGCAATGCAGAAGGTCATCGGAGAGCATCTGCTGGCCGACTACACCCGTAAGGGGTTCGTGCGCGGACGGACCGTTCGCCTGATGACCGTCAGCGTCCGCCCCGGGCGGCCCAACGCAGCGGCGTCGAGCTTCCTGTCCGCCATCATCAGGGAACCGCTCGCCGGCGAACGCGCGATCTGCCCGGTCGACGCCCGGACCGAGGTGGCGCTCGCCTCGCCGGCCCGGGCCATCGACGGACTGCTCTGCGCTGCCAGGTCGTCCGACGAAGCCTGGGGCGGTCGCAGCGCGGTCAACCTGCCTGCGCTCACCGTGACGGTCGCGGACATGGTCGCCGCGTTGGAGCGGGTGGCCGGTGCTGAGGTGAGTGCCCTGATTGACTGGGCTCCAGACCCGGTGGTGGCTGGGATCGTGACGAGCTGGCCCGCTCGGTTCCGCGCTGACCGGGCTGCCCGGCTGGGCCTCACCCCGGATCCAGATTTCGAACGCGTCATTAATCTGCATCTCGCCGAGGCCCGGCAGTGACGCGGCGTCACAGCCAACGGCTGCCAGGCAAGTGGCGCCAGGCGGAAGCCATTCGGAATAAGTCGGCGTTCCCCGCACGGGGCCAGTGGGACTGACCTGTGAATCGGCGGATTCTCATCTAACGGTGAGCGGACCGTTACAGTCTGCCAGGGGGTTCCCCGGGGATCGACCGCCGGGCGGGATCGGCGTCATCGTGTCCACCTGGTTTCCTTGCCAGGCCGGCCCCGGCCGTCCCGCGGTCTGGATTTACAGGCGTGCGGTCGCGAGATAGCGTGCGATCATGTCCTCGGGGTGGCCGATAACTTCGTATGAGCAATGGCGTGCGACTTGCGACACGGTGCATGCGCACACGCAGGTGCTTGGCAAGCTGGCGGTGAAGCTTGCCGCGCCCGAGCCCCAGTTGCAGCACGCGGCGCTGCGGCTGACGGCGCGGGGCTGGGAGACTGCGCCGTTGCCCGCGCCTGACGGTTCCGGATCCCTGGTCGTCGTGCTCGATTTGCGGGTCCACGAGGCAGTGGTTGAGCATAGCGGCGGGCGGGCCGAACATGTCGCGCTAACCCCCGATCGCGCGGTCGGGGTGGTGACCCGGGAGGTTCTTGCGGCGGTGCGCGAGGTAGGTGGCCCGGTGGAGATCGACCCGGCGCCGCAGGAGGTTTCGTGGAGCGTGCCACTCGACGAGGACGAGGTGCACGCGCATTACGACCGCACCAAGGTGGGAGACTATTTCGCCGCAGCGACCCAGGCCGCGTTGGTCCTTGCGGCGTTCCGCGCGCCCTACCGTGGCCGTTCGACGCCGGTCAACGCGTGGTGGGGATCCTTTGACCTCGCGGTGAACCTGTTTTCCGGATCACCCGCAAAACCTCCCTCGAGCGACTTCATCATGCGCAACGCGATGGACGCACAGGAGGTTGCGGTCGGCTGGTGGCCCGGTGATGCGCGCTACGGCAAAGCGGCGTTCTATGCGTACGCGCACCCCGCGCCAGCGGGATTCGCGCGCATGACACTTTCCCCGCCAGGTGCCCATTGGGACGCCAACCTGGGTGAGTACATCCTGGACTGGGACGACGTCCGCTCGAGCCCGGATCCGCGCGCGGCCGCCTTGGACTTCGCCCGCTCGGCCTTTCGCCACGCCTGCGCTGTCTGCGAATGGGATCCGGCGCTCCCGGCGAGCGCGGAAGGAGTACCGCCGCCCGTCGCCTGAAAGACCCGGGAGTTGCCAACACACGGGCAGGCGGCCCGTGCAGGCGGCCCGTGCAGGCGGCCCGTGCAGCGCTCAGGCGCCGCTGAACCGGGGCTGGCGCTTCTGCGCGAAGGCCGTGAGTCCCTCAGCGAAATCGGCGGCGGCTGCCATTTCCTGCTGGATCCGGGCCTCGAGCTCGAGTTGCTGGTCCATCTGCTGGTAGAGCCAGTTGTTGAGCTGCCTCTTCGTTCCCGCGTAGGAGCGGGTGGGACCGTCGGCCAGGCGAGAGATGAGCGCGTCGGCGCGGGTCGCGAACTCGTCGTCGGCCCAGACCTGGTTGATCAATCCCCAATCGAGCGCCTTGCTGGCTCCGACCCGGTCGCCAAGCATCGCCATCTCGGCCGCCCGCGCGAAACCCACCCGCGAGGGGACAAGCAGCGAAGACCCGCCGTCCGGCACGAGGCCGATATTGACGAACGCGAGCAAGAAATACGCGGACTCGGCGGCGATGACTAGGTCGCAGGCAAGTGCGAGCGACAGGCCGACGCCGGCCGCGGGGCCGTTGACAGCGGCGACGACGGGCTTAGGCATCTGACGGATCCCGACGATGATCGGGTGGTAGCGCTCGGTAAGCACGCCGTAGACGTCCGGATCACCGGCGTCGGTCTGCTCGAGGCCGTCTGTCAGGTCCGCGCCGCTGGAGAACGCGCGCCCAGCGCCGGTTATCAGCAGCGCGCGAACCTCAGCGTCTTCGCCGGCGCTTGTCACGGCGCCGAGCAGGTCGAGCCCGAACTGGGTGTTCCATGCGTTCATGCGCTCGGGGCGGTTGAGCTCGAGCTTCGCGGCGGCGCCGCGGCGATACAGGTTGACGGTGTCGTACTGGCGGGCCAGCTCGTAGTCACTCACGGCGGCAATCCTAATCAACAGGGGCTCTGGGAGTCGCTCGCCCGCGACCCGCGCTCGCTGCGTGAGGCGGTGCGGGGCACGATCTCCCATCAGCGCCCGGGGCCTGCGGCTACGCCTTGAGGGCTACCCCACCCCACATGGCCGTTGGCCCGACGACGTCGAGGTCGCAGTCCGGCCGCCATTCCTGGACCGCCACGACGCCGGGCTCCACCAGCTGCAGCCCTTCGAAAAAACGTGACACCTCGGCGTGCGAACGGAAGGTGACCGGCTGGCCCATGGCCCGGGTCAGCGACCGTTCGGCTTGGGCCGAATGCTCGGGCACCTGGTCAATGGCGGGATGGGTAATGGCGAGGTAGCTGCCTGGCGGGACGGCATCCAGCAGGGTGGAAACGATCCGGCGCGGGTCGTCATCGTCAGGAACGCAATGCAAGATCGCTATCAGCATGACACCGACCGGCTTGCTGAAGTCCAGCAGCCCTGCCGCATCCGCCAGTATCTTCCCGGTGTCGCGCACGTCAGCATCGAGGTAGGAGATACCGCCCGAGGCGCTCGTCAGCAGCGCCCGGGCATGGACAAGCACGATTGGATCATTGTCGACGTACACCACGTGGCATTCGGGATCGACAGATTGCGCGACTTCGTGCGTGTTGTTGGCGGTGGGTATCCCGGTTCCCAGGTCGAGAAACTGCCGGACGCCGGCCTGTTCGGCCAGGTACCGCACCGCGCGGCCAAGGAAACGCCGGTTAGCGCGAACACCCGGCAGAATGGCCGGCGTGACCTCCATTACCCGCTCGGCTGCCGCCCGGTCGGCAGCGAAGTTATCCTTACCGCCGAGCCAGTAGTCGTAGATCCTCGCGATGTGCGGGACCGTCGGGTCGATCCGCTGGCGCAGTGCCGCATCATCGGCGACCACACTGTCGAGCCCGTCACTTGGCACGGCGTCCGTCCTTTCACCATGGCCGCTGGTGGCCGGTAAGGCTGCGATGGCACATAATGAGCCATCGTGTGCCGATTCTGACACCTGATGGCCCATTGCGTGTCATCGGCCGCGGGCGATCATGGCACCCTGTGGCCCGATGCCGCGTAGTTATTGTCCGGTGTCGGCGTCGCGGAAGTACGGTGAGAGGGTGCGGCTCCAGGGACCTCGGCCCGCGGCGGTCGCGGGGCGCGGCGGGGGCCGTGAGATGGAATACTTGATCGCGCCGTACGCCGCGCCCGCGGTGGCGTCGCCCGCGATGGCGCCAGGGAGTGGCCAGAGGTACCGGAGAGTGCTATGGCAGGGTATCCGACCGACCACGCTGGGCTTGAGGCGCTGCCGTTCGACACCTGCCTGCGGCTGCTCGCTTCGGTCCCGCTGGGCCGGGTCGGCTTCTACGCGGACGGCGAGATGGTGATCTTGCCGGTGAACCATGCCATGGACGGGC
>DATIYI010000289.1:0-4988 GCA_035517695.1 Streptosporangiaceae bacterium
TGGCGAATGTTTCGGGTGGTACGTCGATGAAGGTGATGTCGCGCCCGAGGGCGGAGGTCAGCGCCGCGGCGATCTGTGCGTGGGTGATGGAAGCGGGACCGGTCAGGGTGTATGTCGCGCCCTCGTGGCCGGCCTCGGTGAGCGTGGTGGCGGCCACGGCGGCGATGTCGCGCACGTCTATGGCGCTGACCGTGGCCTCGCCGATCGGGGCGTAGAACTGGCCCCGGGCGGCAATCGGCCCGGCGAAGGCGAGCAGGCCCTGGAAGAACAGGTTGGGCCGCAAGAAGGTATAGGCGATGCCCAGGTCACGGACATGCCGTTCCACCGCGGCGTGATAGCGCAGGAACCGCACCGGTGAGTGCTCATCGGCGGCCAGCTGGGAGAGCACTACCAGGTGATCGACGCCTGCCTGGGCCGCCAGGTCGGCGAAGCGCTGCTGCTGCGCCTCGGCTCGCTCGGAGGAGGGCGTGACCAGGTAGGCGCGCGTGGCGCCCTCCAGCGCCGCGGCGATCGATACGGGATCGTCAAAGTCGGCAACAGCCACCGGAACGCCGGCGGGAAGCTTGCTGCGGTCCGCCTCCGTGCGCACCACGGCCCGCACTGATGCCCCGCGCCCTATTAAGGCGTCCAGGACGGCCTTTCCGGTGTTGCCGGTCGCCCCGGCCACCAGGACTGGGCTGGTCTGCTGATCCATTGTCATCACTCCTTGCGACGCGGCCGCCTTGGCAGCGCCCGTTGAGATTGCCTGTCAGCTGCATTCACGGATCGCCCTTCGGGTGGTCACCCGGCGGCCACCTTGCGGACGCCGAGTTGCTGGATGAACAGCAGGCTGTGGGCGTTGCCCCAGTATTCGGCGAGCTTGCCGCCGGCGATGCGCAGGGTGTCAGTGCCGGTGAAGGTGGCCTCCCGGCCGGCCGCCTGGGGTGCCCCGCCGGGAAGGGCGCCGCGGTAGGTGCCGTGCGCCTTCCACCGCACGACCAGGTGCTCGTCGCCACGCCCACGTGCTGGCGGCCATCCAAACCGGCTACCCGCCAGGCAGCCGCTGCCATGCTGCCAGCGGCTTACCGAGCCGCCTGCGATCCGAACCGCGGCGATCACCAGCGCGCCCAGAACAGGCGGATATGCCCCTTCATGACGGCTAGTAAATCACCTGGCCACACGCACACCGAGTCGGCGTTCCGGGCGCAAAGGCACCTGTTGATATGGCTACGCGCCGTGTCGGCGGGCTGACTTCGGGGTCCGTCCCGAGTGGTAGCTTCCTGACACGGCGCGTTGATGCCGGACAGGGATGCGGCCGCGGCGCCTGCGGTAGATGAGGAGTTTGCTTTCCTCCTGCTGCCTGGCGGGTCACGGGCTGGGCTGCCGGCAGGCCGCCAGCGCTGACACGCCGGCGATCACGGCCATGGCCCTTGGCCGATCCCACTTGATCGTGTCCGCCACAGGGTCGCCGTGCGCGGATGGGCTTGCCAGGCCGTGCAGGGCATGCCGGACAAGGGAAAGGCGCTGATCCAGGGAACGCTGCGTCTTGTCGATGCTGGCGATGTTCTTCTCGGAGGCCCAACCTGCACCCATCGCGTCAATCGCTCGCCGCGCCGCGGTGACGGCGTCGCCGTATTCTCCTTTGTTGACTTTGTCGATGGCCTCGCGCAGCAGCGTCCCGACGTTCGTGGCGGCGCTGCCGTCTAGCGGGACAGGGATCACTACTGCGAGCGACGTCCCGGCCGCTGCCTGGGTCAGCAGCCTGGTCCACGACTCGCGCTGGACGAAGATCGTCTCCTGGAATGCTCGTACGGGCCCGATGTCCCTGCCCGCTTGGCCTTTGGCGAGTGGGTGGTCCCCGAGAGCGACGTCGACGTTCAGCTGGATCTGGAGGTCAGATCCGGCGCGGCGGTGCTCGATGACAGCGAGCTGCTCGTCGGTCAGCGGCAGCAACATGGTAATGACATCAGGCTGGCCGTCGTCCCTGGTGACGGGCTGATGCTCGACTGACCAGGTGCCGAGCCAATCATGCAAACCACCGCTGAGGAAAGCCTCGCCGCTGAGAGTAACTGGCACCCCAGCCGGGATCCCGTGCGCCTTGACGTGGGCGTAGAACATCAGCCTGTGCAGGCCGGCGCCCGCGATCAGGCCCTGCGGCCCTTCGATCGAGATCGTAATTTTCCGGCCTCCGCCGAACTGGAGCGATTTCATGCTGCCAACAATGTCGGTTCGGGCACGCCCGCCCCTTCCAGCCGGTTTCCCTGGCACGGGCATGCGTGGCCGGATCTGCGCGGCCCGGGGTGGCGGACCTAATCCACTGGCCGGCTCATGGTGCGGACGGGCGGCGCCGACGACATGCGGGCGATGGCAAACGGGTACGGAGCGCTGGCCGGGAGCGTGACAAGATCGCCAGCGTGCCGCCGGCAGACGTCGACGCGCTCGCCGCCAGGTCCGCCGACCCGACGCGCGGTCACCGTTTGCGTCGGCGGGCGCGCATGCTCGGCTCGCTCTGCGCAGTCAATCCGAAACGCCGGCAACTTCGGATGCGCGCCGGAACCGCCTAATTGGACGGTTCGTGACTCCTGAGCGATCGCCAGTTAAGGTGCGCAGATCTGGTCGTTCTGCGCCCTGCGATGGGGCAGGCTGGCCGCGCAGCTCTTCACGACACCCCGGCGGCGAGAACGGTGTTGACCTGCTCGATGTCAGGCTGCGCGTCGCGGATGCGGGAGGGGTGCGAGTTACCCGTGTGTGAGCCGCGGTCCGACAGTCACCCGCTCTATCTCCTTGCCGAGAGGGGCGCCGATCGCTGCGCCGGTAGCTGCGGGAAGGAGGGCGAGGAGCGCGAAGAAGGTGAGGCCTGCGACGAAGCCGGGGTCGGTGATGTCGTTCAGGCCGCTCCCGGCAGCGAGGAGGCCGAGGAGGGTGCCGATGCTCAATGCGGCGGGCGCGAACAGGACAGCCCACCAGGAGCGGAGCAGGGCCGCGCTGGCCACCCCCAAGGTGAACGGTATCCACGAGATCAGGAGCAGGGACTGGTCGATGAAGGCACAGACCAGGCCGGCCGCTAGCGGCAGGAGGATTGCGAGTATGCGAAGTGGCGACCTCCAGGCAGGCGTGGTTCGCCCGGTGACGTTCATTGTCTTGCCGGTCTCCATGTCCGCCTCCTGCCAGGCTCCCTGGGTGTCATCTGTTCACGCTCCGTGCGAGGAGTGGTCATTGCCGCTCACCAGGCTCATGGCGCCGGCCATCAGGAAGAACGGCGTCATACTGGAGTTTGCGCTGGAGTTTGTGCTGTCGACGGTTCCGGCGATGTACAGATCGAGAGGCTGCGAGTAGTACAGGAAGGAGCCGGTGGAGCCGGTGGCGCCCCACGTGGGGACCACGTTCTTGAGTACGCCCAGCGGGCCGGTCATCTGGAAGTGCCACAAGCCGTACCCGTATTGGATGAACGGGAACGGCGGGGTGGGACTGCTGTCCCGGTCGTGCCAGGTCTGCATCGTGCGCAGGGACGCCGGGGAGATGATCTTGCCGTCATGGAGGGCCCGGAGGAAGGCGATCATGTCGGTTGGCGTGGCGGCCAGCCCGCCATCGGCCCAGTAGTCCTTGGCCCGGACCGTCGTGATGTCCTGCTGATGATCGAAGACATGCGCGGGAGCGGGCAGGCCCGCAGGTTCGGGGCTGCCGGTCAGCCAGGTGTGCCGCAGTCCCAGCGGACGGAACAGGTAATTCTGGAGCGCGCTGGCGAGCGAGGTGCGGGTGACGGTCTCGATGATCGTGCCGAGCAGCTGATAGTTGGTGTCGGAGTAGTACAGGCCCTGCCCGGGCGGGAAGTGCGGCGTGAGGTCGGTGCGTGCCCTGTTGATCATCTCGGCGGCGGTCCAGGTCCTGGCGGGATCCGCGAGGAACTGGTCGTACCCGGTCTTGCCGTCCGTGCCCTTCTCCTCGTAGTAGTCGGGGATGCCCGAGGTCATCGACACCAGCTGCCGGACCGTCACTTCACGGGAGTAGTCGTGACCGCGGTAGATGTCGATCCCATCGATGAGGCTGGCGGGAAGATGCCTGGCCGCGGGATCATCGAGGGACAGGAGCTTGTCCTGGGACAGGAGCATGACGAGCGTGGCGATGTAGATCTTCGTGACGCTCGCGAGATAGATCGGCGTCCCGGCCGCCGTTGCCGTGCTGTCCTGGTGGGGCGCGACGCCTGGTGACCCAGCCCAAGAGTATGAACCGTCCCCTTTGGCCACGGCGAGTTCTATGTTGTGCACCGATGGGTCTTGCCCGACGTAGTCCGACACCAGGCACTGCAACTGGCGGTTGACGTCGCCGGACGCTGTGCGGCCGCAACGGATGTCCGTCCGGAGCAGCCGAACCGGATACACGCCAGGCATGAGCAACGTAACAACACCCAGCAGCACCAGCAGGACGGTCAGGAACCCGAGGCGCCGGTACCTTCTCAGCCCCGCAACCCGGGTCGTCATGCCGTGAGCAGCCGGGCCCTCCTCCGCCATCGCCGCCACCTCCAAGCAGTGGTGCAGCTCACGCTCAGTCCTGGCGACTACCCCTGCCAGAGGCGGGCGACTTGCCCTGCTAGAGGCGGGCGGCTCTCCCTGCTAGAGACGAAAGTCCTGATCCATGCACGTCGGGGAATGTCAGCAGATGCGCTTGATCCCGCCGGCACCATGGAATGATCAACCGTCTGGTGGTCAATGGGATCTGCTTCCGGACCCAGACCGGGCGCTCCGGTGGGCGGGGGCTGTCGGCGCGGTTCGCCAGCGGGAAGATGGGTTGTTATGTAGCGGCGGGCGCGCCGGTCCGGCCGGGTCAGTGCCGGGTCCGGAGGTTTCTGGCGTGCAGGAATGTGGCCAGAACGATCAGCGGGACGTGGATGGCGGGCAGGTTGCGGGCGAACCACCGGGGCAGGTAGATGTCGGTGACCGAGCCCCGCTCGGCGCCCAGCCGCTCGGCGACCTGGGTGAGCGGGCAGCGGAACCCGTTCCCGGCGAAGATCA
>DATIYI010000290.1:0-3171 GCA_035517695.1 Streptosporangiaceae bacterium
GGCAATCAAATCCACAAGGCTCGGCACAGCCGCCCTCAGAACCCAACGCGTCGCCACCCACCGGACCAGCCGGGGATGCTCATGCAACCCTGGAACCCCGAGCTGATCAAGCACCGGAGTTCCTTACATGAACCCGCGACCTCTGGGTTATGAGTCAGCCGAGCGTCGTACACGCGGGCTCACCGCGTCCACGTAGTGCAGCATTGGGGCTGCTCCCCGCATCGCGGCGTCTCACCGCGTCCTGGCCCGTACTGTCTGTCCACGGCGTCTCTACTACACGCGCTGCGCACCACATCGGTGCGACTGCCGAAGTCATTGCTGGATTGGGTCCGGCAGCGCGCCGCCGCCCAGCATGTGCGCCCAAGCGTGCCGATCCGCCAGTGGATCGAGCAGCGGCGCGACACTGCCCTGGCCTGGTGGGCGGTGCGGCGTCGTCCATTCTCCCAGGATACGACGTAGCCGCTGCGTTTTCGTGGCTTCTTGTCGGCGGCGCGGGGCTGCCGACCAACCGGTTTGCCTTGTGCGCGGTGCCTGTCCAGCCGTGCCTTGATCCGCTCGGAGCGGCGCCGGGATTCCTGCTGGGCCGTCCAGCCTGCGAACGCGACCAGGACATCCTGGACCTCCGGGGCCGCGTTCAGCCAGGATTTCTTGACCGAGACCGGGATGCAGCCGCAGTGCTTGAACTGGCGGATCAGCCGGAGCGCTCCTTCGGCGCCCGTCGCGGTTGATCCGGTCCAGCGTCCATACGACGATGACCTGGAATCTCCCGGCATGCGCGTCGTCGAGGGCCTCAACTTGTAAGCGACGCCAACTTCGGTGACACCCAGGTCGAACATGCAGCCCGCCACGCTCCGGATGGCCCTTGGGCGCCCAGTGCAGCAGCGTGTCCGGCGTCACCAGCCGACCGTCCGCACAGGCCTGCGGAGCAGCCGGATCGGGGCGGCGAGCACCGCCCGGTCGGCCCAGTCCAGCTTGAGCTTGGGGTGCTGCCCGCAGCACCCCGACTTCCCTGGCGCAGGACCAGCAACTCGGCATCCTTCGACGCCACGAGCGTGCCAGCGGCGCCATCCACCCGGCCAGGCGGACGAACATCAAGTAGAGCATCCCTACTATCACCAGCCAGCGATGCGGCCAGTCCGATTGCTATCACGGCTGGCATACTCGCAAGTCAGTCACGTATGCCTCATTTCGGAACCCCACACGCTGCCTCAGAACCTGAAGAGCCGCGTGTACCCCGTGTTAGCCCTTCATCTGGTACACCACGAAGACCGAGCTGGTCACCTTCTGGGTGCCCGCCGAGATGGGCACCGCGGACCTGTGGGCGAACGACGCGCCGGGGATAACCGGACTGGGCACAGTGTCGCTGCCGGTCGTGCTGATACTCAGCACCCGGCCGAGCCGTGTGCCCGCCGCCTGCGCGTATTCCTCAGCCTGGTCCCGAGCATCGATGATGGCATTGGCCCGGGCCCTGGCCATCAGCGTGGCCGCCTGGTCGGTGAGGTCCAGCGACACGTCGTCGACAGTTACCGCGTTGCCGCCCGCCTCGACCGCGTCGGTGATGGTCTGGCCCGCCGTGGCGAGATGATGCAGCTCAGCGGTGAGCGACTCGCTGACGGTGTAGCCGGTGATCGTGTCCTGCTGGTTGTACTGCGGCTGCACCGACATGCCAGAGGTCCGCAGATCGGCCGGGGCGACGCGGCCGGCGGTCAGCGCGTCGCGGACCGCGGTCATGGCCTGGTTCGCGCTGCCGAGAGCCGCGCTGACGGAAGCCGCCTGGGCGTGGGCTTCCAGCGACAGCTGAAGCTCATCGGGCGTGCCGGTCGCGGCACCGCTTCCGGTGACCGTGATAGTACCCGGTGTCGCGGCCGCCGCCCGGCCGGCGCCACCCGCGCACAGGCAGATCGCCGCGCAGGCGACTCCGATCACGCGCGCTGTCATCGTCGTACAGCTCATGTGTCCCCCGTCCACAGATCGGCAAAGAACGACTACGTAGAGTAGCATTTTGTGATCACAGTGCGCCCGGCCCGCTCGAAGGTGTCCTGCGAGACGATCGCCGGGACGGGGATCTCGGTCCACTCCTCCCGTGGCCGGTCCACCGTCTTGACCGCGCGGGGGACAGAACGCCCCTGGAGGCGGGCGACGCGGTTCAGGCCCGGGGATTCGCTGATCACCATCGTCTTGCCGAAGACCGCGGTGCCCGCGTAGGCGGGATTGCGCAGCAATGCCCCATACCACCGAGCGGTCCCACCGGGCCTTGCCGGTCCGGGTCGCCGCGCCGTGGCTGGACAGCCAGCGGGCCAGCTCGGCGATCGAGGCGCCGTCATCGGCGTAACGCCGGAACATCTCCGCCACCAGGGCCGCCTCGTGTCCGTTGATCTCGTAGCAGGCGCCTGCGTGCTCGCTTTTGCGGACATACTGGTAGCCGAACGGCGCTCCGGACAGCACGTTCACCGAGCCGGTGCGGGCCCGGTGGGCCTTGCCGCGCCGGTACCGCTCAAGGATCTGCGCCTTCTCGTACTCGGCGAACATGCCCTGGAACTGCACCAGCAGTTGGTCCTCGGGGCTGTCACCGCGCGGGCCCTTGACGAACTCCACCCTCGTGCCGCACCGTGCGAACTCCTCGATCAGCAGGGCGCCTGGTAGGCGAACTTCCGCGCCAGCCGGTCCGGGGAATTGCACAGCGCCACGTCCACGCACCCCTGCGCGGCCAGATCCCGCAGCGCCTCCAGCGCCGGGCGGACCAGGGTCGCCCCCGAATGCCCCTCGTCCTCGAACACCCACTCCTCAGGCAGCTCAGCCCCCAGCTGCCCGGCGTGAGCCCGCAGCGCCGCCGTCTGCGAGCCGATCGTCTCGTCCTTCTTCTGCCGGGCCGAGGAGACCCGGGCGTAGATCGCCGCGCTGGTCATGGCATGAGCTCTCTTCCTGGCCGGCTCGCACGATACGGGCCCGCCGCTCGGGGACAAGGATGGCGTAGGCCGCTGGCAAATCCGCCGCCGCGTGGCGGCCGAAGACGAACTCGCCCTCGACCGCCTTCTCACTCACCTGCGCGGATTGTCTCTGTGACCCCGCACCAGAAACTCCTCCAGCGCCTGGGTGACCACACTGGATATCGTCCGCCCGGAAGCCCTGGCATGCTCGCGCACGGCGGCCGCAACCCGGCCCGGAAGCTTG
>DATIYI010000291.1:0-2174 GCA_035517695.1 Streptosporangiaceae bacterium
TCGCCAAGCGCATCGGGGATGCGGGCACGAAGGCGGTGCTCGGTGTGCTCGTGATCGTCGCCGTCGGGCTGAGTATCAAGGCCGGGGTGTCGAAGTGGCGCACGACCCGGCAAAAACGACCCGCCCAGCAGCAAGCTCCCAAGGGATCATAGGGGTAGTCCCCGGCGACGACGCCGTAGACGAAGAACCGGCAGAACGGGAAGAAGGCTGGGTTGAGGACCGTGGGCCAGGGCCTGGAGGCGTACCGTAACGTTGCTGTCACTGGCCTCCTGATGCGCAGATCAGTCCTCTACTGGCGGCCGCTCCGGCCGTGCTTGACCGCGCCCACGATGACCTTGACCGCGAGCCCGATGGCGACCAGATCGACGATCATCTGCCCGGTGACCACGCAATGCCGCTTAGCTTAAGTTGATCTTGATTTGCCCTGCGTGTCGCAGCGGGGCGTTTCGGCTGGTTGCCGGCATGATCGCGGGTTATGACGCAGACTGGCGGTGTGGCTGAGGGTCGGCTGAGCGACTGGATCTCCCTGGGCGTGCTGGCGTCCTGGGTGCCGCGCGATGCGGTCGACGAGGCGGTCGAGGCGACGGGGAAGGGCGCGAAGCGGAAAGGCGGGAAGCTCCCGCCGCATGTGATGGTGTATTTCGCGATGGCGCTGGCGCTTTTCGCCGAGGAGGATTACGAGGAGACCTGGGTCCGGCTTGCCGAGACCCTGGCGGAGTGGGGCTGCTGGGACCCGTCGCAGGGCACGGTGACTACGGGCGGGCTGACGCAGGCGCGGCAGCGGCTCGGGCATGAGCCGATGATAGAGGTGTTCGCGCAGGTCGCGAAGCCGGTGGCGGCGGAGGACACGCCGGGGGCGTTCCTGGGCCCGTGGCGGAAGATGAGCATCGACGGGCTGGAATGGGATATCCCGGACACGGAGCCGAACGCCGCGGCGTTCGGCTACCCCGGGACCGGCAAGGACGCCGCGCCGGCGGCGTTTCCCAAGGCCAGGGCGGTGACGATCGGCGAGTGCGCGTCGCACGCGCCGGTGCTGGCCGCGATCGGCCCGTGTGTATCCAAAGGCAGCGGCGAGCAGTCCCTGGCCCGTACGCTGTACCCGCAGCTAGGCGAAGACTGGCTGCTGATCGCCGACCGCAACTTTTACAACTGGCAGGACTGGTGCACCGCCGCGGACACCGGCGCGGCGCTGCTGTGGCGGGTGAAGGCGGATCTGCGGCTGGACCCGCTGGAGTTCTATCCGGACGGTTCCTACCGATCCGTGCTGGTCAACCCCAAGATCAGGGGCAAGGCCCGGGCCGCGCTCCTGGAAGCCGCCCGCGCCGGGCAGGACCTGGACCCGGACAAGGCACGGTACGTGCGCGTCGTCGAGTACGAGGTTCCCGACCGCGAGGGCGACGGGAAGGACGAGATCATCGCCCTGATCACCACCATCACCGACTTCCCGGACGCCCCTGCGGCCGTCCTCGCCCGCGCCTACCACGAACGATGGGAGCACGAGACCGGGAACGCCCAGCTCAAGACCTACCTGCGCGGCCCGGGAAAGATCCTGCGCTCCGAATCGCCGGACATGGTGCGGCAGGAGATCTGGGGCTACCTGCTCACCCACTACGCGCTCAGCGCCCTGATCTGCACCGCCGCCACGAACGCGGGCATCGACCCGGACCGGGTCAAGTTCAAGAGGACTGTCCGCATCATCCGCCGCCGGGCCGCCGACCCGGCTTTTTCCCCCTGACCAGCGCCAGCGCGTCCTCGCCCGCGTCATGGCCGCCATCACCGAGCCGCAGCAGCTCAACGAGCGCCGCGAGCGCAGCTACCCCCGCGTGGTCAAGCGCGCCCGCCATAACCATTACCCGGTCAAAGAACCTGGCCAGCACGGCACCCGCCACGACGCCCGCGCCACCATCAAACTCGCCAACCCCATCCTGACCAGGACAAAGGTCAGAACCGCAGCATGATCAAAAATAAGCTAAGCGGCATTGAGCGGAACGTTGACAATGCGCCATCGGCGGATCCGGTGTCTGGCCGGATTAGTTACGGCATCAGGAACCAGGCTGCCGGACTGGCCAGCTCCGTGGCGGCCAGCGAGGAAGAGGTTGCTGAGCGGTTGAGGGATGAGGCTGAGTCCGCCAGACAACATGCCGCCAAAGAACACGGCGTGAGTAACCAACTGA
>DATIYI010000292.1:0-20837 GCA_035517695.1 Streptosporangiaceae bacterium
AGGTTCGCGATCCGCGAGGGCGGACGCACCGTCGCCTCGGGACGGGTTACAAAGATCCTCAAATAACGGTCGTGGGTGCGGCGGCCGGGCCGCTGTCAGAGCGGCCCGGCCGCCGCACCGCGTATCGCCATCTGATCGCACCACAGAGCAAGACAGCGGCACACTCAAGCGAAGGACACCGAAGCCAACATGGCGGGACAGAAGATCCGCATCCGGCTCAAGGCATATGATCACGAGGTCATCGACAGCTCGGCGCGGAAGATCGTGGAGACGGTGACGCGCACAGGCGCGCGGGTTGCCGGGCCGGTGCCGCTGCCCACCGAGAAGAACGTGTACTGCGTCATCCGCTCGCCGCACAAGTACAAGGACTCGCGCGAGCACTTCGAGATGCGCACGCACAAGCGCCTGATCGACATCATCGACCCGACGCCCAAGACGGTTGACTCGCTGATGCGGCTTGACCTGCCCGCGGGCGTCGACATCGAGATCAAGCTTTGAGGACTGAGATCAAGCTTTGAGGACTACTGACATGGCTGCGCCAGTTAGGCAGATCAAAGGAGTGCTGGGCGAGAAGCTCGGCATGAGCCAGGTCTTCGACGACGAGGGACGCATGGTGCCGGTTACCGTCGTCAAGGCCGGTCCTTGCGTGGTGACGGCGGTGCGGACGCCGGCCAGCGACGGCTACTCAGCCGTGCAGCTCGGGTATGGCGAGATCAATCCCGCGAAGGTCACCAGGCCGGTCGCGGGACACTTCACCCGGGCCGGCGTCACGCCGCGCCGCTACCTGGTGGAGCTGCGCACCGGCGACGCAACCGAATACACCCTCGGCCAGCAGGTCGCCGCCGATGTGTTCGAGCCGGGCCAGCGGGTTGACGTGACCGGCCGGAGCAAGGGCAAGGGCACCGCGGGCGTGATGAAGCGGCACGGCTTCCGTGGCCTCGGTGCGTCCCACGGTACCCAGCGTAAGCACCGTGCGCCTGGGTCAATTGGCGGCTGCGCCACGCCCGGCCGGGTGTTCAAGGGCCTGCGGATGGCGGGCCGCACGGGCGGCACGCGCACCACCGCGCAGAACCTCCTGGTGCACGCGGTCGACACCGATCGAGGGCTGCTGCTGATCAAGGGTGCCGTGCCAGGCCCGAAGGGCACGCTCGTGCTGGTCCGCAGCGCCGCGAAGGGGCCGGTGGCGGCGGGCGCTTCGTCCTCTCAGTCATCACAACCGGGCAGTCAGGGAGGGCGAGGTAGCCGATGAGCGCCGTTGTCAACGTCATCTCACCGGCAGGCGATACGGGCCAGACCGTCGATCTGCCCGGTGAGATCTTCGATGCCAAGGTGAACGTCCCCCTGATCCATCAGGTGGTCGTTGCGCAGCAGGCCGCGGCACGGCAGGGCACGCACGACACGAAAACACGCGGTGAGGTGCGGGGCGGCGGCAAGAAGCCGTACCGGCAGAAGGGCACTGGCCGGGCGCGGCAGGGCTCTCTTCGCGCGCCGCAGTACGCGGGCGGCGGTGTCGTGCACGGGCCGACGCCGCGCTCCTACGTGCAGCGGACCCCGAAGAAAATGAAAGCCGCGGCGCTGCGCGGCGCACTGTCCGACCGGGCGCGTGACGGCCGGGTACACGTGGTGAGCCAGTTCGTCGCTGGCGACCAGCCAAGGACGAAGGACGCGGTGCAGTTGCTGCGGGCAATCACCGCTGCGCCTCGGGCGCTTGTGGTCATCGGCGGCGAGGAAGAGCTGACCTGGAAGAGCCTGCGCAACGTGGCAGGCGTGCGGGTGCTCGAGGCCGGCCAGCTGAACACCTATGACGTGGTGGCCAGTGACGACGTGATCTTCACCGAGGCCGCGCTCGCCGAGTTCACCGCCAGGGCCCTGCCCGACTCGCTGCAGAAGGAGGCACGGCCGTGAACAAGATCAGTGATCCGCGGGACATCCTGATCCGCCCGGTGGTCTCGGAGAAGAGCTACGGCCTGAGCGACATAGGCAAGTACACGTTCATCGTCGCTCCCGACGCCAACAAGACCCAGATCAAGCAGGCCGTGGAGGCAGTATTCCGGGTCAAGGTGACTCACGTGAACACGGTCAACCGCGCTGGCAAGCGCAAGCGCACCCGGTACGGCTGGGGCAAGCGGCGTGATACCAAGCGGGCGATCGTGAGCGTGGCCGAGGGTGACAGGATCGACATCTTCGGCCCGGTCAGTTAGCCGCCGGCCGATCCTCAGGAGCGAGAACATCAATGGGCATCCGTAAGTACAAGCCGACAACGCCGGGGCGGCGCGGCGCCAGCGGCGCCGACTTCGTCGAGATCACTCGGGACGAGCCGGAGAAGTCGCTGGTGCGGCCGTTGCATTCCAAGGGCGGCAGGAACGTGCACGGCCGGATCACCACGCGGCACCAGGGCGGTGGCCACAAGCGTGCGTACCGGCTCATCGACTTCCGCAGGGACGACAAGGATGGCGTGCCCGCCAAGGTCGCGCACATCGAGTACGACCCGAACCGCACCGCGCGCATCGCCCTGCTGCATTACGCCGACGGCGAGAAGCGCTACATCCTGTGCCCGCAGGGCCTCGGCCAGGGAGACCAGGTCGAGAACGGTGCGCGCGCCGACATCAAGCCGGGTAACTGCCTGCCACTGCGCAACGTGCCGACGGGCACGGTCGTGCATGCCATCGAACTGCGCCCCGGCGGCGGCGCGAAGATCGCGCGTTCTGCTGGCGCGGGCGTCCAGTTGCTCGCCAAGGAAGGCGCCAGCGCCCACCTGCGGATGCCGTCAGGCGAGATCCGGCTTGTCGACGTCCGCTGCCGGGCTACCGTCGGTGAGGTCGGCAACTCCGAGCAGGGCAACATCAAGCTCGGCAAGGCGGGCCGCAACCGGTGGAAGGGGCGCCGCCCGGCCGTGCGCGGTGTCGCCATGAACCCAGTCGACCACCCGCTCGGCGGCGGCGAGGGCAAGAGTTCTGGTGGCCGCCACCCGGTCAGCCCGTGGGGCAAGCCGGAGGGACGTACCCGTAAGGCGCACAAGCCGAGCGACCGGCTCATCACGCGGCGCCGCGGCAAGAAGAAGCGGCGGTAGGCGGCGATGCAGAAAAAGCGGCAACCCATCATCCATAACGGCTGCGCAGAGCCGGTCGGCTGGCCGGTGCGACCTGAAAGAAGCGGTAGGAGCACTAAGCGATGCCTCGTAGCCTGAAGAAGGGCCCTTTCGTCGACGACCATCTGATGAAGAAGGTGGACGCGCAGAACGAACGGGGCGCCAAGAACGTCATCAAGACGTGGTCGCGCCGCTCCATGATCGTTCCGGAGATGCTCGGTCACACGATTGCCGTTCACGACGGCCGCAAGCACGTCCCTGTGTTCATCACCGAGGCGATGGTCGGCCACAAACTCGGCGAGTTCGCGCCCACGCGGACCTTCCGCAGTCACGTCAGGGACGACCGGCGCAGTCGGCGCTGATTGCTGTGGCCCCGACTGCCGCGGCTACAGCACACACCTGCGGGAACCACCCGACACGACATTCCGCCGGAAACGAAGTAAGCGAGGGAAGCGATGGAAGCCAGGGCCCAGGCGCGGTACGTCCGCGTCACGCCCCGGAAGGCCCGCCGCGTGGTGGACCTCATTCGCGGGCTGCCTGCTGGCCAGGCGCAGGCGGTGCTCGCCTTCGCGCCGCAGGCCGCGAGCGACCCGGTCGGCAAGGTGCTGGCGAGCGCCATCGCCAATGCGGAGACGACGGGCAGGCTGGACCGCGAGACGCTTGTGGTGAGCCGTGCGTGGGTTGATGAGGGGCCGACGCTGAAGCGGTTCCGCCCACGCGCACAGGGCCGGGCATACCGGATCAACAAGCGCACCAGCCACATCACGGTGATCATCGCCGAGCAGCAAGCGCACCCGGCAACGCGGGCGGCCTCGCGCACGAAGATCACGCGCGGTGCGGCGAAGCCGCGGCCGGACGACTCACCGGAGCCGCGTTCGAGGCGGCAGGGGCGGCCGCCGGGCGCCGAGCGCGCTTCGGGCGCGACCGCTGCGGCCGCCGACACCGGACACGGTGACGCCTCCGGCGGCGACATTGGAAAGACCCCGGCGCAGGCAGCGACCACGCAGAAGGAAAGGACCCGCTAGTGGGGCAGAAAGTGAACCCGCACGGGTTCCGGCTTGGCATCACAACCGACTTCAAGAGCCGGTGGTACGCGGACAAACTCTACAAGGACTACGTCGCGGAGGACGTGGCGATCCGCCGGATGCTGCAGCGTGGCATGGAGCGGGCCGGTATCTCCAAGGTGGAGATCGAGCGGACCCGCGACCGGGTGCGCGTGGACATCTACACCGCACGGCCCGGCATCGTCATCGGCAGGCGCGGCGCCGAGGCCGACCGGATCCGCGGCGATCTGGAGAAGCTGACCGGCAAGCAGATCCAGCTCAACATCCTCGAGGTGAAGAACCCGGA
This sequence comes from Streptosporangiaceae bacterium, assembly GCA_035517695.1. Lineage (GTDB taxonomy): Bacteria > Actinomycetota > Actinomycetes > Streptosporangiales > Streptosporangiaceae > DATFVJ01. The sequence continues at coordinate 4,439 of DATIYI010000292.1, forward strand.
GACCGACGCACAGCTTGTCGCGCTCGGCGTCGCCGAGCAGTTGTCCAGTCGCGTGTCATTCCGCCGCGCGATGCGCAAGGCGATCCAGACGTCGATGAAGGGCGGTGCCAAGGGCATCCGCGTGCAGTGTTCCGGCCGCCTGGGCGGCGCGGAGATGTCGCGGTCGGAGTTCTACCGCGAGGGCCGGGTGCCCCTGCACACACTCCGCGCCGACATCGACTATGGCTTCCACGAGGCGCGTACCACCTTCGGGCGGATCGGCGTGAAGGTGTGGATCTATCGCGGCGAGGCGGCGCAGACCCGGGCGGAGCGGGAAGCGGCACAGGTGGCGCAGCGGGCCGGGCAACGGCGCGAGCGCCCGCAGCGGCGTAGCCGCCGTCCCGGTGGCGGCGACCGGCCACCCGAGCGTGCCAGTGCGGAGCGTGCCAGTGCGGAGCGTGCCGGGGGCCGAGCAGCCCAGCCCGTGCCGGGGGAGCAGCAGGAACGTGCCGCAGCCATGGCGGCGGAGAGCGGATCTGTCGGCGCCGGAGCCGCGGGAAACGCGGGCGAGGAGGGCTGACCAATGCTGATACCACGCAGGGTCAAGCACCGCAAGCAGCACCGGCCCGGCCGGTCAGGGATGGCCAAGGGCGGCACCAGGGTGTCGTTCGGTGAATACGGCATCCAGGCGGTTGAGCACTCGTATGTCACCAACCGGCAGATCGAGGCGGCCAGAATCGCGATGACCCGGCACATCCGCCGTGGCGGGAAGGTCTGGATCAATATCTACCCGGACCGTCCGCTGACCAAGAAGCCCGCGGAGACCCGGATGGGTTCAGGCAAGGGTTCACCGGAGTGGTGGATCGCCAACGTGAAACCCGGACGGGTGATGTTCGAGCTGTCAGGTGTGCCGGAGCCCGTCGCCAGGGAGGCGCTGCGGCGGGCCATGCACAAGTTGCCGATGAAGTGCAGGTTCGTTAAGCGAGAGCTGGGTGAGGCGTGATGGCGAAGGGCCTTACCGCGGCCGATCTGCGGACCTCGACAGAGGACGAGCTGGTCACCAAGCTGCGCGAAGCGAAGGAGGAACTCTTCAACCTCCGCTTCCAGGCGGCTACCGGCCAGCTTGAGAGTCATGGCCGCCTGCATGGCGTCCGCAGGGAGATCGCGCGCATCTACACGGTGATGCGGGAGCGCGAACTCGGCATCGTCACGTTGGCGGAGGAGCCGGGCGATACCCCGGCGGAGGAGCCGGGCGATACCCCGGCGGAGGAGCCGGGCAATGAGTGAGCAGCAGGAGACGGCCGCCCAGGGCGGTGCGGGCCGGGGCCGTGGCTACCGCAAGGCACGCGAGGGCTACGTCGTGAGCAGCAAGATGGACAAGACCGTTGTGGTGATTGTCGAGGACCGCGTGAAGCACGCGAAGTACGGCAAGGTCATCCGCCGTACCAAGAAGTACCGGGCGCATGACGAGGCCAACAGTTGTGGCGAGGGCGATCGTGTGCTGTTGATGGAGACCCGGCCGACTTCCGCGACCAAGCGCTGGCGCGTCGCGGAGATCCTGGAGAAGGCGAAGTAAACCCAAGACCCCGCCAGGCCCCCGATGTGGCCGGCGTGATGGAGCAGGAGTTGACGTGATCCAGCAGGAGTCGCGACTTAGAGTCGCCGACAACACGGGTGCAAAGGAGATCCTGTGCATCCGGGTTCTCGGCGGTTCTGGTCGGCGCTACGCGGGCATCGGCGACGTCATCGTGGCGACCGTCAAGGACGCCCTGCCTGGTGCGGGCGTGAAGAAAGGTGACGTGGTCAAGGCCGTGGTCGTGCGTACCCGCAAGGAGCGCCGCCGCAGCGACGGCTCCTACATCCGCTTCGACGAGAACGCCGCGGTGCTGATCAGGGACGGTGGTGATCCGCGCGGTACGCGCATTTTCGGCCCGGTCGGCCGCGAGTTGCGTGAGAAGCGCTTCATGCGCATCATCTCGCTCGCCCCGGAGGTGCTGTGATGGCGAAGCAGGCCCGGCAGCAGAAGCCGGCTAAGGCGCCCAAGATGAAGATCAAAAAGGGCGACCGCGTGGTGGTGGTGGCCGGCAAGGACCGCGGCCGTGAGGGTCACGTCATCGCCGCCTACCCGGCACGGCAGCAGGTCGTCGTAGAAGGCGTCAATATGATCAAGAAAAACACCAAGGTGACGCACCAGGGCCCGCGTGGTTCCAAGCAGGGCGGGATCGTCAACCAGGAGGCTCCGCTCGACGTGAGCAATGTGCAGATCGTCGATCCGGATACCAGGCAACCGGCTCGCCTCGGCTACCGGGTCGATGACGCGGGCAACAAGATCCGCGTGACCCGCCCTGGCGGTAAGGACATCTGATGGCAGCACCCACAAAGCAAGCGGCTCCAGCCGAGGCCGTGGCTGTGCCTACCCCGCGCCTCAAGGTCAGGTACGCCGAGGAGATCGCGACCGCACTGCGGAGCGAGTTCGGCTACAGCAACGTCATGCAGGTGCCCGGGCTGACCAAGATCGTGGTCAACATGGGCGTCGGCGAGGCCGCACGAGATGCGAAGCTGATCGACGGCGCGGTGCGGGACCTGGCCGTAATCACCGGCCAGAAGCCCGCGATTGCCCGTGCGAAGAAGTCGATCGCGCAGTTCAAGCTGCGCGAGGGGATGCCCATCGGCGCGCACGTGACACTCCGCGGCAACCGGATGTGGGAGTTCTGCGACCGGCTGCTGACCATCGCGCTGCCACGGATCCGTGACTTCCGTGGCCTGTCTGACAGGCAGTTCGACGGCCGGGGCAACTACACGTTCGGCCTCAATGAGCAGCTCATGTTCCATGAGATCGACCCGGACAAGGTCGACAGGCAGCGTGGCATGGACATCACCGTCGTGACCACCGCCACTACCGATGACGAGGGCCGCTCGCTGCTGCGGCGGCTCGGATTCCCGTTCAAGGAGAACTGACTGTGGCGAAGAAGTCGCTGATCGCGAAGGCGAAGCGGACGCCCAAATTCAAGGTGCGGGGGTACACCAGGTGCTCCCGTTGTGGGCGCCCGCGTGCCGTGTACCGCAGATTCGGGCTGTGCCGGATCTGCTTCCGCGAGATGGCGCACGCCGGCGAGTTGCCAGGCATCACCAAGTCCAGCTGGTAACGGGCTGGACCGTGCGGAACGAGTGCCGACGCGACGGCGCAGCGAGCGCGGCGCTGCCAGGCAGAGACGATAACTAGATGACGACCACTGGGTGCGAGCAGCACCCACCGACCACGCCGAAGGTCCCAGGCGCGAGCCAACGGAACCTCACGGGAACCCAGGGAAACCACGGCGAGGAGGGCCACTAGGCCATGACGATGACCGACCCGATCGCAGACATGCTGACCCGTCTGCGGAACGCCAACGCGGCATATCACGACAGCGTGGGGATGCCCTACTCAAGGATCAAGGTACACATCGCCGAGATCCTCCAGCAGGAGGGCTATATCGCTGGGTGGCGTGTCGAGGATGCCGATATCGGCAAGGACCTCGTGGTAGCCCTGAAGTTCGGGCCGTCACGCGAGCGGTCGATTGCCGGGTTGAAGCGCGTGTCCAAGCCGGGCCTGCGGGTGTACGCGAAAAGGGACGGCCTGCCCCGCGTGCTCGGGGGCCTGGGCATCGCGATTCTCTCGACATCGGCCGGGCTGATGACCGACAGGCAGGCCAAGAAGCGTGGCGTGGGCGGGGAAGTCCTCGCCTTCGTCTGGTAAGGAGAAGCAGCGATGTCACGTATAGGACGGCTGCCAATCCAGGTGCCGAGCGGAGTCGAGGTCACCATCGACGGCCGGGCGGTTACGGTCAAGGGCCCGAAGGGCACGCTCAGCCACGTCGTTGCGGTGCCGATCACGGTCGCGCAGCAGGACGGCGTCATCACCGTCAGCAGGCCGGACGATGAGGGGCCCAACCGCGCGCTGCACGGCCTCTCCAGGACGCTGATCGCGAACATGGTAGGTGGCGTGACCCAGGGATACCGTAAGACCCTGGAGATCGTCGGTGTCGGCTACCGCGTCCAGGCAAGGGGCGCCAACCTCGAGTTCGCTCTCGGGTACAGTCACCCGGTCACGGTCGAGCCGCCGGACGGAATCAAGTTCACCGTCGAGACACCCACCAGGTTCACCGTCGAGGGGATCGACAAGCAGCGGGTGGGCGAAGTGGCGGCCAACATACGTAAGCTCCGTAAGCCGGATCCCTATAAGGGCAAGGGCGTGCGGTACCAAGGCGAGCAGGTCCGCCGCAAGGTCGGAAAGGCTGGGAAGTAAGGATGGCTGGCGGTATTACGCGCACTAAGCGCGCGGGCAGGCGCACGTCGGCGCGGGCCGCGGCGCGCGCGCGCCGGCACCTCCGGGTACGCAAGTCGGTCAGCGGAGCCGCGGTGCGGCCCCGCTTGGTCGTCAGCCGCTCGGCCCGCCACGTGGTCGCCCAGCTGGTCGACGACACGGTCGGCCGCACTCTCGTGTCAGCGTCCACCCTCGACGAGAGCCTCCGTGGCGCCGAGGGCGACAAGACGGCCAAGGCGCGGCGGGTCGGCAAGCTGCTGGCAGAGCGCGCGGTCAGCGCGGGCATCACAAGCGCGGTGTTTGACCGCGGTGGTTACCGGTATCACGGCCGGGTGGCGGCCCTCGCGGATGGTGCCCGCGAGGGCGGGCTGGCCCTCTAGATGACACCGCAAGACGAGATGAGGAATCAGTAATGGCAGCAGCTCCGCGGCGGGGCGGCGGCGGTGAGCGGCGAGATCGCCGCGACGACCGCCGCGGCGGTGCCGCCGACAAGCAGGCCGCCTACCTTGAACGCGTGGTGGCCATCAACAGGGTCGCCAAGGTCGTCAAGGGCGGCAGGCGCTTCAGCTTCACCGCGCTCGTCGTGGTGGGCGACGGTAACGGCATGGTTGGCGTGGGGTACGGCAAGGCGAAAGAGGTCCCTGCGGCGATCGCCAAGGGCGTGGAGGAGGCCAAGAAGCACTTCTTCAAGGTCCCGCGCATCGCCGGCACCATCCCGCATACGGTGCAGGGTGAGGAAGCGGCCGGCGTGGTGCTGCTCAAGCCGGCCAGCCCAGGTACCGGCGTCATCGCGGGCGGCCCGGTTCGTGCCGTGCTCGAGTGTGCCGGGATCCACGACGTGCTTTCACGGTCGCTCGGGTCCTCGAACCCGATCAACGTCGTGCACGCCACCGTTGCCGCGCTGAAGGGCCTGAACCGCCCCGAGGAGATCGCGGCAAAGCGCGGCCTGGCGATTGAGGACGTCGCTCCGGCGGCGATGCTCCGGGCCCGCGCCGCGGCGGCGAACAACTGAGCGGGAGCTGACGAATGGCACGGTTGAGAGTCACCCAGACCCGCTCGAAAATCGGCGGCACGCACGCGCAGCGGGAATCGCTGCGCTCGCTCGGACTGAAGCGGATCCGCGACGTGGTCGTCAAGGAAGACAGGCCGGAGATCCGCGGCATGATCCAGACGGTGCGCCACCTGGTCACCGTCGAGGAGGTCGACTGAATATGGCAGACGCTGACAAGGCGGTGCCGTCGGACGACGCACCGGCGGGGCCAGATAACCCAGATCACGGCGCCACGGCCCAGCGGGCGGATGAGCAGGTGGAGGCTCGGGAGCCGGCCGCGGCGCCAGCCAGTGACACCGCGTCGGCCGGCGATGCTGTGGCGGCCGGCGATGCTGTGCCAGCCGCTGACAGTGCGAGCGGTGCCGACACTGGCGGCGCGCCGGACCAGCCGGCGGCCGAGCCTGACACAGCCGACACGGCGCCGGCCAAACCGAAGCCGAGGGCGAAGGCCACCGCACGTCGACCCGCCGACGTGGCGGGCACCGATACGGCGGGCTCCGCGGAAAGTGGCACCGCGGTGTCAGGGCGGGCGGGCCTGAAGCTGCACCACCTCCGCCCGGCGCCAGGCGCGCACAGGACCAAAACCCGGGTGGGCCGCGGCGAGGCATCCAAAGGCAAGTCGGCTGGGCGCGGCACCAAGGGCACGAAGGCACGTGACACCGTGCCGACGCGGTTCGAAGGCGGCCAGATGCCCTTGCACCGGCGGGTGCCGAAGCGGCGGGGCTTTTCCAACGACATGTTCAAGACGACTTACCAGGTCGTGAATCTGGACCGGCTCGCCGCGCTCTACCCGCACGGCGGTGAGGTGACCCCGGACGACCTGGTCGCCAGGGGCGCCGTCCGCAAGGGTGAGCTTGTCAAGGTTCTCGGCAGCGGAGAGGTGGGCACCGCGCTTCGGGTGACCGCGCACGCGTTCTCCGCATCGGCTAAAGACAAGATCACGGCGGCCGGAGGGACCGCGACCGAGATATGACGGGACCACCGCCGGACTAACCGCAGGCTCGCGCGGTATCGGTATTCCGCGCTGCTCCTGTTAGAGTGCAGCGAATACACTACGCCGCGAGCGCGGCCGACTACGTTCACCCATCAATACGAGGACGGCGCATGCTTACCGCGTTCATCCGGGCGTTTCGAACGCCTGACCTGCGCAGGAAGCTGCTGTTTACGCTCTTCATCATCGCCGTGTTCCGGCTGGGCTCCGCGTTGCCCGCTCCTGGTGTCTCGGAGAAGGGCATCAACGCCTGTATCGGCCTGGAAGGCAGCAGCAGCCAGGCGGGCGTCTATCAACTGGTGAACCTGTTCAGTGGCGGCGCGCTCCTCCGGCTGTCGGTGTTCGCGCTCGGCATCATGCCGTACATCACGGCAAGCATCATCTTGCAGCTGCTTACGGTCGTGATCCCGCGACTTGAGGCGCTGAAGGACGAAGGCCAGGCGGGCCAGGCGAAGATCACCCAGTACACCAGGTACCTGACCATAGGCCTGGCGATCCTCCAGTCCACCGGCATCGTGGCGCTGGCGAAGTCGGGCAAGCTGTTCAGCTCCACCGGCTGCACACAGCAGCTTCTCGCGAACCAGTCGATCTTCACCCAGGGCACGATCGTGATCTGCATGACCGCCGGCACCGCGGTCATCATGTGGCTGGGCGAGCTGATCACCGACCGCGGCGTCGGAAATGGCATGTCCATCCTGATTTTCACCCAGGTCATCGCGGTCTTCCCAGGCGAGATGGTCCAGATCGGCCGGGTCAAAGGCCCCTTTGTTCTCGCTCTGGTCCTCATCATCGGGGTCGCGATCATCGCCGGTGTCGTGTTCGTGGAGCAGGCGCAGCGGCGCGTCCCCGTTCAGTACGCAAAACGGATGGTCGGTCGCCGGATGTATGGCGGGACATCCACCTATATCCCGCTCAAGGTGAACCAAGCGGGCGTCATACCGGTCATCTTCGCCTCGTCGCTGCTGTACATTCCGCAGCTCGCAGCGTCTCTGCTCGGCAACTCGACCAATCCGAAGGGCTGGGCTCTGTGGGTCGACAACAACCTGGCCAGGAGCGATCATCCGCTCTACATGCTCGCGTTTTTCGTGCTGATCATCTTCTTCACCTACTTCTACGTGATGATCACTTTCAACCCCGTCGAGGTCGCCGACAACATGAAGAAGGTGGGTGGGTTCATTCCCGGCATCCGGCCGGGGCGGCCCACCGCCGAATATCTGGACTATGTGCTCACCCGGCTCACCGCCGCGGGCGCACCCTACCTGGGTCTCATCGCCCTGATACCTATGATCGCGCTCGCCGTCGTCGGCGCAAGCAACCAGTTCCCGTTTGGCGGCACCAGCATCCTGATCACCGTGGGCGTGGGGCTGGACACGGTGAAGCAAATCGAAAGCCAGCTGCAACAACGTAACTATGAGGGTTTCCTGCGGTAGTGCGCATCGTCCTCGTCGGGCCCCCCGGAGCGGGGAAGGGGACACAGGCCCAGTTCATCTCGTCTCACTTGGCGATCCCGAAAATCTCGACAGGTGACATCTTTCGTTACAACGTGAGCAACGGCACGGCTCTTGGCCGCAAGGCGAAGGCTTACATGGACCTAGGTGACCTGGTCCCTGACGAGATAACCATCGCGATGGTGCGCGATCGGCTGACAGAGGATGACACGCAAGAGGGCTTCCTGCTCGATGGCTTTCCGAGGAACGTCCCGCAGGCCGAGACGCTGAAGAAGATGCTGACCGAGTGGGACATCCGGCTGGAACTGGTGCTCGAACTCGTCGTCGACGACGACGAGGTGGTACGCAGGCTGTCCGGCAGGCGCACGTGCCACCGCTGCGGACGGGTCTGCCATGTGCTCTTCGATCCGCCGGCCCGGCGGGATATCTGCGACGACTGCGGCGGCGAGCTATTCCAGCGCGATGATGACCGCGAAGATACGATCAGGCACCGGCTGGAGGTCTACCAGGAACAGACCTCGCCGCTGATCGCGTTCTATGCGGATGAGGGAATTCTGCTCGGCATCGATGCCACCGGCCCGGTCGAAGAGGTCACCGCGCGTGCCATCGGAGCCTTGCGGCCGTTCGTCAGCTGACCGGCAGCAGCTCGCGGCGCGCACTGGCGGGTAACCTCTAATCCCGACAGAGGGGGATCTGTGTGGAGAAGTCATAAGCCAGCGATCCAGCTGAAGTCCCCGGCGCAGGTCGCGAAGATGCGCGAGGCTGGGGTGCTTGTGGCCGAGACGCTGCAAGCGGTGGCCGCTGCGGCGCAGCCGGGTGTGACGACCGCGGAGCTTGACGCCATCGCAGAAGAGCGCATCCGCGGCGCGGGCGGCGTCCCCTCGTTCAAGGGCTACCACGGGTTTCCTGCCACCATCTGCACGTCGGTGGACGAGGAGATCGTGCATGGCATCCCCCGCGAGACCAAACGGCTGCGCGGTGGTTCGATAGTTTCCATCGATTGCGGGGCTATCGTGGACGGCTGGCACGCTGATGCCGCGCTCACCGTGGGAGTCGGCGCGATTTCAGCGGACATGTCCCGGCTGCTGGCGGTGTGTGAGGAGGCGCTCTGGCAAGGACTCGCGAACGCCAGGGCCGGGCGCCGGCTTACCGACATCTCACACGCCATCGAAGACTGTGTCCGATCCAGTGGTGAATACGGCATCGTCGAAGAGTATGTGGGGCATGGCATAGGTACCGAGATGCACATGCCGCCTTCTGTGCCGAACTACGGCCCGCCGGGCCACGGGCCCCTGCTCAGGGAGGGCATGGCGCTCGCGGTCGAGCCGATGGTGACCGCGGGCAGTCGTGCGACGGAACTGCTCGCTGACGACTGGACCGTGGTGACAGCGGACGGCTCGTGGTCGGCGCACTTCGAGCACACGGTCGCGATCACAGCAGCCGGGCCGTGGGTGCTGACCGCGGCCGACGGCGGAGCGAGCCGGCTGGGCAGCATCGCCGCAGCGGCCGGTGCCGCCGCGAGCTCGAAAAGCTGAGGTGAGTTGCGATGCCGTCCGATCCCCGGATCCGTGCATCCGACGCTGATCGCGATCGCGCAGCGGAAGCGCTGCGCGAGCATCACGCGACGGGCCGGCTGACGGTGGAGGAGTTCCAGGAACGCCTGGACCGTGTGTACGCGGCCAAGACGCTCGGGGAACTGGACGAGGTGCTGGCTGATCTGCCCGCGATCGACCTATACCAGTTGCCGATTCCAGCTAACCAGCGGTTCGTTCCGCCGCCGCGGCCGCCGGCTACCCGTGGGGTCGGCCGGATCTCGCCCGCCTGGCGCGCTGCCTGGGGGGCCTGGGCCTCGGTTAGCCTGGTCCTGACGGTGATCTGGCTGATCAGCGTGGGCGTCAGCTCAGCTGGGAGCGCCTATTTCTGGCCCGTCTGGATCATCGGTCCCTGGGGCGCAGTGATGCTGGGGCGCTGGATCTTCAGCGGAGGGCCGCCGCAGGGACCCCACGGCCGCGGCCAGAGTAGGGACGAGTGGCGGGCACGACGCCACGACGCGCGCGACCAATTACGTGCGCAGCGTCACCAACTGAGGCGCGACCTGCGCTCCGGCCATGGTGACCGGCACGACAACCAGCGGGGCGGGCCGGCCGATCCTGGCAGCGGCGCACCAGGCGACCAGTGAACCCTCCAGCCTCGCCCGGGACCTGCTGCGGGTGGCCGGAAGGATTCGCGTTGGCGCCGCTTGTCGCGTAAACTCTGCACTCGGTGCTTTGGGATGGGGCTGCAGGGTGCCCGATGACCGCAGGCCCCATGACCGCAGCAGCGCATGGCACCACAACCATCACGACCACCAGGCCGGACACGGCCCTTCAGTGAAGCGCGGAGCATATGCCCAAGAAGGACGGTGCCATCGAGATCGAAGGCACGGTTGTCGAGTCACTCCCGAACGCATTCTTCCGGGTCGAACTCGACAATGGGCACAAGGTTCTCGCCCATATCAGCGGCAAGATGCGGATGCACTACATTCGGATCCTGCCCGATGACAGGGTCGTCGTCGAGCTGAGCCCCTACGACCTCAGTCGTGGGCGGATCGTGTACCGCTACAAGTAACAGAACCGCTAAAAGCAACAAGACCGCTACAAGTGACAAAGGAGCCGCGGGCGACCGGTCCTTGCGGACCGCGAATCCAGGGAGACCACCATGAAGGTCAAGCCAAGCGTCAAGAGGATCTGCAGCAAGTGCCGGGTCATCCGCAGGCATGGCCGGGTAATGGTCATCTGCTCGGACCCACGGCACAAGCAGCGTCAGGGCTGACCAGCGCCGCACGCGCCGCCGAACTCGCGGCGCGCGCGGCGGCTGCGTCACCCACTACGACATACGACGACCCGTCGGCGACCCACGACCAGCCGCCACGAGTTGGTGCGCCGCCTGCTGCCTAAGGGGAGCGGGCGAATAACAGAAGACGTGTTCCGCAGCTCCGGTTGGTATGGCCGGATGCAACCCCCGGCACGGAGGCCGGGGCTCCGCCCGGGCAGTGGCGGAGAGGCGGCGCGCAGGACCTCCGTCAACCAGAAGGAGAGCTGCCCAAGATGGCACGCCTCGTAGGCGTCGACCTTCCCCGCGACAAGCGGCTCGAGGTAGCACTTACCTACATCTACGGTGTGGGCCGGACCCGCGCCCTGCAAACGCTCGATGCCACCGGCGTCAGCCCGGACATGCGCGTCCACCAGCTTGGCGACGACGAGCTTGTCCGGCTGCGTGACTGGATCGAGGCCAACTACAAGGTGGAAGGCGACCTGCGCCGCGAGGTGCAGGCGGACATCCGCCGCAAGGTCGAGATCGGGTGCTACCAGGGCATTAGGCACCGTCGAGGGCTGCCGGTGCATGGTCAGCGCACGCAGACCAACGCCCGCACCCGCAAGGGCAAGAAGAAGACCGTGGCCGGCAAGAAGAAGGTCGGCAAGAAGTAACTGGTAGTCCGCCGTGGAACGCGGCAAGCGTCGCCGCGGACCGATGACCTCTGGGAGTTTGGGAGCAGATGCCTCCGAAGAGCAGCAGCCGCGGCGCGGCCAAGAAGGTGCGCCGCAAAGAACGGAAGAACGTCGCTCACGGGCACGCCCACATCAAGAGCACGTTCAACAACACGATCGTATCTATCACCGACCCGATGGGCAACGTCATCTCATGGGCGTCGTCCGGTCAGGTCGGCTTCAAGGGCTCGCGCAAGTCGACGCCGTTCGCCGCCCAGATGGCGGCTGAGGCCTCCGCGCGCCGCGCCATGGAGCACGGCATGCGCAAGGTTGACGTCTTCGTCAAGGGCCCAGGATCGGGCCGTGAGACCGCGATCAGGTCGCTGCAGGCGACCGGCCTCGAGGTGGGCTCGATCCAGGACGTGACCCCGGTTCCGCACAACGGCTGCCGGCCGCCGAAACGGCGCCGGGTATGATCTTGCGTTTTGACCCATCGTCAACGGTCAAGGGCCACGCTGAGCCAAGGAGAGGTTAAAACGTAAGATGGTAGACGGGAGTTTTCGATAGATGGCTCGTTATACCGGCGCGGACTGCAAGCTGTGCCGCCGCGAGAAAATGAAGCTCTTCCTCAAGGGCTCGAAGTGCGACTCACCAAAGTGCCCGATTGAGATCCGGCCCTACCCGCCTGGCGAGCATGGCCGTGGCCGTCCCAAGGAGAGCGAGTACCTGGTCCAGGTTCGGGAGAAGCAGAAGGCGCGCCGGATCTACGGCGTGCTCGAGCGGCAGTTCCGCGGTTATTACGAGGAAGCGTCGCGTCGGCGCGGCAAGACGGGTGAGAACCTGTTGCAGCTGCTCGAGAGCCGGCTGGACAACGTGGTCTACCGTGCCGGGTTCGCGAAGAGCCGCGACATGGCGCGCCAGCTGGTGCGGCATGGTCACTTCCTGGTCAACGGCAAGAAGGTGGACATCCCCTCGTACCGGGTGTCCGACAACGACATCATCGACGTGCGCCAGAAGTCCCGTGAATTCACCCCGTTCGTCATCGCGCGCGCCGAGGCGGGCGAACGCCAGGTTCCCGCGTGGCTCGATGTGGTCGCGGACAAGATGCGCATCCTTGTCCATACGCTGCCGGCTCGCGCCCAGATCGACACCCAGGTCCAAGAACAGCTCATCGTCGAGTACTACTCGAAGTAACACGTGGCCGGCGGGATGATCGCTGTCTCCGCCGCCCACGAAACATCGCGACGTCAAATAGCGGGCGTCGCGGAAAGGAAGAAAGATGCTCATAGCTCAGCGTCCGGCCCTCACCGAGGAGCAGGTAGACGAGTTCCGCTCCAGGTTCGTGATCGAGCCGCTGGAGCCCGGCTTCGGCTACACGATCGGCAACTCGGTCCGGCGTACCCTGCTGTCCTCCATCCCCGGTGCAGCGGTCACCAGCATCAGGATCGAAGGGGTGCTGCACGAGTTCTCGACTGTTCCAGGGGTCAAGGAAGACGTCACCGACATCATCCTGAACCTCAAGGAGCTCGTGGTCTCCTCCGAGCATGACGAGCCCGTTGTGATGTACCTGCGCAAGCAGGGCCCCGGGGAGGTGACGGCCGCCGACATCGCGCCACCCGCGGGGGTCGAAGTGCACAACCCGGACCTGCACGTCGCGACCCTGAACGGCAAGGGCAAACTGGAAATGGAGCTCACGGTCGAGCGTGGCCGCGGGTACGTCTCCGCGACCCAGAACAAGCAACCGGGCCAGGAGATCGGCCGCATCCCGATAGACTCGATCTACTCGCCCGTGATGCGCGTGACCTACAAGGTCGAAGCCACCCGTGTGGAACAGCGCACCGACTTCGACAAGCTCATCCTCGACGTGGAGACCAAGCCCTGCCTGCGGCCGCGTGACGCGGTGGCGAGTGCTGGGAAGACGCTCGTCGAGCTGTTCGGCCTAGCACGCGAGCTCAACGTCGATGCCGAGGGAATCGACATGGGGCCGTCGCCGACGGACGCCGCGCTCGCCGCGGATCTCGCGCTGCCGATCGAGGAGCTGAACCTCACCGTCCGCTCGTACAACTGCCTGAAGCGCGAGGGCATCCACACGGTGGGTGAACTTGTGGCCCGCAGCGAGCAGGATCTGCTCGACATCCGCAACTTCGGCGCCAAGTCGATCGAGGAAGTCAAGCAGAAGCTGATCGACATGGGGCTTGCGCTCAAGGACTCACCGCCCGGGTTCGATCCTGGTACGGCGGCGGACAGCTTCGGTGCGGACGACGACCAGAGCTACGTCGAGACAGAGCAGTACTAGCAGGCAGGGCGGCGCCAGCAGGCAGGGCGGTGCCAGCAGGCAGGGCAGCGCTGAATTACCCGCTGCTGAGCCCCGGCTATGTTTCTGAGCTTGGGCTCAGCAGCGAAGACGAACGAACCGGCCGCAGTGCGGTCTGGCAGGCAGCAGACGAGGAGTAGGACAACATGCCCACGCCCACCAAGGGCCCACGGCTGGGTGGCAGTTCTTCCCACCAGCGGCACATCCTGGCGAACCTCGCCACCGCGCTGTTCGAGCACAGGCGCATCACGACGACCGAGGCCAAGGCGCGCAGGCTCCGTCCGGTCGCCGAACGGCTGATCACTTTCGCCAAGCGAGGTGACCTGCACGCGCGCAGGAGGGTCCTCACCCTTGTCACCGACAAGAGCGTCGTGCACACCCTGTTCACGGAGATCGGCCCGAGCTTTGCGACCCGGCCTGGTGGCTACACCCGCATCACGAAGATCGGCCCGCGCAGGGGCGACAATGCGCCGATGGCCGTGATCGAGCTTGTCACCGATGAGGTGCAGGCACCCACGGCGCGTCGGCGCAGGATCCGCAGGACCGCGCCCGCCGCCACGGCTCCAGCTACAACTCCAGCGACCACGCGAGCGGCAGACCGGGCAGCCGCGGACGCAGTAGTGGGCGAGGCCGACGTGGCGGTAGACGCCGAGGACGAGGCAGGCGGGGCGTCGGAGGCTGAGGCGGTCGCGGAGGCGCACGCTGCCGACGCTGTCGGCGAGGCCGCGGCAGCCGACGCTGTCGATGCTGCCGGCGAGGCAGGGAGAGCCGACGCTGCCGGCGAGGCCGCGGCAGCCGACGAGGCAGGGACAGCCGGGGCCGCAGACGCTCCGCACGACACCGTGGGAGCCGACGACAACGCCGAGCGTCAGGATGGCCGGCACTCCTGAGCTAGCCGCTGCGGCAGCCGTTAGGGTCCGGCTCGATCTGACCTACGATGGCGCGGCGTTCTCCGGCTGGGCGCGGCAGCCCGGTCGGCGGACGGTCGAGGCCGTCGTGGAAGAGGCCGTGGCCCGGCTGCTTCGCGTGCCGGATGCCCCGCGGCTAACCGTTGCCGGGCGAACGGATGCCGGAGTGCACGCGCGAGGGCAGGTGGCGCATTTCGATGCGCCCGTGCAGGCGTGGGCGCACCTCGAAGGCCAGGCTGTGCGGCGGCTCGCCGGGTTGCTCCCCACCGATGTCCGCGTGTTTGCGGCGTGTACAGTGCCCGCGGAGTTTGATGCGCGGTTCTCGGCGCTTTGGCGCCGTTACTCTTATCGCGTATCCGACGACCCCCTCGGCGTCGACCCGCTGCGCAGGCACGACACCGTGGCCCATCGGCGCCCGCTGGACGTGGCGTCGATGAACGTGGCGGCCTCCGCGCTCGTGGGCGAGCACGACTTCGCCGCCTTCTGCAAGCGGCGCGATCGCGCGACATCCGTCCGGCGGCTCATCCAGATGGAGTGGGCACGCGAAGGCGCGGCAGTGGCGGTCGCGACGGTCGTGGCGAACGCCTTCTGCCACAACATGGTCCGTGCGCTCGTCGGTGCGATGTTCGCCGTCGGCGATGGTCGCAGGCCGGTTGGATGGCCGGCTGAGGTGCTGGCCAGAGGGGTAAGGGACCCTGCCGTCAACGTGGCACCGCCGCATGGGCTCTGCCTCGAGCAGGTGTGTTACCCGCCCGACACCGGTGGCCCCAGGTGCCGCCGGTGACCGTCGATGGGCAATTGCTGGTCGTATACGACCCGCTGTGGCACATCCTGGGTCAGTTACGGGCCAACGATCAAGCTCGTTCGATCTCCGGCGAGGGTTCACCTGGGCGAGCGTCCGCCGTGATCGTTGGTTTCTTGGCGCGCTTCATTAACCCTGGGCGCGTGCGGTGATCGGTTGCTCGGCGAGCATGGTGAATGAGCGGCTCAGCGACTCCACCACATGGTCAAGCGAGGTCATTCCTGTGGGCATCCGCCCGTCGCTGTAGGCCGCGTAGGCGAAGATGATGTACCGGCCCTCGACCCTGCCATATGCGTAGCCACCGGATTGGGAGATCAACTGTGCTCCGCTTCCTGGCTTGCCATCCAGCCCGGCGAACCACATGTTCCGGCTCATCCTCTTGGCCCGGTTGGCGCGCATGGCGAGCGTCTTGGTTGGCAGCGCCGCGACGCCAGCGGTGATCGCGAAACGCCTTGAGCTGTCGACATAGGTCGCCCGGACAACCCGTTCGCATTTGTCGGCCGTCAGCGCCCGGGCAAACGAGCCACGCGCGCTCAGCGCGCAGTTGTGACTGACCGCGGTCGCGACGCGGATGAATTGACGGCCATCAGTCGAGACCATGCTGTTCGGGAAGATCTCGGCCCTCGTGATCGGTTTGGGGTCGGTCTTGACGTTGTCGATGTTGCTTGCGAGTTTCACCGGCGGCGCTGCCCGGCTCGTCGGGCTGGTCGGGCTGCGTCGCTTCGGCTGTAGGACGCGCTTGGCCGCCGAGCCCGAGTGCAGGACGACAACGGCGGCAACAGCGGCCGCCGCCGCGGCGGCTACCGCGGTAATGGTGAGGATCTTCTTCCTGCGGCGGGTGTGCCGGCCGGTCGGCGGTGGCGTCACGCCGGTGCCTTGGCCATCAGCGGCGGCGGGCGGCAGGCCAGGAAAGAGCTCTGCAGGACCCGGCCCCGTGATCGTTGTGAACGATCCAGGCTGAGGAGGTACCGACCCGCCCGGTGGTGGCGGGGCCCCTAGGCCGGGCGGCAGCGAACCGCCCTGGGTTGTGACCGGCCAGGGTATACCGGCAGCGGGCGGTTGGCCTGGGCCGCGGTCCTGATCACTCTTACCTGGGTACTGGCCTGGACCGGCGTGCGCGCCTGGACCCGGATAGG